>NZ_ACQT01000119.1 GCF_000175235.1 Acidovorax delafieldii 2AN | reverse complement strand
CAAGGTCTCGCTGCCCACCTCCTGGAAACCCTCGCGCCCGTCGATGCTGGGGCGCTCGAACACCAGCGCCAACTGCGCCCGCCCGCTGTGCAACAGGGCCAGGGCATCGACCTGGGGCGCGGCCAGCACCTCCACCTGCAGCAGCGGGTATTCCTGCGCCAGCGTGGCCAGCGGGCTGCTCCAGCGCGCGGCCAGCAACTCGGGGGCAATGGCCAGCGTCAGGCGCTCCTCCAGTCCCTGGGTGAGGGCCAGCGCCTGCGCATTGAGCTGCTGCAGTTGCCCGGCCAGCAACCGGGCCTGTGGCTCCAGCGCACGGGCGGCGGCGGTGGGGCGGGGCTCGCGCCCGCTGCGGTCGAACAGGGTCACGTCCAGCTCGGCCTCCAGGTGGGCAATGGTCATGCTCACGGCGGACGGCACCCGCGACAGCGCACGCGCGGCAGCCGAAAAAGAGCCCTGGTCGAGCACCTCCAGAAACACCTGCACGCTGTCCGAAGAAAAAGCCATGATCTATCAGTAAACCTGAAATAAGCTGATTTTATATATCAGCAATTAGCACATAAAGTGGGCGCATGTCGTCTCTTTTGCCCCCTTCCGTTCCCCTGCCGCCAGCCTCCGCCCCGCCGGGGCTGCAGGGCCCGTGGCGCCGCGTCATC
Organism: Acidovorax delafieldii 2AN; assembly: GCF_000175235.1. Taxonomy (GTDB): domain Bacteria; phylum Pseudomonadota; class Gammaproteobacteria; order Burkholderiales; family Burkholderiaceae_C; genus Acidovorax; species Acidovorax delafieldii_B. The sequence goes on along the minus strand of NZ_ACQT01000119.1, from coordinate 10,939 downwards.
TACGTCACGCTCTATGAACTGATCGCCATCGGGGCGGCCACCGTGGGGCTGGCCCAATTGACGGGGCAGGGCGCCGGCCATTCCAGCGTGGTGGCGGCGGCGGCATCGGCCATCGCGGTGGTATGGAACATCGTATTCAACTGGGCCTTCGAGCGCTGGGAGTCGCGCCAGGCCGTGCGCGGGCGCAGCGTGGCGCGCCGGGCGGCCCATGCCATCGGCTTCGAGGGCGGGCTGGTGTTCACGCTGGTGCCGCTGTTTGCGTGGTGGTTTGGCATCAGCCTTTGGCAGGCCTTCGTGATGGATCTGGGCCTGATCGTTTTCTTCCTTTGCTATACCTTCGTGTTCAACTGGGTGTTCGACCGGGTGTTCGGACTGCCGGCTTCGGCATTGCAGGCGGTTTAGGGGCGGACAGAGAGCGGCTGGGTGCCGGCCCCTTGTGCTTGGCCTTCGCCACTCAGCAAGGCCTTGAGACCCATGGTGAAAGGCACGCGCGCATCGCGTGCGTCCTCCTGCTCAGGTCGCCCCGGCACTTCAGGGGCTAGACGCCTGGCAGCAGGAATTTGCTGGCAACGGCCGTGGCGGCAGAGCGCGTTTCCACGCCCAGTTTTTCAAAGATGTGCTCCAGGTGCTTGTTGACGGTGCGGGGGCTCATTCCCAAAATGTCCGCGATGTCGCGGTTTGTCTTGCCCTTGGCGAGCCATGCCAGCACTTCGGTTTCACGGGGCGTCAACGGCACCTCCGGTTGGCGCGGTGGCGTGTCTGCCGCGGCCAGGCGCAGCAGCAGCATCGATTCGGTCAGGCCACTCGCGCCCAGGTGGCGCGCGCCCAGGCGGCCACCACCCGGCATGGGCATGAAAATCTCCCCGGCGCCCGATGCGGACTGCAGCCAGTCGGCACGGGCCTGCGGCGCCTGGTCGGCGAAGCTGCTGTCCAGCCACAGGGCGGCCTGGGGTGAACACCAGGCGATGCGCCCCTGGGAATCCAGCATGACAACCCCCATGCCGGCCACGTCCACCGCCTCGCGCGCCAGGCGCGTGGCATGGGCGTTGCGCACATGGGTTGCCAGCCGCACCAGCACCTCCGGAATGCGCAGGGGCTTGACGACGTAATCCACCCCGCCGCAGGCAAAGCCCTGGATGATCTGGTCGGTTTCCGACAGGCCGGTCATGAACAGCACCGGAACATGCGACCAGGCCGGGGTGGCCTTGAGCTGGCGGCACAGTGCGAAGCCGTCCATGCGGGGCATCACGGCATCCAGCAACACACCGTCGGGTACGGCGATGTCGAAGCGCTGCAGCGCCTCATCCGCGTCGCGGGCCACCAGCACCGTATAGCCTTCCAGTGCCAGGGCATCGCACAGCATGCGCAGGGTGTCGATGGCGTCGTCCACCACCAGGATGACCCGGCCTGCGGGCGGGGAGCTGGGTTCAGGGTTGGGCGTCATGGTCGGGCTCTCGCAAATGCCGCGCCAGGGCCTGGAGATCAAACTGGTCTGCGCACGTTTTAAGCTGGCGCAGGGCCGCGGCGTGGGCGGGCCACTCCTGCAGCGCGCGGTGCAGCAGCTGGCGCAGGGCCGAGGCCTGGCCTTGTTGCGCAAGCCGCACCAGGTCTTCGCGCAGCGATTCGGGCAGGGCCATCATGTCCTGTGGAGTGCACCGTTTTGGGGCGTGCGCAGCCGGATGCGGGGCAAGCGGCGTCCCGTTCGCAGCAATCAGCGGGGTGTTGTCATAGACCCATTCCAACTGCAATGCGTGCTCCAGGGCATCGAGCAGCTCGGATTCGGCCACCGGCTTGCCCACAAAGCCCTGGCAGCGCAGCGCGGCGAGCCGAGCGGGCTGGTTATCGAACAGATTGGCCGACACAAACACGATGGGGATGTCGGCGCCGCATGGCAGCGCGCGCAGCATCTCTGCGGTGCGCCAGCCATCGAGATCGTCCATGGTGAGGTCGAGCAGCACCAGGTCGGGCGGGGTGTTCTGCACGATTTCCAGGCATTCCTGGCCGCTGGCGGCTTCGCGCACCGTGAACCCCAGGGGCACCAGCATCGCAGCGAGCAGCTGCCGCTGCAGCGGCTGGTCGTCCACGACCAGCAGGGTGCGGAGCGGCAGCAGATAGCCGATCACCGGGCGCAGGGCCACGCTGCGCAGCGGGGGGCGGGACGGGTCGGGCGCAATGCCGGGCAGGTACAGGCGTACCGTGAAGGTGCTGCCCCGGCCCGGCGCGCTGCGGAGCGAGAGTTCGCCGCCCATGAGCTGGGTCAGAAGGTGGGTGATGGTCAGGCCCAGGCCGGTGCCCACCTCGCTGGCGCGGCGCCCGGCACTGCCGCGCTCGAAGGGCAGGAAGATGCGCTCCTGGTCCAGCGGGGCGATGCCGATACCGGTGTCTATCACTTCGATGCGCGAGACATGCTGGCTGAAATCCCACCGCAGGCGCACTTCGCCCTGGTCGGTGAAGCGCACGGCATTGGTCAGCAGGTTGATCAGAATCTGCCGCAGGCGCTTGGCATCGGCACGTATCCACGCCGGCGCGGCGCCCACCACCTGCACGGCGAAGCGCAGGCCTTTCGTCTCCGCCAGCGGGCGCAACATGCCTTCCACATCCTCCAGCAACTCGGCCAGGGGCAGGGGCGTCGGCTCCAGCCGCAGGCGGCCCGCCTCGATGCGCGCCAGGTCCAGTGAACCGTCGATGAGCGCATGCATGTGCTGGCCGCTGTGCTGGATGGTGGAGAGGGTGTCGCGCAGCCAGCCGTCGGTTTGCGGGTTCTTCAGCAGGATCTGGGTGTAGCCCAGGATGCTGTTGAGGGGGGAGCGCAGCTCGTGGGTCATGCCCGCCACGTGGCGGGTCTTGGCCTGGCTGGCGGCCACGGCCAGGTCCTTGGCTTTTTGTAGCTCGGCGTCGGTGCGCTTGTGGGCTTCAATCTCCTGCAGGAGCAGCTGGGTCTGCCGTTCGGATTCGTCCTGCGCCATGCGGCGACTGTCCGTGCTCAGAACCACCCACCAGGCACTGACGGCAGCCATCAGGGCCAGCAGGGCAAACACCTTGAGGAAGGGCGTCCGCAGGAACTGCGCCGGGGTGTCCAGGCTCTCCTGCACATAGACCACGCCGACGATGAACGCCATTGCCGCCCACAGCGACACCGTGACCGCCAGGTACTGGCCCAGGCGAAAGTTGACCTTTGCCGCCCATCGGCGCGGCAGCAGCAGCAGCGCCACGGCGCGCAACTGTTCAGACGCGCGCGACCCGGTCTTGCAGCGGTCATGGCAGCGCGACTCGAGCGAGCAGCACAGCGAGCAGATGGGTGCTGCATAGGCGGGGCAACGCGCCATGTCTTCCGGCTCGAACTGGTTTTCGCACACGGCGCAGCGCACTGTCTCGCCGCACTGCCAAGTGGTTTCGGGCGGCCGCGCCAGGTAGCAGCGCCCGCGGGTGGCCCAGGCCAGCAGGGGCGCCAGCGCCATGGACAGCACCAGTGCGATGAACGGTGAGAATGCAGCGGCATGGTCGCCCAGCAGCCCTGCATAGGCGCAGCAGGCGACGGCTGCGGCCAGCACCATGGCGCCCAGGCCCACGGGGTTGAAGTCGTACAGGTGGGCGCGGCGGAACTCGATGCCCTGGGGCGACAGGCCCAGCGGCTTGTTGATGACAAGGTCGGCCACCAGCGCGCCCACCCAGGCAATGGCCACGTTGCTGTAGACGGCCAGCACCTTCTCCAGTGCGCCGAACACGCCCAGCGTCATGAGCAGCGTGGCAATGCCCACGTTGAACACCAGCCATACCACCCGCCCCGGGTGGCTGCGCGTCACGCGCGCGAAGACGTTCGACCAGGCCAGGGAGCCTGCGTAGGCGTTGGTGACGTTGATCTTGATCTGCGAAACCACAACAAACACCACCGTGATGGCCACGGCCAGCCCCGGAAGGCCGAGCGCCTGCATCACCTGCTGATAGCCCGTCAGGAACATCTGCGTGGGCTCGGCCGCGCGGTGTGCACCCACCTCGAACTGCAGCGCCGTGAAGGCCAGAAATGCGCCGCCCGCCATCTTGAGCATGCCCATCACGATCCAGCCCGGCCCGGCCACCAGCACCGCACCCCACCAGCGCCAGCGGTTGGCCGCGGTGCGCACGGGCAGGAAGCGCAGAACGTCCACCTGTTCGCCGATCTGCACCACCAGCGAGAAGATGACCGTGGCCGCTGCGCCGAACATCAGGGCCGAGAACCCGCTGCTGCCGCTGCGAAGGCCCGAGAGGCTGCTGAAGTCCCGATAGAGCTGCGGTTGCGCCAGCGCAATCCAGACGAAAGGGACGATGAGCAGGAAAAGCCACAGCGGCTGCGTCCAGGCCTGCAGCCTGGAAATCAGGGTGATGCCGCGCATGGCCAGCGGCAGAACCACGACGGAAGACAGCACGTAACACCATTCGATCGGCCAGTCCAGCACCATCTGCAGCGCCAGCGCCATGATGGCCGCCTCCAGCGCGAAGAAGATGAAGGTGAACACCGCGTAGATCAGTGACGTGAGGGTGGAGCCCAGATAGCCAAAGCCGGCACCTCGGGTGAGCAGGTCCATGTCCAGCCCGTAGCGCGCTGCGTAGTAGGCGATGGGCAAGCCCGTGAAGAAGATCACGAGCCCCACGACCAAGATCGCCCACATGGCGTTGCTGAAGCCGTAGTTGAGCGCGATGGCCCCGCCAATGGCTTCCAGGGCCAGGAACGACAGCGAGCCAAACGCCGTGTTCGCCACCCGGAATTCGCTCCAGCGCCGAAAACTTCGGGGCGTATAGCGCAGCGCGTAGTCCTCCATGGTCTCGTCGGCCACCCACGCGTTGTATTCGCGCCGGAAGCGAAAGATCGTCTGGGGTGCCGCCGGTGAAGAAGGGGGAGAACGGTGCATGCGCAGCGGCATGCAAGAAACGTTCTAGCCCTTGCTGCGGCACCCCGGTGCGCCATCTGCTGCGGCGCGAGCGCGCCGCAGCGCTCTACGTTAATTGACGTATGGGCGGTAGGGCGGGTTGTCCCTAATCTTCATTCCAGCGCGGCGAAATACGCCGACTCTCATCAACCCGTCAGCCGCAAGGAGCGCCTTCATGAAGCACCCGTCCGAAGCCCATGTCACCACCCACCCCTCCACGGACGCGGGCCGCCGGCGCCTGCTGCAAGCCCTGGGCGCGGCCTCCGTGGCGGGTCTGCCGTCGTGGTCGTTCGGCCAGCCTACGGCCCAGGTCAACACGACCAAGCTGGCCGTCACGGACACCGAAGTGACGGTGGGCCAGCTGCACTCCGCCACCGGCACCATGGCCATCTCCGAAACCGGATCCATCCAGGCCGAGCAGCTCGCCATCGACCAGATCAACGCCATGGGCGGCGTGCTGGGCCGCAAGATCAAGGTCATCAAGGAAGACGGCGCGTCCGACTGGCCCACCTTCGCGGAAAAATCCAAGAAGCTGCTCATCAACGACCGCTGCGCCGCCGTGTTCGGCTGCTGGACCAGCGCTTCGCGCAAGGCCGTGCTGCCCGTGTTCGAGAAGGAGAATGGCCTTTTGTACTACCCCACGTTCTATGAAGGTCTGGAGCAGTCGAAGAACGTCATCTACACGGGCCAGGAGGCCACCCAGCAGATCCTCTACAGCCTGGACTGGGCCAAGACCGAGAAGAAGGCCAAGACCTTCTTCCTGATCGGATCGGACTACATCTGGCCGCGCACCTCGATGAAGATCGCGCGCAAGCACATCGAGAATTTCCAGAAGGGCAAGGTCGTCGGCGAGGAGTACTACCCGCTGGGCAGCACCAACTTTGGCTCGCTGATGAACAAGATCAAGGTGCAAAAGCCCGATTGCCTGTTTGTGGCCGTGGTGGGCGGCTCCAACGTGGCTTTCTACAAGGCGCTCAAGGCGGCCGGCATCACGGGTGACAAGCAGCTGCTGGTGACGCTCTCCGTCACCGAGGACGAGATGACCGGCGTGGGCGGCGAGAACTTCGCCGGCTTCTACTCGTCGATGAAGTACTTCCAGTCGCTCGACAACGAGAACAACAAGAAGTTCGTGGCCGCCTTCAAGGCCAAGTATGGCCCGAGCGCGGTGATCGGCGACGTGACGCAGGCCGGCTACCTGGGCCCCTGGCTCTGGAAGGCCGCGGTCGAGAAGGCCAAGAGCTTCGACGTGGACAAGGTCGTGGCCGCCTCGGCCGGCATCGAACTCAAGACTGCGCCCGAGGGCTACGTGAAGCTGGATGCCAACCACCATCTGTGGAGCAAGTCCCGCATCGCGCAGGGCCTGCCGGATGCCACGTTCAAGGTGGTCTCCGAGTCGCCGGAATTGATCAAGCCCGATCCGTTCCCCAAGGGTTACCAGTAACCCCTGCCTAGCGTGATCCATGGCGGCCTGCGCCGGCAGGCCGGGCCGCCGCATGGAAGTTTTCCATCCCCAACGGCTTGCCCCAGGAGCTGCGCCATGACTTTTTCCGAAATGATGAACATCGGCCTGATGCAGGGCTTCGCGGGCCTGAGCCTGTTCGCCGTGTTGCTGCTCATGGGCCTGGGGCTGGCCATCATCTTTGGCCAGATGGGCGTGATCAACATGGCGCATGGCGAGTTCATGACCATCGGCGCCTACACCATCTACCTCGGCTCCACGCTGACGGCGCAGCATGCACCCGCCTTCATGCCTTATTACTTTCCGCTGGCCATCGTGGCGGCGTTCGGCTTTGCGTTCGCCGCCGGATGGCTCGTGGAGTGGGGGCTCATCCGCCATCTCTACAAGCGTCCGCTGGACACGCTGCTGGCCACCTGGGGCGTCAGCCTGGCGCTGCAGCAGAGTTTTCGCACCTTCATCGGGCCCAAGGAAGTCAGCCCCACGCTGCCTGACTGGTTGCTGGGTTCGTGGGCCCCGGCCGAGGGGCTGGACATTCCAATCAACGGCCTGTTCGTGCTGGGCCTCACGGCCCTGGTGACTGGCGGTGTGCTGCTGGCGCTGCACAAGAGCCGCTGGGGGCTGCGTGTGCGCGCCACGGTGAGCAACCGCGTGATGGCCAACGCCATCGGCATCGACACCAAGAAGACCGACCGCCTGACCTTCGCCATTGGCTGCGGCATCGCCGGCATCGCGGGCGCCGCCTTCACCACCATCGGCTCCACGGGGCCTACCAGCGGCTCGCTCTACATCGTCGATGCGTTCCTGGTGGTCACCTTCGGTGGTGCCGCCAGTCTGCTGGGCACCGTGGTCTCGGCCTTTGGCATCGCGCAGACGCAGTCGATCACCGAGTTCTTCCTGGCTGGCTCCATGGCCAAGGTGATCACGCTGTCCCTGATCGTGCTGATTCTGATGGTGCGGCCCCAGGGCCTGTTTGCCTCCAAGGTGCGGCGCTGATCCTGCCGTCCTTCTTTCCCCTCTGAGTTCACTGGAGTCTTCTCATGAATGCCCTCAAAGCCTGGATCCAGCGCTACCAGCTCGCCAGCCTGGTGCTGCTCACCGTGCTGCTGGCCGTGGTGCTGCCGCTTGCGCTGGACATCTTCCGGCTCAACCTGGTCGGCAAGTACCTCACCTACGCCTTCGTGGCCATTGGCCTCGTGATGGTGTGGGGCTATGGCGGCGTTCTCAGCCTGGGGCAGGGCGTGTTCTTCGGGCTGGGGGGCTACGCCATGGCCATGTTCCTCAAGCTGGAAGCGTCCGACCCCATCAGCACCAAGATTCAGTCCACGCCGGGCATTCCCGACTTCATGGACTGGAACCAGATCACCGAACTGCCCGCGTTCTGGGTGCCGTTCAAGAGCCTGCCGTTCACGCTGGCAGCCGTGATCGTGGTACCCACGCTCCTGGCCTGGGTCATCAGCTTCGCCATGTTCAAGCGGCGCGTGGGCGGGGTCTACTTCGCCATCATCACGCAGGCCGTGGCGCTGATCTGCACCGTGCTCATCATCGGCCAGCAGGGCTACACCGGTGGCGTCAACGGCATGACGGACCTCAAGACGCTGTGGGGCTGGGATACGCGCACCGACAGCGCCAAGTACATCCTCTACTACGTCTGCGTGGCGCTGCTGATCGGCTCCATCGTGCTGTGCCGCTGGGTACAGACGGGCAAGGTCGGCACGCTGTTGCTGGCCATGCGCGACAAGGAAGACCGCGTGCGCTTTTCGGGCTATGACGTGGCCAACTTCAAGGTGTTCACCTTCTGCCTGGCCGCGGCGCTCTCGGGCATTGGCGGCGCCCTGTTCTCGCTGCAGGTGGGCTTCATGTCCCCCAGCTTCGTGGGCATTGTTCCTTCCATCGAGATGGTGATCTACGCCGCCGTCGGGGGGCGCATGAGCCTCGTCGGCGCGGTGTACGGCACGCTGCTGGTGAATGCGGGCAAGACGCTCTTCTCGGAGAGCTTTCCAGAAATGTGGCTTTTCCTCATGGCAGGCCTGTTCATTGGCGTGACCATGGCCTTCCCCATGGGCCTCGCCGGGCTGTGGGAGAGCCACATCGTGCCCTGGTGGCAGGGCCTCCGTGCGGCGCGGCGCCTGGCTTCAGCCAAGGCACCCCGGGGGAGTGTGGCGGCACCCGTCGCCCCCGCCGCCGCAGAAGCTGCGCCCTCTTGCGCCGTGCGCCCCGACCTGCCGGACGGCGTGAGCCGCCAGGGCATCTGATCCGCCCACCGCCACCACCGGAGCACCACCATGAGCAATACCGACTTCACCCTGGCCGTGGAAGACCTCACCGTGTCGTTCGACGGCTTCAAGGCCATCGACGCCCTCACGCTGTACATCGACAGGAACGAGCTGCGCGTGATCATCGGCCCCAACGGCGCAGGCAAGACCACCCTGCTGGACCTCATCTGTGGCAAGACGCGCGCCACGGGCGGCAGCATCAAGTTCAAGAACGAGGAGCTCACGCGCATGGCCGAGCACAAGCGCGTTCGGCTGGGCATCGGCCGCAAGTTCCAGACGCCCTCCATCTACGAAAACCTCTCGGTGTTCCAGAACCTGGAGGTGTCATACCCCGCAGGTCGCTCGGTGCTGGGCGCGCTGGCCTTCAAGTGCACCGATGAGGTCAAGGCGAGAGTGCAGGTGGTGGCCGAGGACATCGGCCTGGCCGACGCACTGGACATGGAGGCAGGCCTGCTCTCGCACGGGCAGAAGCAGTGGCTGGAGATCGGCATGCTGCTCATGCAGGAGCCCGAGCTGCTCATGCTCGACGAGCCCATCGCGGGGATGAGCGCACGCGAGCGCGAGCTCACGGCCGACCTGCTGCAGCGCATCTGCAAGAACCGGTCGGTGATCGTGATCGAGCACGACATGGATTTCGTCAAACGCATTGCCCACAAGGTCACGGTGATGCACCAGGGAAAGATCCTGGCCGAGGGCCCGATGGAGAAGGTGCAGGCCGATCCCCGGGTCATCGAGGTGTACCTGGGCCACTGAGCCGGGCCGCCACAACGCACACCACCACAGGAGCGCCAGCATGTTGGAAGTCAAGGATCTGTTCGTGGCCTACGGCCAGAGCGAAGCGCTGCACGGCATCACCTTCGAGGGCCGCGAGAACGAAACCGTGGCCATCATGGGCCGCAACGGCATGGGCAAGACCACGCTGTTCAAGAGCCTCATGGGCGTCATGCCCGTCAAGAGCGGCCACATCACCGTGGCAGGACAGGAAGTGACCCGGGACGAGAGCTTTCGCCGGGTGGCCAAGGGCATCGCCTATGTGCCCCAGGGGCGCATGATCTTCCCCACGCTTTCGGTGGAAGAGAACATCCAGACCGGGCTGGAAAACTCCAGGACACGCCAGATACCCGACGACATCTACGCCCTGTTCCCGGTGCTGTGGGACATGCGGCGGCGCAAGGGCGGCAACCTTTCTGGTGGACAGCAGCAGCAGCTGGCCATCGCCCGTGCGCTCGTCACCGACCCGAAGGTGCTGCTGCTCGATGAGCCCACCGAAGGCATCCAGCCCTCGATCATCAAAGACATCGCCAAGGCACTCAACGAGATCCGCAAGCTGCGCAAGATCACCATCGTGGTGAGCGAGCAGGTGCTTTCGTTCGCCATGGACGTGGCCGACCGGCTGTTCGTCATCGAGGGTGGCCGCCTGGTGCATGAAACCGCGCGGGCCGATACCGACCAGGATCGCGTCAAGGCGTACCTCTCTGTCTGAAGGCCATGCAACACCCTTCTGCGGCGCTCGGTGCCTTCCCCGCTTTACCGCGTTGCTGCGCCCTGCGCGTCAGCGGACACGGGCCGCGCAGCCGGGCCGCCATGGCCTGGCGGCGCCAGCAGGGGCTGGGCCACAGCCACGGGCCCCAGGAGGAACGCGCCGTTTCCTTTGCTTGCCCTCCCTTCCACCTTTTTCTCACCACCCTTCCAGGAGCACACCATGGCCGAAACCCTCATCAAGGTTGACCTCAAGCAATCGCCCTACGACAACCCGCTGGTGCACAACCGCTGGCACCCCGACATCCCCATGGCTGTGTGGGTGGAGCCGGGCGCGGAGTTCAAGCTCGAAACCTACGACTGGACCGGCGGCGCCATCAAGAACGATGACTGCGCTGATGACGTGCGTGACGTGGACCTGTCCACCGTGCACTTCCTGTCGGGCCCCGTGGGCGTGAAAGGCGCCGAGCCCGGTGACCTGCTGGTGGTGGACCTGCTTGACATCGGCGCCCGTGACGACAGCCTGTGGGGCTTCAACGGCTTCTTCAGCAAGCAGAACGGTGGCGGCTTTCTCGATGAGCATTTCCCGCTCGCGCAAAAGTCCATATGGGACTTTCATGGCATGTTCACCAGCAGCCGCCATATTCCTGGCGTGAACTTCGCGGGCCTGATCCACCCGGGCCTGATCGGCTGCCTGCCCGACCAGAAGATGCTGGACACCTGGAACGCCCGCGAGGCCGAGCTCATCGCCACCAACCCCACGCGTGTGCCGGGCCTGGCCAATCCGCCCGCACCGGCCACGGCCCACATGGGCAAGCTGCAGG
>NZ_ACQT01000120.1 GCF_000175235.1 Acidovorax delafieldii 2AN | reverse complement strand
GCGCTCGCTGTTCGCCTTGGCTTCCTATGGTCGGCGCGACCCAGCTTCCCTGGAACAGTTGCGAGCCACCTTTGCAAAGGAAGGCATCCCCCCGGAATTTCTGTCACATTACGAGCCTGATGGACCCTTTGCATGTCTTAGACAGAATGACGGGTTAAGTGACAAATTTTGACGGCCAGAATTTTCCGGCGCACACTGTCACATAATCGAACGTATATGTGACAGGCGCAAGATGCTGATTGGCTACATGCGGGTATCGAAAGCAGACGGCTCACAGGCCACCGACTTGCAGCGTGATGCACTGATCGCTGCCGGCGTCGATCCGGCCCATCTCTACGAGGATCAAGCGTCGGGCAAACGCGAGGATCGTCCCGGCCTGTTGAGCTGCCTGAAGGCGCTACGACCGGGGAATACGTTGATGGTGTGGAAACTTGACCGGCTCGGGCGCGATCTGCGGCATCTCATCAACACCGTGCATGACCTGACCGGGCGAGGCATCGGTCTGAAAGTGTTGACTGGGCACGGTGCAGCCATTGACACCACGACGGCCGCCGGCAAGTTGGTCTTCGGCATCTTCGCCGCGCTGGCCGAGTTCGAGCGCGAACTGATTACCGAGCGCACGATTGCAGGATTGGCTTCGGCGAGGGCGCGCGGTAGGAAGGGCGGCCGGCCCTTCAAGATGACTGCCGCCAAGTTGCGGCTGGCGATGGCCGCTATGGGGCAGCCCGAAACCAAGGTCGGCGATCTATGTCAGGAACTGGGCATCACAAGACAGACCTTGTATCGGCACATTTCGCCGAAGGGCGAGTTGCGCCTTGATGGCGAGAAACTGCTCAGTCAAGTTTGATGGCAGGACAGCGGTTACTGTAGACGAATCGTGACGACTGGTTGAGTCAGTATGTCCTACCTGTTATCACTTGAACGCCAATAACAGAACGCCTCCGGCGACCATCGAAATGCCGGACCACTCCCTCAGTGACGGGCGTTCGCCCAAAAAGGCGAAAGCAAATACCGCCACCAGGACAAGACTGAGTTTATCCACTGGCGCAACCTTGGATGCATCGCCAATCTTGAGTGCGCGGAAGTAGCAGACCCACGATGCCCCTGTCGCCAAGCCGGACAGCCCGAGAAAAAGCCATGTCTTGGGTGATAACTCCAAGGGGTTGGTCCATTTCCCCGTGTAGGCAACAAACGCCGACAGGACGACGATGATGATGGCCGTGCGGATCAAGGTGGCCAGATCGGAATCAACTCCCTGAATGCCAACCTTGGCAAAAATAGCCGTCAGTGCCGCAAGGATAGCGGACAGCAAAGCCCAATAAAACCACCCCGCCGAATTAACCATTTAGCCTGCCTCCGCGTTTCTCAAACCGCTACCGCATGGGAGCGATAACGGCAACATTTAAGCCAGTTTGCTTCTCTTGATCTGAGAAGTCGAGGCGGATTTCAGCACCGATGCGATTGGCAATCGTCTGGACAATGGATAGTCCCAGACCCGAGCCGATCTGCTCGCTCCCCAGCGTGCGGTAGAAGGGATCAAACACTCGATCCCGTTCAGCCAACGGAATGCCAGGCCCACTGTCCTGAATACGTAGTACGACCTTCCCTTCCGAAACACCCACAGAAAGATCAACACGCCCTCCCTCTGGCGTGTAGCGGATGGCGTTATCGACTAGGTTCTTGACCACAGCGATCATGTCCAGCTCGCTTGCCCACACTTCGGCGTCCAGCGCGCCTTCGACACCGATGTCGATGTGCTTGGCCTCGGCCAGCGGCATGAGGTCTTCCAGCACGCGGCGGTAGATGCTCTGGACAGATACAGGCGACTTCGGCAGGTCGGTGGCCGACTGTGCCTTGGCCAAGGTCAAGAGTTGATCGAGCAGGCTGCGGCCGCGCTCGATCCCTTGGCGCAAAACCGTCAGCCGTTCGCGCGCCACGCTGGACATTTCCGCTTCCGCGAGCCGTTCTGCTTGCAGCGACATGGCTGTCAGCGGCGAACGTAGCTCGTGCGCGGCATCCGCCACAAAGCGGCGCTGAGATTCCATCGACTGGCTGACACGAGCGAGCAGGCGATTGATCGCCACGGCAAACGGACGTACCTCGACCGGAAGGTGGCGGTCTTCGACGGGATGCAGTTCCTGCTCTGCCCGCTGGTCTATTTCCTTGGACAGCGCCGCGATGGGCTGGAACATCTTGCGCACCAGGTCAGCAACGATCAACAGCAGCACCGGCACGAGAATCAAGAAAGGCATCACCGTGCGCAGTGCCCCGTCGCGGGCAATTTCATTGCGGAAACCGGACTCCTGAGCCACAGCAATGCGTTCGCCGCTCGCCGTGGTCTTGACCAGCACGCGAAACGTCTCGCCACCAAATTCCAGCGTGTGCAATCCATCCGCCAAGGTCGCCGGGAGCGGGAGCACGCCTCCTGCATCCACGCCTACCGTAGAGGGACTGACCTCACCCAAGCGCTGGACGATCACGCGCGACTCTTCATCGACATCCTTGAGACGGATATCGGTGGTTGGCACGGCAGGCAACAAGCGCTGGCGATCCATGAGCTGCGCCACCTGGCGCAGTACATCGTCCTGTAGTTCGTGCGCTTCATCGAAGGCGGACAGGAACGAGAATACGCCCGCCACAACGGCCACCACGAGGATGGCCAGCGACAAGGTGAAGGACAGCTTGAGCTGAACTGATTCGTTCAAGCGCCTTTTGAGACCATCCATCCGACCCCCCTGACGTTCTTGATGACCTCGCCACCGAGCTTGCGCCGCAGTGCGTGGATCAGATATTCGACGGCATTGCTTTCGACTTCTTCCCCCCAGCCATAGATGCGATCCTCCAGTTCGCTGCGCGAAAGGATGGCACCAGGCCGAACCAGCAAGGCTTGCAGTAACGAGAACTCGCGGTTGGACAGTTGCACTTGGGGGCCATCATTGGCACAAGCCTCTTTGGTGGCCGGGTCGAGCGTCACCACGCCGTTGCTGAGCACGGGAGCTGCCGTGCCACCTTTGCGCCTCAGGACGGCGCGCATCCGGGCCAGCAGTTCCGCCATCTGAAAGGGCTTGGACACATAGTCGTCGGCCCCGCCATCCAGGCCGCGCAGGCGATCATCCAGACCATCGCGAGCCGTGATGATGAGCAGGGGAACCGGGTTGTCCTTGGCTCGGATGCTGGCCAGCACCTCCAGCCCATCCTTTCCGGGCAGACCGAGGTCGAGTAGCACCAGGTCGTAATGCTGGCAGCCCAGCGTGGTGAGCGCCGTCTGCCCGTCCTTCACCCAGTCGGCGGCGTAGGACGCATCCTTCAATGCGCCCTGGATCGCGTCACCGATCATGGGATCATCTTCGACAAGCAATACCCGCATTCCCCCTCCGTTCAATCGTTGTTCAATGTGCCGTCCTGGCTGCTCTCTGCCTGAACAGCAGGATCGCAGTCAGCATGAAGGCCAACAGTGCGGCCGATGCCGAATAGCGGCTCAACGCCAGACCACCCGCGCTCAGTGGCTTGTCCAGAAAATCCCCGACCACGGCACCCAGCGGGCGAGTCAGGATGAACGCCGCCCAGAACAGCAGCGTGCGGGACACGCTCGTCCAGTAGTAGGCTGCCACGACCAGCGCGAGCAGCCCGCCGAACACGACGGCCGCACCCGTGTAGCCCAAGCCCGCCGTGTCGGCTGTCCAGTCGCCTAACGCGGTGCCCAGCGTTTGGGAGAACATGATCGTCAGCCAGTAGAAGGCTTCTGCCTTGGGCGAGCTGACCGTGCTCACCGACACGGAGCCGAGGGTGCGATGCCAGACGAAGAGCGAGCCGAGCAGCAAGGCCAGCAGCAAGCTCGAACCTCCAGCGTACCCGATTCCCAGCGATCGATCCGCAAAATCGGCCAATGTCGTGCCGACCGTGGTCGTGGCGATGATGGTTGTCCAGTACAGGAAGGGATGGAAGCCTTTGGCCTTGACCTGCGCGACGACGGCAGCCAGGAAGATCGCCGCGAAGATGGCTGTACCGACCAGGTAGCCCAGGTTCATGGACATCGAAACCGCATCACCGCCAGTTTCACCGAGCGTCGTGGCGGCAATCTTGATGAGCCAGAAGCCCAGCGTGACTTCGGGCACCTTGGCCAGCGCGTGTTCAGTGGATGTTTTCATGGGGCGCGCTCACTTTCCTTCGAGCGTGTTAAAGGTTTTCAGCAGGGCATCCATCGCAGCCTTGCAGTCAGCCTGGCTTGGCGTGTCTGCGCGAAGCGTCGCAAGCGACTTGTCGATGGCCTTGTCGAGCAGATGCCAGTCATCTGCCGCGCGCGGTTTGAGTCCGGCTTCGGCCGAATCCCATGCGACTTCCAAGTCCTTGATGCGTGACTTGGCAGCAGGCAGATCGCCCTTGTCAACGATGGCGGCGACATCGGTGGCGATGCTGCGGAAGGCCGACAGGTCGCCCAGCTTGGATGCAGTTTTGACTTGCAAGGCCGAGACAGTCTGGGCCGGTGTAGTTGATGCCGAGCTTGCGTTGTTCTGATCGGCAGATTTGGAACAACCAGCCGCGAGGACCACGAGCACGGCGGCCGAAATGGCGGCAACAGGGCGAGCGATTGAGTGCTTTATGAGCATGTTTTTCTCCTTGTGTAGAGCGAAGATGGTTATTCGACGAGCTGGGCCGAGCGGCGTCCATTCATGCCGATCTGCGCGACGGCCACCAGCATGACGATCACCGTGAGGAACAAGGCGCTTGTCCACATGGCACCCATGCCAAGGCCGCCATAGGTCTTGGCCTGAGTCAGCAAGTCGCCGAGTGCGGCTCCGAAGGGGCGGGTCAATATGTAGGCGATCCAGAAGGTCAGAACGGCGTTGCCGCCCATGCGCCAGGCGGTATAGGTGATGCCAATCAGCACACCGAACGCCACCGCGCCCCAGGTAAAGCCCAAGCCCAATGCCTCGGTCGCCAAATCGCCAGCAGCCGTGCCCAGCGCGAACGTGCAGAGGATGGCAGCCCAATAGAACAGCTCCCGGCTGCGCGTCACAATGTCGTGAATGGACAGGGTGCGCTCGATCCGATACCAGACGAAGAAGATCGCGGCGAGCGCCACGGCGAACGCCGAGGTGCTGATGTACAGGCTGACGCCAAGGCCATCGGTCAGCAGATCGGTGATCTGGGTGCCGACCACGCTGACCAGTACCACCGTCAGCCAGTAAATCCAAGGGGTATAGCGTCGGGTGCGCAACTGCATGAACAAGGCGGCCGCCAACAGGGCAGCCATGACGGTTCGAGTCACGCCTTGCCCCCACCCTGCGTTGACCGCCAGGAAATCGGCTCCCGTCTCGCCCACCGTGGTGGACATGATCTTGATGATCCAGAACGACAGCGCGACTTCCGGGACTTTATTGAGCCAGCCAGTGGTGCTGCTCGTGGGCAATTTGTTCATGGTGTTCTCCTGCCGGGGTGAAATGGTTTGCCAGCAGTTTGAACATGCTGACTTAGCCCGCCCATAGGCTCACTCGCGCACCCATCCAAGCGCGATCAACCCGCTGAAAAGCCGCCGATGGATTCCGGTGGCAAGTTGATAACTTGGCAATAGATACCAGTGTGCTTCACGTAACGTCAGCCAGGCACAGATTGCAGCAACGGCGATGGCCCCGAGCATGTCGAATGGGAAGTGCACTCCAAGGTAGATGCGCGCCCAGGCAATGGGAACGCCCAGCAAAGCCAAAGTCACGCCTGCAATTCGTGGGCCTCGTTGCAGCGCGAGGCTGAAGGCAACCGCCCACCACAGCGTCAGGTGATCGCTTGGGAAAGACGAATCGGCAACATGAGGGATGAGGGTGTGACCCAGGCCGATCATGAAAGGTCGGGGATGCAACCAAGCCAGGCCGATGATCTGGTTGATGAGCAGGCCCAGCAATCCCGATGCGCTAGCAACGAGCATCGTCTTGCGGGTAGGCTCGCCGCCGCGAAGCCAGCCGATGCCGATCAGGAGTGGAACCGCCCAGATGAGCTGTTCGGCCAAGAAGGTGGCCAACGTCAGAGCCAAAGCACTGGGATGCTCCGGTGCGTTGAGCCAGAGAAAAAATGTATGGTTGAGTGATTCCATGAGGTCTCCGGGCCGGATCGCCTCCGAGGGAAACGATCCGGCCATACTGTCGGGAGTCAGTCCCGCTTGTCGTGGTCATCATCGTGATCCGCCTTGTCCTCGGCAGACGAGATGACCGTGCCCTTGTCGGCATCGACCCGGACATCGAAGACCTTGGCCCCGCTGACGACTTCCACGTCGTAGACCCAGCCTTGCTTCGAGTTCTCGTACTCGGCGCGTGATGCCTTGCCATTGGCGTGCTGCTCGGCGACGGTGACCGCCTGTGTGAGGGGAATCTTGGCCTTGCTGATTGCCAGTGCGTCGTTTTCCATACCGCCATTGGCGGCGTAGGCGACCGCGCCGGTTGCAGCGATGGCGACGGCCAGAAGGGAAAGTTTGGTATAGCGGTACATGATGCTTCTCCAGAAGAGTGCAGGGATTTGCACAGTGGAGAAGGTACGCAGGCAGACTTAGCTCGCACTGAGCCGGGAAGTTTTCGCTCTCGCCGATGTAGTGTTATCGACTCCTGACAATTGGTGCAGTCGTCTTCTGAAAATGACAGCGCGGCACGGGAATCAAGGCATTGCGATTCTCGAAAATAGTTCTTGAAATTCTATTCTTGATTGCATATCATCTCAACGAGTTTCGATAAGAAAGGATGCCCATGCGACCGTCTGTTGTGCTTGACATGAAGCGAAGCGCAGTGCGTGAAGCGGTAGGCCGCTTTCGCGCCGCGAACCCGCGCGTCTTCGGCTCGGTGCTGCATGGCACCGACCGGGATGGCAGCGACCTCGACCTGTTGGTCGATGCGCTGCCCGGTGCCACGTTGTTGGACTTGGGCGATTTGGAAGAAGAACTGAAATCGCTGCTCGGCGTTGACGTCGATCTGCTGACTCCCGGCGACCTGCCGCCGAAGTTCCGGGCCAAGGTGCTCGCGGAGGCGCAACCGATATGAGCGAGAACCGCCTGCCCGATTACCTCGACCACATTCAGCAGGCCGCAACCGATGCGCGCAGCTTCGTGGAAGGGATGGCCAAGGACGACTTCTTGGCCGACAAGCGCACCCAGCAGGCCGTCATCATGAGCCTGATCGTCATCGGCGAGGCGGCCACAAAGGTGATGGATGGCTACGTCGAGTTCACCCAGGCGCATGCCGACGTGCCGTGGCGCAGCATGCGCAATATGCGTAATCGCATGGCTCACGGCTATTTCGACATCAACCTCGATGTGGTGTGGGAGACGGTACAGGAATGGCTGCCGGCGTTGCTCCAGCAATTGCCCGCCGTGCGTCAGGATGCCGACGATGAAGACCGTAACGACAAAGGCATGGAGCCATGACCAATCAAGCCGCCGATGTTCGGCCCCTCTGGCGTGTTCGATCCCGCGACCTATGAGCCGCGCTCGGGCAAGACCTTCTGGATGGCCGCAACGGACGTGAGTTCGCTGGTGGGCAAGGAGGCAGCAGCCGACACGCTCATCGGCAACTGCACGACCGCACGACCAGCCTCCCGTTCAAATTCGAGTTAGAATTCATATCCAGCCTGTCTGGGGGCACTGTGAAAGAGGGATCTCCGATGACTGTTGAATCGAGAATATTTTCTGTAGCCGAGTATGTTCAGCCGTCCGAAGGCGAGCCTATTCGTTCCGTTGTGCTTGAAACCCGAGACTCAATTATCGTGGTTTGGCATGTCCATCCCGGGCAGGAAATTGCGGCTCACATTCATCCTCACGGCCAAGACACGTGGATTGTTTTGTCGGGAATGGCTGATTACTTTCAGGGCAATGGGATTGTTCGTGCCCTCAGGGAAGGTGAGATAGCCGTGGCAAGACCGGGCCAAGTGCACGGGGCGCGAAATACAGGTACCGAGCCATTTGTGTTCGTCTCGGTTGTGGCATCAGCCAATGCCGGTTTCGTATTGGCTGAGCGATAGAGCCCAATCTCTGGAGTTGGTCCAATGAGCGGTCGGGGAGATAGGTAACAGACATGCAGCGGACACGGCTGCTAAACCAGGTCGCAAACCTCCTTGCGTCGCAGCGTGCCGCAAGCGACGCGATCAATCGAATGGGGTCGGCATGAGACTGAACACCATCCAGTTCCCGACCGCGTAGCCGCCTGTCCTGCCGATCAGGTCTTGACCATCGACGCCTGGGATCAGTCCTGAATGTTCTTGGAGACCACTACGTTATGAGCCGCAGCCGCCGCAAAACACCCATCGTCGGGCACACGACCTGCGGCAGCGAGCGCGAGGACAAGAAGCTCTGGCATCAGCGCTGGCGCACCCGTGAGCGCACGGCGCTGACCAGCGCGTCGCCCGAAGCCCTGAGCGCCCATCTGCCCCTGCTGGAAAACCAGGCCAGCAGCGTCTGGTCGATGGGCAAGGATGGCCGCTCCTACTGGCCCGTCAAGCGCCAGGCCGCCACGGCGGATCGCATCGCCAATCACAAGGGACGCAACCCGCAAGAACGCGCCTCCCTGAAAAAGCGCCTGCTGCGCAAGTGGATGAGCAAATGAAGCTCTCCTTCCATCAGCACATTGCGCTGTTCTGGATGATCGGTGCTCCGGGCGTCTTCGCGCCCGTGATCGAGAACGCCAAGCGGCCCGATGCCGGCGCCGTCATGGCGTGGGGTGTCGCGATCGTGGCGGTGATGATCCTCTTCACCCCTTTGCTGCTGCGCTGTCCACCATTCCGGCGCTGGTATGGCCGGACGGATGCGCTGTCGGAGCGGCAGCGCCAGGCGCTTGCCGAGCGCGGCCTGCGCCGCTACTACCAGACCGCTTTCGATGACGGCTACGTGCCCCGCGTGATGCCCTACGTGTGGCGCATCATCTGGACGGTCGGCGGGTTGATGGCTGTGACCGCCGTACTGCCTACCAACACCGGACGGCCAGCCTTCGATGCCTTGGTGGTCTTCTCGACCTGGTATCCGATAGGCGTGATGCTGCTGGTTTTCGCGTCGAGGCCCCTTGGCCGGTTGATTCGCCAAAGAGCACAGGAGCGGCGGAAATGAGCACGTCAACCATCGAGGCGCTGGCCAGCGCCTGGGCAAGGATTGCCGAGGAAGCGGAATTCCCCGCTGACTACGAGGGGACTGCCACACCACAAGCGCATCGGGCTAGCGAAGCTATTCAGGAGCAGATTCGGGAGCGCATCGTCGCCACCAACGACATGCGGCTGTTCAGCCTGCTGCACCTGCTGGGTCAGGCGTCGCTGCGCATGGAGCAAGCGCTGTGGCCGGAGGATTACGAGCGGA
Source organism: Acidovorax delafieldii 2AN (assembly GCF_000175235.1). Classification (GTDB taxonomy): domain Bacteria; phylum Pseudomonadota; class Gammaproteobacteria; order Burkholderiales; family Burkholderiaceae_C; genus Acidovorax; species Acidovorax delafieldii_B. Next base: position 1,791 of record NZ_ACQT01000120.1, on the reverse strand, counting down.
TGACGCGCGAGGTTGAGGAAGCCCTGCGGCAAGCCACCGACGCCAACGCCAGATCGTACACCCACGAAGAAGTGATGCAGGCGATGCAGGAACGCATCGACCGGGCGCGAGACAAGCCATGTTGATTGGCTATGCGCGCGTCTCGACGCAGGATCAGAACCTGGAGCTGCAACGCGAAGCCTTGAGCAAGGCCGGATGTAAAAAGGTCTTCGAGGACAAGGTGAGTGGCACGCGGGCAGACCGGCCTGGCTTGGCCAAGACGCTCGAAATGCTGCGCGAAGGCGATACTTTGGTCGTCTGGAAGCTCGACCGGCTGGGCCGGTCGGTCAAGCAACTGGTCGATCTGGTCGGCGAGCTGCACAAGCACGGTGTCCAGTTCAGGAGCCTCACCGACTCCATCGACACCGGCACACCATCCGGGCGGTTCTTCTTCCACGTCATGGCGAGCCTTGCCGAAATGGAGCGCGAGCTGACCGTCGAGCGCACCCGCGCCGGGCTGGAAGTCGCCAAGCAGCTCGGCCGCAAAGGCGGCCGCAAGCCGAAGATGACCGACAGCAAGATCGAGTCGGCCAAGAAGCTGCTGGCCAGCGGGGTGCCGCCCAAGGACGTGGCCAAGAACCTCGGCGTGTCCATTCCGACGCTGTACCGCTGGGTGCCAGCCTCCACGCACGCTTAGCGTGCTTTATTTTCCGTTTTCTGAGACGACCCCTTCTACGGCGGGCAGGACTACGAGACGATCCTGCACGACGACGCGGACGACTGAATTCCCCCGCTTCCTGACACTTGAGGGGCGCAATCACGCCCTGGACCTGGCAGGCCGACCCCTCCCTTGGCGTTCAACCTTGTGGCCTTCGAGCTGGAGCCATCTTCCGACTTGGCGACGGCGCAGGAGTCACCGCGGCCTTGACAGTTGGGGAGTCCAGAGGGGGCCTTGGCCCCCTTTGGAAGAGCACGAACTTCTGCCAGGCGCTTGCGCCTGGCTATGGTCAGCCGTAGCGCCGTAGGCGCTCCATTCTTGGGGTGAAGGCCGTAGGCCGAGGGGCAACGCCCCTGGGGGGATGGGAGGCCGCTTTAGCGGCCGGGTGGGATCGAGAAGGGGGGGCACCCCCCTTCGGCGGCCGATCATTCTGCGGGGCACCTTGGGCCGGTTTGCCGCTTTTTTCGACACCCGGTTATAACAACTAGGTTTAATATAAAGGTTATGAAGGGTTAAAAGCCGGTTAGCTTGACCGGAAAACGCGCGCAAGCCGTTGATACGCCAAGGAAAAGGCTCGAAGGGCCGCCCCCCAAGGGTCAATGGATAAGCCCCTCAAGGGTCAATAGTCTGCCCGTCAAGTGTCAAGGATCGCGCCCCTCATCTGTCAGCACCCCCGCCCCTCAAGTGTCAGTACGGCAAGGGCCTTGCCAACAGGCTTATCCACAACTTCTGTGGATAAAGCCAGCCCGATCAAGCACATAGGCCGCCTCGATGGCCTCCGGCGCGGCTCCAGCCGGCCGATTTCGAGGCCGGCCCCTCATCTGTCAGCATCGCGCCGGAGTGCGCTGCCCCCCAAGTGTCAAGAAACGCCCCTCAACTGTCACCAGCCGGCGTTTTGTCCCCAAACGATCCACAAGGCCGACCAGGCAGCGCCGGCCCTCTATGGCCCCGAGAAGGGGCCAGAAAGGCCCGCCAGGGCCTCGTAGCCTAGCGGCGAGGGCCACCGGCCCGGTGAGCGTCGGGAAGGCGCTGGAAGCCCGCCAGGGGCGAGACGGGCGGCCGTGGCCGCCTGGCTCGATGCGTAGCACGACATA
>NZ_ACQT01000121.1 GCF_000175235.1 Acidovorax delafieldii 2AN | reverse complement strand
CAGAGGCTGTAACGATGGAAAGTTCGACAAAGCGTGAGCCGAGTTGCTGCCCTGGTCTATAGCTCACCAAGTAGCCTCCAGAGTCAAAATCACCCATGTCCTGCAGCGCAGCCAGTACCCCTTTGCGACTGGGATTCGGGCCTTGGCGACGAATGGACTCGGTGATCACACGTGCCGTGATGAAACCTTCCATCATGGAGAAACTTACTGGAACCTCAAGATGTTTGGTCTTGGCGACAGCATTGCTGAACTCTTTTGCGAGTCGCGTTGTAATTTTGTAGGGGCTTGGCGTCACTTGAGCGATGGCTACTCCCTGCATCTGCTCCTCCGCCAATCGTTTGGACAACTGCTCAATGTCGGCACCTGAGTGTGCAAAAAGTTGAGCGGCTCCTCCCACTCCGCGATACTGTTCGATAAACGCGGCGGATGCTGCGCCGCTGGACACCATGATGATTGCTTGTGGGGGGCGGCGAAGGAAAGCGCCTACTGCTTCCGCAACGCTGGCGGTTTTTGCAGGGTATGAGGCGCGAACGTCGACTGTAAGCTTTGCGGCCTTAGCGGCTCGGTCGGTTTCCGATACAACAACATCGAACTCAGGGCCCGCTTCGACCAGGAGGCCAAGGCGAGTGATCCCGATCATTCCTAGATGCTCCGTTATCTTGTTCAGTTCCTCGCGCAATCCGGCACGGACGCTGAACAGATTTGGAGAATCTGATCTGAGTTCAGAGCCCCGATATCCCACCAAAGCGATTCCCCATTTATCGAGGAGCCCGGAGGCAAGCAGTTGTCGGATGTTTTCGCTGCCGAAGTACCCGGCAAGCGCAATAGGCTGGTTTTCTGCCAAAGCTTGTTTGGTCAAGCCGACGGTGTCTTGGGGGCGCCCAGCATCATCCCTTTTTACAAGGGTTATGGTGTGCCCATTCACTCCACCGGAACTGTTGACTCGTTCAAATTCCAACTGCATCCCTGCTGCATATGCACTGCCCTGGGTTGCATGAAGTCCTGACATCGGTCCGACTTGAGCAACAACAAGCGTTGCTGCGCAGGCGGAGTTCGCTACGACGAAGATCGCGAAAAGCGCCGTGGCAATCATCGACCTTGACAAGCCTCCGATGCCTCCGGCGGGCCTTAGAAGATCAGCTAAAAATGTTCTTGAACAAAGGCTATTTGTTGATTCTTGAACCATCAGATTGCTCCTGCAATGCGTGCTGACAAATTGAGCTTTTCGCGATACTCTCCAGACGCTGGGCTGACCCAGCCGCAGTGAGCGACCCCCAAGGAGCCTTTGCACGAATCATCGCGCCGTGTGCATCTGCGGGCTCAGTGGGTCTGCGGCGTTACTAATCCTGGCGATAGCTACAGCTATCGCTGTGGTTTGCGCCTTGCAGTCCATCGCGATCCGCAGCGCACACTTTCCACTCGATTCGTGCAAAGCATGCTTGGAGTTATGATTTTTTCGATAGCCTTCTTGTTGGACTATCCCAACTCGGCGAGCATCTCTCGCGTCAGCCTTCCAAGGCTGGGCAGGATGTCGTTCTCCGCAGCAAAGTCACGACCATAGAGTGCAGACATGAGGCAAAGTCCACTCTCGTGTAGCGGGACCTTGACGCCTGCAATGTGCGCGATGCTGATGGTCGGTGCTAAACCGAACGGCATGTCCTCGGTCACGTACCGAGAGTCCAGTGAGGTGGGACCGAATGGTCCAGGCCGTTGCATACGGTGCTGCACCATCTCATGAAGAGTGCCCAACGGCACGTCGTTCGATAGGCGGAAATGTTCTTGAACGGTGCGCACGTTCAGTCCAAATGCGTGAGCGATTGCCAGGCGCTCCAGGTCGAGAGCCTCTATGAAGCGTGCTACGGCGGGGGTAATGTTCTCGTTCTGTCCCCACTTCTCACCCAGTTCCATCCGCGTCAGGTTGCACAGAGCGATGGCCAGGTGATTCTGCGGATTCAAATTGCTCAGAGAGATGGCCAGCAAACCAGTCTGCTGCTGAAACCGATCCCCGAACAGTGTGCGGCAGACCTCTATCCCACGAGCCGTGCTCTCCTTGGGGATAACTGCAACGTCAAGAAGTGCTCGGATCGCTCCCACGTAGACGGTGTCGAGTGACGTTTGTCGCCCGGTCGTGACAGTTGTCGCGAGCGTCGCTATCGGCACTGCAATGCCTCGTTCGCCGAGCAACTGATTCAAGTAGAGCGCAGCAAAAGACAGATGCGAGCTGAACACGATGACCTGATCGTCACGCACATGGGGTGCCGCGGATTCGATGATGAACCGATGGCCGTAGCCGGGCACTGCAATCACGACGGCCTCGGCCTCGGCCAGCGCATCCGCGCAACTCGTGGCAATGCGCGGGTGGTAGCTTCCAGACACGGCACCACTTGAATGCAAAGGTGCTCCGGTTGCAATCGCCGCAGTACGCCTCCCTGAAGGAGACCAGAGGATCACGTCGTGCCCGTTCTGGCACATCAAAGCGGCGTTTCCATAGGCAATGGCGCCGGCGCCCAGGATGGCGACTCTCATTTCCGTTCCTTTTTCTTGTATGGGCACATCGGTCGACCCGTCGCCGATGGCACGACCCGAAGCGCCCCTTGTCTGCGATTCACACCAGCAGTGCAGCTTCTTCATTGATCAGCAGACCTCCTGCTTGGCGGCAACACGGGGCCGCACGGAAGGCATTGCCGATCGGCAAGCGCGAGCCTTCATCTAGGCATGGCTGAAGTCGAGCGGCAGCGCAAGCTGTCGCCAGAAGTCAAAGCTCCGCGCCACCTGTTCTCGTCAGTCCGCCTTGATGTTGTTTTGCTTGATCACGGCACCCCATTTTTCGTTGTCCGACTTCACGAGTCGGTCAAAGGCTTCCATGGAGATCGGGTCAGCATCACACCCGATATTTGCGAGTTGCTTGATCACTTTTGGATCGCGCACCGCTGCGCTGAACTCCGCGTGAACTCTGGTTGCCAACTCGGCGGGAAGCTTCGCGGGAGCCATCAAGCCTACCCAGGTTGTGATCTCTGCGGCGGGCACGCCAGCTTCGGCCATAGTAGGCACTGTTGGCATCAAGGGGGATCGCTTGGGGCTGGTAATCGCAAGGGCGCGAAGTTTTCCAGACTGGACGTGCGGCTGCATCGAGGCGAAGTTCCCGATCATCATATGGATCTGTCCTCCGATGAGGTCCATTTCAGAGGCTGGGACGCTTTTGTAGGGTACGTGAGTGATGTTGACGCCCGTACTCGATCGAAAAAGCTCTGTCACCACATGAAGAGCGGACCCGTTTCCAGACGATCCATAGAAAACCTCGTTGGGCCGAGACTTTGCGTATGCAACAAGCTCGGCAACCGATTTGACCGGAAGGTTCGGATTCACAGCGAGCAAGTACGGGCTTGTGCACAGCTTCGCAATGTTGATGAAATCTTCTTTGGGCTTATATGGCACCCGCGGGAGCACATGGTTGGCCATCACATAAGTGGACATGCTTGCCTGCCCCAAGGTATACCCATCTGGTGGGGCCTTCGCCGTAGCATCGTTGGCAATCGTTCCAGTCGCGCCCGGCCGGTTGTCGATGATGACAGGTTGGCCCCAGCGCGCGGCAACTGCCGGTCCAACAATGCGTGCGACCGAGTCCACGGAGCCACCTGGCGCGCCTGGAATTACCCACCGCACTGGCTTTTCTGGATAGGCAGCATGCGCCGCATGCAGTGCGGCAGCGCAACTAAGAATCAGAAACACGCTCTTGGGCTTCACCGTCGAAACATTCATTCGCATAAAAACTCTCCTGGCTCCAATGACTAGGCGCTACAGCGGACGACGGGCTCATCGTCCTTCGGGTGCGCTCCCTGGTGTGCGCTCGATACCAGAGAGGCGTGCGTAAACGTCACTCATGTTAAGAAGGAATCGGTACTGTTTCCAGGGTGATAACCATGATCAATGTCGTTCTACAATACCCCGTGATTTCGAAGATAAGTGGTTGTTTTAATTGGGGTAAATGAATTTACAAAGTGAGTACAATAGCAAGTAAGAATGATCCCATGCTGAAATACTATGGATAAAAGAATTACCCTTCGGCATCTGGAAGCGTTTCGCGCCGTCATGGTGCGAAAGACCGTCACGGGGGCGGCCGAAATGCTCGATGTGACTCAGCCTGTTGTCACTCGCCTGGTTGCCGACTTGGAGGAGCGCATAGCCATCTCGCTCTTTTCTCGTGACAAAGGTCGCCTGGTTCCAACGCCGGAAGCCGCGCTACTTTTTGCCGACGTCAACCACTCGTTGATGGGCATTGAACGGATCGCGAATGCAGCATCAGGCATCAAGGCCCTCAAGCTGGGCCACCTGGAAATCGCTGCTGCCCCGAACATGTCCATGTCGTTCCTGCCGCATGCCATCGCAAGCTTCACGCTCGAGCACCCAGAGACGCTGGTCACGATGCACATGCATAGCTCTGAAACAGTCCTGGACATGGTGCAGAGCGGACGATGCAACCTGGGTTTCGCCATGATCCCCATGCGAACCACGCGACATGGCAACAGTGAAATCCTTGTCTCAGCCAAGATGGTGGCTGTGATCCCTGTCGGACATCGACTTGCCGCTCGCAAAGTTCTGCATCCAGAAGATTTCGAAGGTGAAAGCTTCATCGCGATGGCACCGCTGATGGAAGTGCGCACCAAGATCGACTCGCTGATGCTCTCTCACGGTGTCAGCCGCCGGATCAATGTCGAGACGCAAATATCTTCGGTCGTGATCAAGCTGGCTGAGGCTGGCGCCGGACTCTCCATCATTGATCCCCTCTCCGCGAGCGGGTACAGCGGCAGCCTTCTCAAATTCATCCCTTTTGAACCAGAGATCGTCGTAGATTACTCCATGGTGATATCCCCGAAGCATGCATCGACGCTGATCCTCAAGCCATTCATCGATCACGCACGCAGGGAGATTCGCAAGATGGTGCCCGCCAAACGCATCGTGCGTGGAGATGGCTTGGGAAGCAGCGTGAAGCGTTAGGGCAACGCAATCAAGCCGGCCAAATTCATGCTCCCCGCGCGTCCAGTCCTCGCGGTGTGCTGGTACCCGCCAGCTCACGATGTGACGAGCCAACACGTCGATGACGAAGGCCACATACCAGCCCTGCCAGCTGGAGATATACGTAGAGTGGCTGACCTCTTACCGGTTGAGCACTTGGACATGAAACCGCCTGTTGGCCAGGTCCGGCAGGCATGGTGTGTTGGCATCTTTGGTAGTGATGTGGAGCGGGTCCAGCGCCTGTGGGCTCGCGTAGCAGCACGGCATGGCGCTGATACGCTGAAGGACCAACCTCCAAAGCTTGCAGAGTGACTTGACCCCGAAGACATTGCGATGCGGGTCAATCAGAGCGCTCACGGCTGCAAAAGCCGGTCGAACTCCGCCTCGTCGTCAACGCATCTGCCAGCTCAATATCTCATGGGCTCGTCGCGGTTCCTTGAACCTTGCGCTTGAGCTCCTTCATCCTCTGTGCTTCGCTGCTGGTTTCGCCATGGCGTGGACCATGCCATCAACCTCGGCACGCTTGACCCAATCGGTAAGCCGCTACGGCGTGCGTTAGGAAATAGCAAAAAGACATTGGATCATGGTTTGATGCTATTTGTATGAGCAACAATTATAAAAAAATGCTTATAAATCAATTGCTTGCGATTGACATGCAAATTATTTTAAAAAAGCATTGATAGTGGTTATTCCTCTTTGGAAGCAAACCACTTGTTCGTAAGATTCACTCAGCTGATGCTTGGGTCGATGAGCATCGCAACACGCCGAATCAGTTTTTTTTGAAGTTCAAGACGATGAAAGTTTTTGCGAGCCAAACACGGAGCGCGCGATCAATGAGCAATGAGTTCGATGTGATCGTGGTGGGCGCCGGCATGGTCGGGTCTGCCCTCGGATACGGTCTTTCCCAAACGACACTTCGGGTGCTGCTGCTCGATGGTGAGGACACCGACCTTCGTGCAGCCAAGGCCAACTTCGGGCTCGTATGGGCGCACGGGAAAGGCTATGGCGACCCTGACTACCACCGATTGTCCATTGAGGCGTGCAAGCAATGGCCTGCATTTGCCCAGCGGCTGGAGGCCGACAGCGGCATCTCGCTCGCCTATCAGCAAGACGGCGGCTTGTTCTTTTGCCTGAGCGATGCGGAGCTCTCTGACCGGTCTGCAAGGATGAAAGCCTGGCATGAGCAGACTCCTGAGCTTCCGATCTCCACGCAGATTCTCGAGAGGACCGAACTCGAACGCCGGTTTCCTGGCTTGAGGCTGGGAAAAGATGTCGCGGGGGCCAGTTTCGGCGAGCACGATGGCCAGGTGAACCCACTGCGGCTTCTTGCTGCGCTGCAGGCGGCCTTCCAGCGAAAGGGCGGCACCCTCAAGAACCACGCCAAGGTGACCGGCATCTCGATGCTTCCTGGTGGGGGTTTCGAGGTAGCAACGGCCGGCTTCAAGGCTTACGCTCCGCGTGTCGTCCTGTCTGCTGGGTTGGGTGCCATCGAGTTGGGGCGAACCGTTGGTCTTGACGTGCCCTTGCGCCCCCAGCGGGGCCAAATTCTGGTCACGGAGCGCGTCGCTCCTCTTCTTCCGATTCCAGCCAGTGGGCTTCGTCAAACCAGCGAAGGCACCGTGATGATTGGCGTCACCACGGAAGAGGTGGGTTTCGATCTCTCGACGACATCCGAAGGTGCGGTGCGGATGACGAAGAAGGCGCTGCGCATCCTGCCCGACTTGGCAGGTGTCCGCCTTGTCCGCCAGTGGTCGTCATTGCGAGTGATGACGCCCGACGGCCACCCGGTCTATGCCAAATCTGTCAGCCATCCGGGCGTGGATGTCGCCACCTGCCATTCCGGGGTAACCCTCGCTTCCTTCCATGCGGGTACCTACGCCAAAGCTATCGCGGCCGGCGCGCTTCCTGCCAACCTCAGCGTATTCCACCATGACCGATTCAATGTTCAGAAAACTGCCTGATGCAGCACCGTCGCTGTTGACGGTCTACATAGATGGGCAGCCCGTGAAGGCGGAGGAGGGCGAGTCGGTGGCGGGCGTCCTGCTGCGCGAGAAGTCAGCGGCGAGCCGGACCACGCCAGTGCTGGAGAGCCCGCGCGCTCCGTTCTGCATGATGGGTGTCTGCTTTGACTGCCTGGCGGTTGTTGATGGGATGCCCTCAACGCAGTCATGCCTTGTGACGGTCAAAGAGGGGATGCGCGTCGAACGCCAGCTTGGCCGCCGGAGGGTAGGCGTATGACACGGCACGTATCCGTTGCAATCATCGGCGCTGGCCCCGCGGGCATGCATGCCGCCATTCGGCTGCGCTCGTATGGCCTGTCGGTTCTCGTCCTGGATGAACAGCCGGCGGTCGGTGGGCAGATTTGGCGCGCGGTCGAAACCGTGGCCCCGACGAGTACTGGAGACCTTTTAGGTGCAGAGTACCGGGCGGGCGCTGACTTGGCAGGCAGGTTTCACGCCAGTGGCGCGATGTACGAGCCGCAGACTCAGGTTTGGCAGATTGAACCCGGATGGCGCATCTTCACCAAGCGCGATGGCAACACCGAGTGCGTGCGTGCCGACCAGGTCATCCTGGCAACCGGAGCTCAGGAGCGGCCAGCTCCGTTCCCAGGCTGGACCTTGCCGGGTGTTCTGACGGTGGGTGCGGCCCAAATTCTGCTCAAGACTTCGCGTCAAATCCCTGCAAAGCCGGTGTGGGTGGCCGGCAGTGGTCCATTGCCGTTGCTGTACATCGCGCAATTGGTCCGCGCTGGGGGCAAGGTCGCCGGCTGGCTCGACACGTCGCCACGCGGCGAGTGGCGACGTGCGATGCCATGGGCTGGGGCCGCGCTGCTGGAGCGCGGTGAAATCGTCAAGGGTTTGCAGTGGATGCGAGAACTTCGCGATGCTGGCGTTCGGCGCATTCGTGGCGTCACCGCCTTGAGGGCCTTGGGCCAGGGGCAGCTGCAGACTCTGGAGTACACGACGGCCAATGGAAAGGTCCAACGCGTGCCAGCCGATGTCTTGCTGTCGCACGAGGGAATCATCCCCTCCATCCACATGACGCAAGCCCTGGGCTGTTCGCACACATGGAACCATCAGCAGTCCTGCCTCGTTCCAGTGCTGGATGAACATGGTCAGACGAGCAAGCAAGGCCTCTTCGTGGCTGGCGATGGCGCGGGCATCGGGGGCGCCAAAGCTGCGTGTGTGCGAGGGGATCTTGCAGCCGTTGGCGCAGCCAAACAGGCAGGGCACCTGTCGGCAGAGTCGGCTCTGGAACAAAGTGCCGCATTGCGCCAACAACTGCACAGCACCCTGCGCCTGCGACCCATGCTGGACGCGCTCTACCCGCCGCGCGCGGAGATCTTTGAACCTTCTGACGACACCATCGTTTGCCGTTGTGAGGAGCTCACTGCGGGCGACATCCGCAAGGCCGCTGCGTTGACGCCGCTTGGGCCCAACCAGATGAAGGCGTTCACACGTGCAGGCATGGGCCCGTGCCAGGGGCGGCAGTGCGGCTACACCGTGGCGCACATCGTGGCTGCCGAGCAGAAGAAGCATGTCTCGGAGGTGGGCTTCTACCGTATCCGACCACCACTCAAACCCCTGACCCTGGGTGAGTTGGCGTCCTTAAGTCTTGAAGAGGACGTGAAATGAAAAAATACCAGAAGCGGTGAACTGGTGCCGCGCGGTTTAAGCAGCGCCGACGTGACTTTGAAGTTGGGGGGCCAGCAGTCACGAAGGGATTCTGAGTCGAGATGCGGAGGCGAACGACAGGAATGTGATGAGGCTTGAATGATTGAGCTGCGACACTTTCGCTACTTTGTCGTCGTCGCCGAGGAACTGAACTTCCGACGGGCCAGCGAGCGCATCCACATTGACCAGAGTCCGTTGTCGAGGGCTATTCGGGATCTTGAGGATGAGCTGGGGGTCCGGTTGTTAGTTCGCCTACCGCGAGCGCTTCAGCTCACGCCGGCCGGGCACAAGCTGCTCAAAGAATGCCGCATGCTCCTGGTCCGGATGGAGCGCATTAAACGAACGGTACGCCAGACTCATGCCCTATACCAGGCTCCGCTCAGCATCGGCATTGCCGACGGCATCGCGCAACCCAAGCTGTCCGAGTGCCTCAACCGCTGGCGCTTGGTTGCACCCGAGGTGCCTCTCGAGATTGCGGAGATGCGGGCTCGCGAGCTGACCAGTGCGCTCAAAAGCGAGGAGGTCGATGTGGGATTTTCATTTGGTGTCCCGGACGACCACGCCATCGCGCAGACGCCCGCCTGGCATTACCGTGTCATGGCGTTGGTGCCGCGGGATCACGAGCTCGCCAGACACGCCGTGATGCCACTGTCCGACCTCCTCGCTTTTCCGCTGCTGTCCTGCAATGAGGAACGCCTGCCCGGTCTCCTTGCCCAGATGCAAACCATCGTGCGGAATTATGCCGAGCAGGTTACGCCTTCGGGTGCCGCCAGTACGCTGTCGGGCTACGTAACGCGCATCGCGGCCGGCGCTGGCGTGGGTCTGGCCGATGCCGGTCATACGTGGGCACTGCAGCGCGACGATGTGCTCGCGTTGCCGCTGGCCGAGGAGGAACGCATTACCACATTCGTGTTGTACAAGCACCAGCGCTTCGGTATCTCCGAACCATTGCAGCGCTTCCTCGCCCACGTCAGCGATTTGTCATGAAAGTTACCGTCCACGGCAACCATGAACGCTGCTTGGCCGAATCGGCCTTGGACATAGGACGTGCAGACAGGGATGCTCGTGTTGTGAAACGCTGGGGCAATTCGAGCCTTGGCTTTATGGAATCCAGCCAGCTAACTGCGCTTTCTCGCGACAAACCCGCCAGCCTTCGCTGAGCTACGCCCTCGTGGGTGTACTGCACGGCCCAGCGATTCCAGACTCGTGCCATGCGCGCCATGGGGCGCACATGCGCGTGGCGCGACTGAGCGCCGAAGGGGATGGACATGGCGGTTCGATCCGGAAATAGCGAAGGCGGGACTTCTAACGTCCAGACGGGCATCCTGCTGGGCCAGATCGCGGCCGTGCTCGGCGTCACCCTGGGCGGCGTGTGGAGTGCCACACAGTGGACGGCCCATATGCTGGGCTATCAGCCAGGCTTGGGGCCGGTCTGGGCCGACGTCGCAGGCCTGCAGGTCTACGAGCCCTGGAAGCTGTTCGAGTGGTGGTACTGGTACGAGGCCTACGCGCCGGACATCTTTCTGCGTGGCGGCGTCATCGCTGCGGGGAGCGGACTGCTCGCCACCGGCGTGGCAATCGGCATGGCGATATGGCGTTCGCGCCTGGCGCGCCGCGTGACCACCTATGGCTCCGCGCGCTGGGCCGAGAGCAAAGACATCAGGAGGGCCGGCCTGCTTGATTCTGCCGGCGTCTTCCTTGGCCGTCAGGACGAGCGCTATCTGCGGCACGCCGGCCCCGAGCATGTGATGGCCTTCGCGCCCACGCGCTCGGGCAAAGGTGTGGGTCTTGTGGTACCCACGTTGCTGTCCTGGCCAGGCTCCGCCGTCATCCACGACATCAAGGGCGAGAACTGGTCGCTCACGACCGGCTGGCGGGCCCGCTTCTCGCATTGTCTCCTGTTCAACCCGACCGATGCGCACTCGGCCGCCTACAACCCGCTGCTCGAAGTCCGGCGAGGAATGCACGAAGTCCGCGATGTACAGAACATCGCCGACATCCTGGTGGATCCCGAAGGCGCACTGGAGCGGCGTAACCACTGGGAGAAGACCAGCCACGCACTGTTGGTCGGCGCGATTCTCCATGTGCTCTACGCGGGCGAAGACAAAACCCTGCGGGGCGTAGCCAACTTTCTCTCGGATCCGGCATGTCCCTTCGAGCTGACGTTGCACCGCATGATGACCACGTTCCATGTGGGCGAAGGTCCCCATCCTGTGGTCGCCTCAGCCGCGCGCGAAGTCCTCAACAAGAGCGAGAACGAGCGTTCGGGCGTGCTGTCCACGGCCATGAGTTTCCTGGGGCTGTACCGTGATCCCACGGTGGCCGAAGTTACCTCACGGTGCGACTGGCGCATCGCTGATCTCATTTCTGCGGAGCATCCCGTTTCGCTG
>NZ_ACQT01000122.1 GCF_000175235.1 Acidovorax delafieldii 2AN | reverse complement strand
GCCGCGCAGCGTCGCCGCGGGCGAGGCGCTGCAGGGCGTGACGGTGGTGACCGTGGGCAAGGACGAGGCCGTGGTGGAGATCGGCGGTGCGCGGCGCACCCTGCACCTGGGCGAAGCGCCCATCAGCGTGGGCAGCAAGGGCGGCGGCCGCCGCGTCGTGCTGACGGCCGACAGCCGGGGGCACTTTGTGAACAGCGGCACCATCAACGGCGCCACCATGCAGTACATGGTGGACACGGGCGCCTCCACGGTGGCCATCGGCCGCCCCGACGCCGAACGCATGGGCCTCAACTACCTGAGCGGCCAGCCCGTGCGCATGAACACCGCCAACGGCATTGCCCAGGGCTGGCGCATGAAGCTCGACTCGGTGCGAATCGGCGATGTCGAGGTGTTCGGTGTCGAGGCCATCATCACGCCCCAACCCATGCCGTTCGTGCTGCTGGGCAACAGCTTCCTGACCGAATTCCAGATGACCCGAACCAACGACCAGATGGTGCTGGAAAAGCGCCACTGAGCCCTATGTCCGCGCGACTTCCCTCCGGCAACCGGCGCCACGATGGCGAATACGAAGACCTTCTGGGCCTGTGGTCCGACCTGGAGTCGGCCCTGTCCATCGTGCTGGGCGCGCCGCTGCGGGTGCAGGATTTTCCGACCAAGATACGCCAGCTCGACCGCTGGCTGCAGGACCTGGTCGCCCACGACATCGACGCCGCGCTGTACCTGATGTTCCAGCTGGCCTCCACCTCCACGGTGGGCTACAGCGCCTCGCATGCGCTGGTGTGCGGCACCCTGTGCCACATCATGGCGCACGAGCTGAACCTGCCCCAGCGCGAACGCGACAGCCTGGTGCGCGCCGCACTCACCATGAACATCGGCATGACCGCGTTGCAGGATCTGCTGGCCGAACAGCGCGACAAACCGAATTCGGCGCAGCAGGACGCCATCCGCCACCACCCGCAGGAAAGCCAGGCCTTGCTGGAGCGCCTGTTCGTCACCGACAGCCTGTGGCTCGACGTGGTGGGCCAGCACCACGCCAGCATTTCCGAACGCGTGCCCCTGGCTGAACAGGCACCGCAAGACCGCCTGACCCGCATCCTGGGCACCATCGACCGCTACGCCGCCATGATCAGTCCCCGCAAGTCGCGCGCGGGCCGCAGCGCCACCGATTCCGTGCGCGCCCTCGTGGGCAAAGAGGTCGACCAGCGCGACGAGGTGAGCTATGCGCTGGTGCGCTCGGTGGGCCTGTGCCCACCGGGCACCTTCGTGCGACTGGACAACGGCGACACCGCCATCGTGCTGCGGCGGGGCGAAAAGGCCAACCAGCCTCTCGTGGCCAGCCTGCTCGACCGCGCTGGCGTGCACCGGGCGCAGCCGGGCATCTACCAGACGGCCGCCGGCAAGCCGCGCATCCAGTCGGCCCTGGCCCGTGCTGCCGTGACGTTGGAACTGAACCACCGCACCATGGTGCGGCTGGGCGTATACGCCGCAGCACAGCCCCACTCGGGCCTCATGGGGCTAGTCACCACCCCCGGCGCGCTGTAAGCGCTGCCAGGCGCTTTCACCTTGTGGCCCTGCCCCTGCGCGGCGCGCGAGCAGGGCGCCAATCAGGGCTTTGCCTTGGGCGGGGCGCCGGCCTTCGAGCGCCCCAGGCGCGATTCCTTGCCCTCCATCAGGCGCCGGATGTTGTCCTTGTGGCGCCAGGCCAGCAGCATCGACATCACCGCGATGGCCACGGCAATGCTGGCCTCCGCATACCAGACCACGCCGCTCACCAGCAGGTAATACACGGGCGCGAACACCGCGGCCACCAGCGAGGCCAGCGACGAATAGCGGAAGAAAAACGCCACGATCAGCCAGGTGAGCGCCGTGGCCAGCCCTAGCCAGCCGCTGATGCCCAGCAGCACGCCCAGCGCCGTGGCCACGCCCTTGCCGCCTTCAAAGCGAAAAAACACGGGCCACAGGTGCCCGAGGAAAGCCGCCAGCCCCACCAGTGCCACCGTGCCATCCTCCAGGCCATAGGGTTTGCCAAACCAGCGCACCAGCACCACGGGCAGCCACCCTTTCACGGCATCGAGCAGCAGCGTGACGATGGCAGCGGCCTTGCTGCCCGAACGCAGCACATTGGTGGCGCCGGGGTTCTTGCTGCCGTAGGTGCGCGGATCGTTCAGCCCCATCAGGCGCGTCACGATGACGGCAAAGGACAGCGAGCCCAGCAAATAGGCTGCCACGGCGGCTAGGACGGGATACACGGCGTTCAAATCAGCTCCTTCGGGGGACAACAACGCGGCGCGCATGCGCCGGGGCGGCCTATTCTGCCAGCGCGCACTGCACCGGCCGGGCGCCGAGCAGGCGCACGCACTCCTGCGGGTCGATCTGCACCAGAAAACCACGCCGGCCGCCATTGATGGCGATGCGGGGCAGCTGCAGGATGCTGTCTTCGATGAACACCGGCATGGCCTTGCGGGTGCCAAACGGCGAGGTGCCCCCCACCAGGTAGCCACTGTGGCGGTTGGCCACTTCGGGCTTGCAGGGCTCGACCGACTTGGCGCCAATCTGCCGCGCCAGGTTCTTGGTGGAGACCTTGCGGTCGCCATGCATGAGCACGATGAGCGGCTTTGCGTCCTGGTCCTGCATCACCAGGGTCTTGACCACGGTGTGCTCGTCCAGCCCCAGGCTGGCCGCGCTGTGGGCGGTGCCGCCGTGCTCGACGTAGTCGTAGGGATGCTCGGTGAAGTCCACCTTGTGCGCCTTGAGCATCTGCGTGGCGGGGGTTTCGCTCACGTGCACGCCCTTGCTGTCCTTCTTGGCCATGATCGCTTCA
Source organism: Acidovorax delafieldii 2AN (assembly GCF_000175235.1). Lineage (GTDB taxonomy): Bacteria > Pseudomonadota > Gammaproteobacteria > Burkholderiales > Burkholderiaceae_C > Acidovorax > Acidovorax delafieldii_B. The sequence goes on along the minus strand of NZ_ACQT01000122.1, from coordinate 8,225 downwards.
AAAACAATAGCTATTGGCGCCCGCCCGTCAAGCGCAGCGGGTCATTTTGATTCTCAAATCGCAGGATCGCCGAGTTCCCAGCGCACCTGGTCGATGGCGCCCAGCAACTCGGGCGAAAGCGTGGTGCCCCAGGCGCCCAGGTCTTCGTCGAGCTGCGCCAGCGAGGTCACGCCGATGATGGTGCTGGCCACGCGCCAGTTGGTGTAGCAGAACGCCAGCGCCAGTTGCGTGGGCGTGAGGCCGTGGCTGCGCGCAAGCTGGTTGTAGCGGCGCGCGGCGGCCAGCGCCTCGGGGCGGCCCCAGCGCTGCTTGCGCACCGATTCGTGGCCGGAAATGCGCGCACCCCGGGGCGCATCGGGCCCTTCGATGCCGCTGGCGTCGTACTTGCCGGTGAGCAGGCCGAAGCCCAGCGGCGAGTAGGCCAGCAGCGACACGTTCAGGCGGTGGCAGGTCTCGTCGAGCGCGTTGTCGTAGCTGCGGTTGATCAGGCAATAGGGGTTCTGCACCGTGGCCACGCGCGGCAGGCCGTGCTGCTCTGCCAGGCGCACGAACTCATGCACGCCATAGGGGGTTTCGTTCGACAGCCCGACATGGCGCACCTTGCCAGCCTTGACCAGCCCGGCCAGGGCCTGCAGTTGATCGTGGATCGGCGTCTGCGATGTTTCCTTGGCCGGGTCGTAGTACTTGGCGCCGAACGCGGGCACATGGCGCTCGGGCCAGTGGATCTGGTACAGGTCGATCACATCGGTCTGCAGGCGGCGCAGGCTGGCATCGCACGAGGCCACGATGTCGGCGGCCGTCATGCCCCGGCCCTCGCGGATCCAGGGCATGCCGCGCGACGGGCCCGCCACCTTGCTGGCCACCACGAGCTTCTGGCGCACGCCAGGATTCTTGGCAAACCAGTTGCCAATGATGGTTTCGGTCGCGCCGAAGGTCTCGGCCCGCGCCGGCACCGCGTACATCTCGGCGGTGTCGATAAAGTTCACGCCACGGTCGAGGGCGCGCGCCAGGATGGCATGCGCGTCACTCTCGCCCACCTGCTCGCCAAAGGTCATGGTGCCCAGACAGATGGGAGAGACCTGCAGATCGCTGGTGCCGAGTTGGATTTTTTGCATGGGGAAAAGGACTACAAGCAACGAAAGGACTGCGCAGAATAATGGATTTCGTTTCGCCGTGCTGCCCCGCCCGCCATGCCCGAAGGCCCCTCCCTCATCATCCCGCGCGGGCAGGCCGCCGCCTCAGCGGGGCAGGCCATCGTGCGGGTGGAGGGCAACACCTCCATCGGCAGGCAGCGGCTGGCAGGCCAGCGCATCGTGGCGCTGCGCACCTGGGGCAAGCATTTCCTGGTCGAGTTGCCCACGTTCACGCTGCGCGTGCACTTTCTGCTGTTTGGCAGCTACCGTATCAACGAACGCAAGGACACGCCGCCGCGGCTCGCCCAGCAGTGCGAGCAGGGCGAACTCAATTTCTATACCTGTTCTCTCAGGTTCATCGACGAGCCCCTGGATGCGGTGTACGACTGGCAGGCCAACATGATGTCGGATGCCTGGAACCCGGCGCTCGCCCTGGAGCGCCTGCGGGCCGCCCCCGTCCCATTCCACGGTGCCCAGCCGCCTCGGCGACACCGCCGGGCGGCGGTCGCCCGGACGCCGAATTAACATGGCAGAGCGCCGGGCATCTCGACAGCCCGCCCGGTGGTCCACCCATCTGCCCTGCCCGCTCTTACGCGCCCCATCGATGTACACCCCTGCCAAACCCTCTCGCAGCAGCATGTTGCCGCTGCGCCGCCTGAACTACCACGTTCGCCAGTGGGGCCCCGAAGAAAGCGCCCTGCCCCCGCTGGTGCTGCTGCACGGCTGGATGGATGTGAGCGCTTCGTACCAGTTCATGGTCGATGCGCTGTGGCATGAGCGGCGCATCATCGCCCCGGACTGGCGCGGCTTCGGGCGCACCGCCAGCGCGCAGGCCGACCATTACCTCTTTGCCGACTACCTGGCCGACCTGGACCTGCTGCTGGACCAGTGTGCACCCGACCAGGCCGTGGACCTGGTGGGTCACAGCATGGGGGGCAACGTTGCGATGATGTACGCTGGCGTGCGCCCCGCGCGCATCCGCCGCCTGGTCAATCTGGAAGGATTTGGCTTGCCCGCCACCCAGCCCGCCCAGGCCCCCGCGCGCTATGCACAGTGGATCGACGAGATCAAGCAACTGCACCAGGGCGACAAGGCCCTCAAGACCTACGACGGCCCCGAAGCCGTGGCGCAGCGCCTCATGAAGACCAACCCCCGCCTGTCCCAGGACAAGGCCGAATGGCTGGCCCTGCATTGGGCGCAACCCAATGCGCAGGGCCTGTGGGAAATTCTGGGCGACCCGGCGCACAAGATCACCAGCGCGCAGCTGTACCGCGTGGACGAAGCGCTGGCCCTGTACGGCTGCATCACGGCGCCTGTGCTGGCCGTCGAGGCCAGCGGCGACAGCCTGGGCCAATGGTGGCAAGGCAAATACAGCCTGAACGAATACCATCAACGCCTGACCCACGTGCGCAACGTGCGCATTGCCGTGGTGCCGGACGCCGGCCACATGCTGCACCACGACCAGCCCCAGGCCGTGGCGGCACTGATCGAGCGGTTTCTGGAAGAATCCTGATCAGAATGGGCCCATGCGCTTATTCATCAATCGCTTATAGCTATCATTTTTGATACGCCACACCCCCACGCGCCGCGTGCCTGAACCCCGGCCTCTTCGCCACGGCGGGGCATTGGGCACGGCAGAAGGCGGCCCATGAGAAAATCTAGGGTTATTCCACAGAACACCCAGGACACGACCATGGACGCAGAACATATCAACCTCATCGGCAACACCCTCTCCGACCTGTCCGTGCGCACGCAAGAGTTACGGAGGTATCTTTGACTTCGATGCCAAATTCGAACGTCTGAGAACCGTCAACGCATCGCTCGAAGACCCTGCCGTCTGGAACGATCCCAAGAAGGCCCAGGAACTGGGCAAGGAAAAGAAGTCGCTCGACGGCGTGGTGCTCACGCTCGACAAGCTCACGCGTGAGCTGGCCGACAACGCCGAGCTGTACGAGATGAGCAAGGAAGAAGGCGACGAGGCCGGCCTGCTCACCATCGAAGCCGAAACCGCCAAGCTGAGGCCCGAGATCGAACAGCTCGAGTTCCGCCGCATGTTCAGCAACGAGGCCGACCCGCTCAACTGCTTCGTGGACATCCAGGCCGGCGCCGGCGGCACCGAGGCCTGCGACTGGGCCAGCATGCTGCTGCGCCAGTACCTCAAGTACGCCGAGCGCAAGGGCTTCAAGACCACGGTGGAAGAAGAAACCGCCGGCGACGTCGCGGGCATCAAGAGCGCCACGATCAAGGTCGAGGGCGAATACGCCTACGGCCTGCTGCGCACCGAAACCGGCGTGCACCGCCTGGTGCGCAAGAGCCCGTTCGACAGCTCGGGCGGGCGCCACACCAGCTTTGCCAGCCTGTTCGTCTACCCCGAGATTGATGATTCGATCCAGATCGACATCAACCCGGCCGACGTCCGCACCGACACCTACCGTGCCTCGGGCGCGGGTGGCCAGCACATCAACAAGACCGACTCGGCCGTGCGCCTGACCCACATCCCCACGGGCATCGTGGTGCAGTGCCAGGACGGCCGCAGCCAGCACGGCAACCGTGACATTGCCTGGCAGCGCCTGCGCAGCCGACTGTATGACCACGAGATGCGCAAGCGCCAGGAAGAGCAGCAAAAGCTCGAAGACACCAAGACCGATGTGGGCTGGGGCCACCAGATCCGCAGCTACGTGCTGGACAACAGCCGCATCAAGGACCTGCGTACCGGCGTCGAAATCTCGGCCACCCAGAAGGTGCTGGACGGCGACCTCGACGCATTCATCGAAGCCTCCCTCAAGCAGGGCGTTTAAGGAAAACCATGTTGCAACTGCGTGACGGCCAGGGACAAGCGCCCGCCATCCACCGCGCCGACTACCAGGCCCCGGCCTGGTGGATCGACACCGTCGATCTCACGTTCGACCTGGACCCCGCCAAGACCCGCGTGCTCAACAAGATGCGCCTGCGCCGCAACCCCGAGGTGCTGGCACAGCCGCTGCGCCTGGACGGCGAAGAGCTGAACCTGGCACGCGTCATGGTCAATGGCGGCGGTACCTCGTTCAAGATGGATGGCAACCAGCTGGTGCTGGAGAACCTGCCCGAAGGCAACGAGCCCTTCGATCTGGAAATCTTCACCACCTGCGCGCCAGCCAAGAACACGCAGCTCATGGGCCTGTATGTGAGCCAGGGCACGTTCTTCACGCAGTGCGAGGCCGAGGGTTTCCGCCGCATCACCTACTTCCTCGACCGGCCGGACGTGATGGCCAGCTACACCGTCACGCTGCGCGCCGACAAGGCGCTGTACCCGGTGCTGCTGAGTAACGGCAACCTGGTGGACAGCGGCGCGCTCGAAGACGGGCGCCACTTCGCCAAATGGGTCGATCCGCACAAGAAACCCTGCTACCTGTTCGCCCTGGTGGCGGGCAAGCTCGTGGCGCGCGAGCAGCTCATCAAGAGCCGCTCGGGCACCTCCCACCTGCTGCAGGTGTATGTGCGCCCCGGCGACCTGGGCAAGACCGAGCACGCCATGAACTCGCTGATGCACAGCGTGGCCTGGGACGAAGCCCGCTTCGGCCTGCCGCTCGACCTGGAACGCTTCATGATCGTCGCCACCAGCGACTTCAACATGGGCGCCATGGAGAACAAGGGCCTGAACATCTTCAACACGAAGTACGTTCTGGCCAGCGAGGCCACCGCCACCGACACCGATTTTTCGAACATCGAAAGCGTGGTGGGCCACGAGTATTTCCACAACTGGACAGGCAACCGCGTGACCTGCCGCGACTGGTTCCAGCTCTCGCTCAAGGAAGGCCTCACCGTCTTCCGCGACCAGGAATTCAGCCAGGACATGGCGGGCAGCCCGTCCGCGCGCGCCGTCAAGCGCATCGAGGACGTGCGCGTGCTGCGCACGGCGCAGTTCCCCGAAGACGCGGGCCCCATGGCCCACCCGGTGCGGCCCGACAGCTACGTCGAGATCAACAACTTCTACACCGTCACCATCTACGAAAAGGGTGCGGAGGTGGTGCGCATGCAGCACAACCTGGTGGGCCGCGAAGGTTTTGCCAAGGGCATGAAGCTGTATTTCGACCGGCACGACGGCCACGCCGTGACCTGCGACGATTTCGTGCAAGCCATTGCAGATGCCAACCCCGGCAGTCCGCTGGCGCAGCACCTGCCCCAGTTCAAGCGCTGGTACAGCCAGGCCGGCACGCCCCGCGTGCGCGCCACGGGCCGCTATGACGCAGCCACGCGCAGCTATGCGCTCACGCTGTCGCAAAGCTGCGCGCCCACGCCCGGCCAGAGCGAGAAGTTGCCTTTCGTCATCCCGGTGGAACTAGGCCTGCTGGACGCCGCCACGGGTGCTGCCCTGCCCCTGCAACTGGCGGACGACAGCGCCGCGCAGGCCGGCGCAACCCCCACCTCGCGCGTGGTGGTGCTGACCGAAGCCTCGCAAACACTGACCTTCACCCACCTCGACAGCGAGCCCGTGCCATCGCTGCTGCGCGATTTCAGCGCCCCCGTGGTGCTCGACATCGACACCACCGATGCGCAGTTGCTCACGCTGCTGGCCCACGATGCCGACGCGTTCAACCGCTGGGAGGCCGGCCAGCGTCTGGCACTGCGCATTGCTATCAATGCAATAGCTGATAATGCACAACAGACAAGCGCAAACGGCCATTTTGACCACAAAATCCTCCCTGCGGAGTTTGTCGAGGCCATGCGCGCCGTGCTGCGCCATCCGGCCCTGGATGCAGCCTTCAAGGAACTGGTGCTCACCCTGCCATCCGAAACCTACATTGCAGAGCAGCTGGATGTGGTGGACCCGCAGCGCATCCACGCCGTGCGCGAAGCCATGCGCGAGCAACTGGCCCTGTCGCTGCAGGCCGACTGGGAATGGGCCTGGGAGCAGAACGAGGACACCGGCGGCTACCGCCCCGACCCCGTCTCCTCCGGCCGCCGCGCGCTCAGTGGCCTGGCGTTGCACATGCTGTGCATTGCTGCCCAGCGCACGGGCGACGTGGTGTGGCCTGGCAAGGCCTACCAGCGTTTCAAGGTGGCAGGCAACATGACCGACCGCTTCAACGCCCTCACCGCCCTGGTGGCCAGTGGCTGCGAACTGGCGGCGCCGGCCCTGGCCCGCTTCCACGCACTGTTCAAGGACGAGCCGCTGGTCATCGACAAGTGGTTCGCCCTGCAGGCCGGCGCGCCCGACCGCGGCGGCAACGTGCTGCCCACCGTGCGCCAGCTCCTGCAGCACCCGGACTTCAGCATCAAGAACCCCAACCGCGCGCGCAGCGTGATCTTCAGCTATTGCAGCGCCAACCCTGGGGCCTTCCACCGCGCCGATGCGGCCGGCTACGTGTTCTGGAGCGACCGCGTGATCGAGCTGGACGCCATCAACCCCCAGGTGGCTGCGCGCCTGGCCCGGGCGCTGGACCGCTGGAAGAAACTGGCAGAACCCTGGCGCACCGCCGCCCGCGAGGCCATCGCCCGCGTGGCCGCCCGCGAGGGCCTGAGCAACGACGTGCGCGAGGTCGTCACCCGCGCACTGGCCGATTAAGGAGATTTTCATGGCAAACAAAGTCAGCCTGACCCGCTACCTCGTCGAACAGCAGCGTGTGGATGGCCTCATCCCCGGGCAGCTGCGCCTGCTGCTCGAAGTGGTGGCGCGCGCCTGCAAGAGCATCAGCCACGCCGTCAACAAAGGCGCCCTCGGTGGTGTGCTCGGCAGTGCCGGCAGCGAGAACGTGCAGGGCGAAGTGCAGAAGAAGCTCGACATCATCGCCAACGAGGTGCTGATCGAGGCCAACGAATGGGGTGGCCACCTCGCCGGCATGGCCAGCGAGGAGATGGACGGCATCTACGTCGTGCCCAACCGCTACCCCAAGGGCGAATACCTGCTGCTGTTCGATCCCCTCGACGGCTCCAGCAACATCGATGTAAACGTCAGCATCGGCACCATCTTCAGCGTGCTCAAGATGCCCGAGGACGACCGCGGCGTGGACGAAGGCGACTTCCTGCAAAAGGGCAGCCAGCAGGTGGCCGCCGGCTACTGCGTCTATGGCCCGCAAACCACGCTGGTGCTCACAGTGGGCGACGGCGTGGCCATGTTCACGCTCGACCGCGAGCAGGGCTCATTCGTGCTGACGCAGGAAAACGTGCGCATTCCCGAGGACACCAAGGAATTCGCCATCAACATGAGCAACATGCGCCACTGGGACGAGCCCGTCAAGCGCTACATCGACGAATGCCTGCAGGGCAAGGAAGGCCCACGCGGCAAGGACTTCAACATGCGCTGGATCGCCAGCATGGTGGCCGATGTGCACCGCATCATGACGCGCGGCGGCATCTTCATGTACCCCTGGGACAAGCGCGAGCCCAACAAACCCGGCAAGCTACGCCTGATGTACGAAGCCAACCCCATGGGCTGGCTCATCGAGCAGGCCGGCGGCGCCGCAACCAATGGACGCCAGCGCATCCTCGACATCCAGCCCACCCAGTTGCATGAACGCGTCAGTGTGATTCTTGGTTCAAAAAATGAAGTGGAACGCGTGACAAGCTATCATTCCACGCTATAATTTGAGGCTTACGCCGGTGTAGCTCAGTCGGTAGAGCAGCTCATTCGTAATGAGAAGGTCGGGTGTTCGATTCATCTCTCCGGCACCAATAAAATCAATGACTTACGAGTCGTTGTTGTCCAAAGTGCCGTCTCCTGTCACACTCAAGTCACAGTAGACGGCACAATTTGGCAGCACTGCATAACAGTGCCATCTCTCTCCAGCCAGTTTTTGTGCCGTCACATTTCGCTGACCGTACACAAAACACAACATGGCTGCCATCCGTGAACGCAAAGACCAAAACGGCAAGATGAGCTACCAAGCTCAGGTTCGTATCCAGGGCTATCCGCCGCAGTCGAAAACTTTCTTGCGAAAGACCGACGCCAAGCAATGGGCCATCCAGACGGAAACCGAAATCCGCACTGGCATGACCATCCGGAAAAACTCCGCCAGCAAGCACACAGTGCGCGAGATGCTGGAGCGCTATCGCGACAACGTCTTGACCGACAAGGCCAACGGCGGCAAAGACCACAAGACCCACATCGCCTGG
>NZ_ACQT01000123.1 GCF_000175235.1 Acidovorax delafieldii 2AN | reverse complement strand
GCGCATCTTGAAGCGCATTGTGCAAACCAGCATTAGTTGATTTTCAGGTATTTGACTAATATCTGTTTTTGAGATATTTTGCGTTTATCTGAATTCCAGGTATCAGCCATGGCGTCGACATCACATCCGCTGGTCACTGCCGGCCAACTGGGGACGGTGCTGCAGGCCGCGCGCAAGGCCCAGGGGCTGACCCAGTCGGCGTTGGCCAGTCGTGTCGGCCTGAGCCAGTCACGGGTCTCTCATCTGGAACTCAACGCCCATGAACTGAGCGTGGAGCAACTCCTTGCATGGTGTGCCGCGCTGGGCTTGGAACTGGCCGTTGGGACCCGGGGTAGCGCGGCGGTGTCGACGGCGCCGACCACGGATTGGTGACATGGGACGTCGATCGCATAGCCGCAGCCTGTCTATCTGGACCAACGGTGTCCGCGTGGGCCGGTGGACGATTCCCGCTCGCGGCGAGGTGGAACTGCAGTACGACCCGGACTGGGTGGGGGCTGATATCGGCCGGCCGCTGTCCCTGTCCCTGCCGTTCAATCTGCAGAATCTGCTGGCCAAGGGCGAAAAGGTCTCCAACTACTTCGACAACCTGCTTCCGGACAGTGACGCGATCCGTCGCCGCGTGGCCGAGCGATTCCGTACGGGCTCGACCGAACCGTTCGATTTGCTGAAGGCCATCGGGCGCGATTGCGTGGGTGCCGTCCAGATCCTGGATGAAGACGAGGTGCCCACCGGTTTCGATCGAATCGAAGGCGAGCCCCTGTCCGAGGAGGCTATCGAGCGGCACCTGATCGAAACCGTTTCGCCGCAGGCCTTCGCTGCGGGCCGAGACCCGGATGCCGATTTCCGCATCTCGCTGGCCGGCGCTCAGGAGAAGACGGCCTTCCTGTGGTGGGGTGGGCAATGGCTCGTGCCGCGTGGCGCCACGCCGACTAGCCACATCTTCAAGCTCCCGCTCGGCCTGATGGGTGGGCGGCAGGCGGATTTCAGCACGTCCGTCGACAACGAATGGCTATGCTTGCGGCTGCTGAAAGCCTATGGCTTCCCGGTGGCCGATGCCCGCATAGCGACCTTTGGCGGACAGCGCGTGTTGGTAGTGGAGCGATTCGATAGGCGCATCGCACCCAATGGGCAGTGGCTCATGCGTTTGCCGCAGGAAGATTTTTGCCAGGTCGAGGGCTGCTCGCCATTGCGCAAATATGAGAACGATGGAGGTCCAGGGCTCAAGGCGCTGTTTGGCACGCTGCGGCAATCGGTGAATGCCGAAGCAGACATGAAAACGCTGATGGCGGCTCAGGTGTTGTTCTGGTTGCTGCGAGCACCCGATGGCCATGCCAAGAATTTCAGTATCCAGCTTCTGCCACGCGGGCGTTTCCAGTTGACCCCGTTGTACGACGTAATGTCGGTCTATCCGGTGTTGGGCAATGCTCCGAACCAGTGGTCGCCACATGAAATCAAGTTGGCGATGGCCTTGCTTGGCAAGAACCGGCACTACGAGATGCAAGGTATCCAGCGAAGGCACTTCAATAGCACCGTACAGAAGGTCGGATATGCCTCGACCGCCGAGCCGATCGTCGAAGAAATCCTTGCCCGGACTCCAGCGGCCATCGCCGAAGTGCAAGCCGAATTGCCACAGGACTTCTCACCACGCGTTCTTGACGCCATCCTGGGCGGACTTGAGCAGGCGGCCCGAACACTCGGTGGGATGCCGCCGTAAGCGGTAGAAGAGGGGGGGCAAGCGCGCTTGGATGTAGTGTCTCAACAGGTTGTGCATCCGAATGGGTGTTGGCGCTGGAGTTGCCCCGCTTCGGGATCACGGAGAAATCCCACCGGATGAACAGCCATGGGAGTATTTGCCCTGATGCGCTGGGCTGCGCCTGCATGGATGGAATGGGTCGGATGTCCCTGGCACTCTACGGAATCGGCGACAGGTGTCGCAGGATCGGAAAGGGAGTCATATGAGACCAACCGCACAGAATCGCAAGGACCGCGGGAACCAACGGGAGGCTGTCGATAGAGAAATCACCGACCGTGCAGCCCAGTTGATGAGGCAGGCGTTGTCGCTGCTGGAGAGTGGTAAGTCGATACGAAGGCCGCCTTTGGAAGATGGAGGCGACGAAGACCGCCTGTTGCGGTTGCCAGAGGTGCTGCGCTTGACGGGGATGTGCCGCTCGGCCCTTTACGACCAAATGGCGCGAGGGCACTTTCCGGGGTCCATCAAGATCGGGCAGCGTGCGACCTCATGGTCAGCCAAGGCAGTACGAAACTGGATAGCGCAGCGTGTGGATGGCCTGTAGCCGATGGGGCAATGTAGCCCTTGTTGACGATGTGGCGGCGGCGTCTTGGGCTGCCAAAATTGATCGGTCATGGGGCCGTCTGCATCCACAGTTTTTCACGCGGCAGCTCATGGTGAACAAGGTGGGGGAACAAACGGGGGAACAAGTCAAAAAATAAAAAACGAAATCCAGCTTCTATGCGGGTTTACAGCTTTCATTCAATTGACGCCAGCGCGTTCGCTGATTTCTGGCGAACGCCCATTTTCATTGGTGAATCAACGACTTACAGTCCATGGCCGTCTACAGCCGTCCATGCGCAGCCAAGCAAAAGTGGGGGTACAAGTAGGGGTACAAACCCAGAAATCTGGTGAAATCGGTGTTTTGTACCCCCACTTCCCTCTGCAGAAGGGGTTCGCCATAGGGGAACCTGTACCCCCACCGGCTACCTTCATCCATCAACGCTCGGCGATCTCAGTCCCGTACAGTTCGAGCAAGCTCAAGAAGCTTGGGACGGTGTCAACGCAACCGGCAGCAGCCCAGTTCTTGCCAAAAGGCGTCGATGTCGCAGAAATCTCGCAGATCAAGCTCAATGCAATAGCGAGACAATTGGACGAACGCTCCAAGAAGACCCTTGGTTTCCAGACCCCGGCTGGATGTTCAATCAATGTGTTGCATCAACCGCTTGAATCCGCCGCCCAAAGCGGAAGTGCACCTTTCCCGTAAGCAGACGCTAGGAAATTGCCGAGCTACGGGCTGATAGCCCGGATTGGTGCACGTGCCATCTCAATGTGGATGCGCGTGCCTATGCCGATGATGAATGTCCGGGTAGTGCGGATGCTTGTGCGTCAGTGCTTCATGTCGGTGGACGTGAGTGTGTGGTTTCGTAGCATCCCAGTCAAAAGTATGCGTGTGCTGGTGGTGTTCGTCATGTGAATGCCGGTGGCTGTGTTCCAGCGGCTCATGGCTGTGTTCATGCTCATGACGCTCACGAATGTGCAGCCAGATGCCGAGGGCCATCAACGCCGCAGCCATCCAGAAGAGTGGGCTCGGCATAGTCGGCCACAACACCAAAGAAATAGCCACCCCAAACAACGGTGCCACCGAGAAATAGGCGCCCGTCCTGGCCGTGCCCAGCGTCCGCAGGGCCACAACGAACAAGGTCAAGCTCAATCCATAGCCAAGGAATCCCACGACCAGGCTGGCGCTCAGAGTCGTCATTGACGGCAATGCAGTACCCCCCATCAGCGCAAGTGCGGTATTACTGACCCCGGCCAGCAACCCCTTCAGCCCGGCGACCAGCATGGCATCGTTCGCGGAGACCTTGCGGGTCAGGTTGTTGTCCACTGCCCAGCACAGACATGCCCCCACGATGAGCAGTGCGCCGGGAGCAAAAGCCGCGCCTCCTGGCTCCCAGGACAACAGCAGGCCGCCAAGAACGATGGCCACCATGCCCAGCACGATTTGGCGGTCCGCATTCTCCTTGAACACCCACCAGGCGATGAGCGCAGTCGGCACGCCCTCGACGTTCAACAGCAGCGACGCTGACGCACCGCTGGTCTGGGCCAGTCCGAGCATCAGGAGCGCAGGTCCGATTACGCCGCCAAAGATGATGGCGCCGAGCAGCCAAGGGATTTCTGCTTGGGGAATGTGCAGAGCCTCGGGGGCGCGCTCACTGTCCTTTCGCTTCAGCTGCCGCAGCGCTAGTAACAGGCACAGGCCGAGTCCGCTGCCCAGGTAAAGCAGCCCAGCCAGTAGCAAAGGGGCTACGTCGCCAATTAGCAGTTTGGCCATCGGTGTGCTGGCACCAAACAACAGGGCGGCGGCCAGTGCGGGAGTGGCGGTACGTATCGACATGACGGAAGTAAAGCACATGGGCTGAATAACAGTCCAAGAACAAGGCAGTTTTGCTCCCAATCTGTTTGGTCACGATATGCCTGATTTCTTCCCGTTAGGCTGCTTTATGCTTAATCGCATCGTGCCCCAGTTGGTTGCCCTTCTCGGAGCCGCGGGCAACATATGCTTTATTTTGCGGACGGGTAATGAATAACGGGACACGATATCCGGTGAACGCCCGTATTCTCTGCTTAACCACTGACTTGAAAGGTGATCCAAACGCGCGGGGCTGCCAAAAAGCGGTGCTTCTCATCCCCCGCATTCGTTCTCAACTTTTGGCATAGGCGTGCTCCCAAGCCTTCTAATTCCAACCGCTTTGCGTGCCATGGCGGCCACCGGCCGAGCCAGAACCATTGGTCGATCCTGAGAAGTCAGTGCTCATGGCGCAGACGTGTTGAAGGAGTGCGCATGTTCTCGCGTACCTGGCTTCGAGTCGAGCGGCCCACCGCACCATGGGCCTGCCGGTCTCAAAGCCCGCCGTCCAGCTTGCTTGACGTTCAGGGCAGGGCATAAGCCCCTGTGCCGCCCGGCCATGCGGTCAGCACGTCGTATCCGTCGGCGGTGACGGCCACCATGTGTTCCCACTGTGCCGACAAGGATCGGTCTTTAGTCACAACCGTCCACCCGTCGGGCAACTGACGGGTTTCACGCCGTCCTGCGTTGAGCATAGGTTCGATGGTGAAAATCATCCCTTGCTCCAACGTGAGGCCTTCGCCACGCCGTCCATGGTGCAGCACATTCGGCTCTCCGTGGTAGATCTGCCCAATGCCATGCCCGCAGAATTCACGCACCACGCTGAAGTGCTCTCTCTGGGCGATGGACTGGATGGCATGGCCGATGTCGCCCAGCGTTGCGCCGGGCCTGACTTGGCGAATGCCGGCCCTCAGTGCCTCGTAGGTGGTTGCGACCAAGCGCCGGGCCAGAGGGCTGGGTTCGCCGACGAAGAACATGCGGCTGGTGTCGCCAAACCATCCGTCTTTTTGCACGGCCACGTCAATGTTGACGATGTCACCTGCTTTGAGAATTTTTGCAGGGGAGGGGATGCCATGGCAAACCACGTGATTGACGGACGTGAGGATGGTCTTGGGGTAGCCCTGGTACCCCAGATTGGCGGGGATTGACTCTTGCACATGCACGATGTGCTCATGGCAGATCTGGTCGAGTGTCTCGGTGCTCACGCCGGGCACCACGAAGGGCTCGATCATGCTCAGCACCTCGGCGGCAAGCCCGGCCGCTTTGCGGGCCATTTCGATGGCGTCGGGCGAATGGCGGGGGATTTCTCGGGCCATCAGTGTTTGGCCGGCACGCGCACGGCTGGTTTTTCCTGCGATGGCGCGCAGGCAAAAGCGATGTCCAGGCCGCCCGCCATCTCAGCCTCTATCAATAGTTTGCATATGCCCTTGTGGTCCAGGTCGGGGTGCATTTCGGTGAGCATGCCCACCCGCATCCAGTGTTCGGCCTGCGCATTGATCGACCTGCTGAGAGCGCCTCCGGCAACCCGAAGGTTTTCGTGCATTTGATCCGAGATTTTTACGATACCCATGAGTTTGTCTATATGAAATATAAATGAATTGTATACATTTCGCATAACATGGGCGATGCTAAAGTGCCGAAACAGCCTTGGCGCTCTGCGCCTTGCAGGGCAGTTGGCCGATGTGCAACGGCCCACAGGGGCAGCGCGGCTCGCAGCGTACACAACCTCCATCTTTCGCTGGCGAGTCTCTGCCTTCTGTTCGTGGGCCGCGAGCGGCAGTTGCCGGTGATCGCACCAGATCTCCCGGCGCCGCGTTCGTGGTCACTGCGCAGACGAGCATGCGCCGTTTGCGCGCATTGCGTGGTGTGGTGTTGCTGGCCGCTGGCCACGGCCTGGGTGCTGCCGTGGTTTTGCTGAAGTTGCCGGGTGGTGTACATGCCCTTTGGCACCGCCTGGTTCTGCAGGGCATGGGCCTGGGCATGGTGATGGCGCTCCTGGTGTTTTTTGTGTTGGCGGTGCTTCCCGTGCAGCACGTGGGCGCGGCAGCGGGAGGGCTGGCTTCAATGCAGCAGGTCGGCAATTCGCTCGGCGTGGCTGATTGGCGTTTTTTCTATGCCACGCCTGTTCGCCAAGGCTATGCGGCAGCGTTGTGCTATCCGACGCTGATGGCCCTGATGGTGGGGTGCTGTACCGCTTCCTGGCAGGGCCCCAATTGCGACCGCAAGCACCTGAAAAAGCGCCGTTCTGATCGGGTTGGCAGTCTCGGGCAGGCTCGAGGGCGAAGGCCGGTTTGGTACGGGTGGCACGGACACGCCGGCTATCGCGCAGCCGCATGTGGCGCACAGCACACGGCGAGCGTCCTGTGCTTGGGAGATGCCACGGCAACGTGGGTGACCCGAGATTCACGGACTTTCAGAGGCTTTGTGCCGTTCCATTTTCCTTTGTGGCTTGGCCACAGGGGGCCGTGCGCAAGGCTGGGTGCTGCAACACCGATGCTGCTGCAGGCGCGTGCGTTCACCGCACATCTGCCCGGTATCAGTCCTCGCCTTGGTGCACGCCCCGGCCGTGGTCGCGACAGATCAAAACACTCCTGTCATCCTGAAAATTCAATCGAATTGGCCTCATGCGCAAGCTGGTAGGGCATAAATTGCTATCTATTAAATAGCATTATTCCGTGGGCTCGACCTTGGTGGGTACTTTGCCCGCTGGCCTGGTTTTTGCTGAAGAGGTTCAGCCCGATTTCTGATGGTCGGCTGGTGTTTACCCTGTATAGACAGGTATGCATCAACTGTCATCATGGCGGCTGAAAGCGGGTGCAACCCGGCTGCAGTGGGCACAGGTTCTTTCTTCAAACAGGAGCAGATGATGACTCGATCGGTTGTGAAATGGACGTCGCTGGCAGCGGCAGCGGCAGCAGCATGCATGATGGCCCTGGCCGCACCGGCCCAGGCGCAGGACACCAAGGTTGTGCTGGGCATGTCCGGCTGGACGGGCTTTGCGCCGCTCACCCTGGCCGACAAGGCTGGCATCTTCAAGAAGAACGGCCTGGATGTGGAGATCAAGATGATCCCGCAGAAGGACCGCCACCTGGCCCTGGCCTCCAAGTCCATCCAGTGCGCCGCCACCACGGTCGAAACACATGTCGCCTGGAACGCCAACGGCGTGCCCATCGTGCAGATCTTCCAGATGGACAAGTCCTACGGCGCCGACGGCATTGCGGTGCGCGGCGACATCAAGGGCTTTGCCGACCTCAAGGGCAAGACCATCGGCGTGGATGCGCCCGGCACCGCTCCGTACTTTGGCCTTGCCTGGATGCTGAGCAAGAACGGCATGAGCCTCAAGGACGTGAAGACCACCACGCTGTCGCCCCAGGCGGCCGCGCAGGCCTTCGTGGCGGGCCAGAACGACGCCGCCATGACGTACGAGCCCTACCTGTCCACCGTGCGCGACAACCCTGCGGCCGGCAAGATTTTGGCCACCACGCTCGACTACCCCATGGTGATGGACACCGTGGGCTGCGACCCCACCTGGCTCAAGGCCAACGGCAAGGCCGCACAGGCACTGGCCAACTCCTACTTCCAGGCGCTGGACATGATCAAGGCCGACCCGACCAAGTCCAACGAGATCATGGGCGCTGCGGTCAAGCAGACGGGGGAGCAGTTCGCCAAGTCGTCGTCCTTCCTGCGCTGGCAGGACAAGGCCGCCAACCAGAAGTTCTTTGCGGGCGAGCTGACCACGTTCATGAAGGACGCCACGGCCATCCTGCTGGAGGCCGGCATCATCCGCAAGGCGCCTGAAGACCTGGCGGTCACGTTCGACGCGAGCTTCATCAAGTAAAAAACTGGAACAAGATCGCGCCATGTCTGCCGTGCAACCCCTGTCCGTTACCGAGCCGAAAGCCCCCGTGCGCCGGCGTTCGCTCGCTCCGCTGGAGCCTGTGAGTGCCCGCGCCCGCTGGCTGCTGGGCTTCGGTTTTTTTGTGTTGTTCGTGCTGGTGTGGGCGTTCTTCACGCTGGGCGGCTACGTGTCGCCCACCTTTCTGGCCAGCCCCGTCACCATGGCCAAGGAAGGCTGGCTGTTGTTCAGCGAGTACGGCTTTCACAAAGACATCGGCATGACGGTGTGGCGCGTGTTCGGCGGCTTCATCCTGGCGGCAGTGGTGGCCGTGCCGCTGGGCATTGCGATGGGCGCATACAAGGGCATTGAAGCCTTCTTCGAGCCCTTCGTCTCGTTCTGCCGCTACCTGCCCGCGTCGGCCTTCATCCCGCTGCTGATCCTGTGGGCCGGTATCGGCGAGACGCAAAAGATTTTGGTCATCTTCATCGGCTCAGTCTTTCAGATCACGCTCATGGTGGCCGTCACCGTGGGCGGCGCGCGGCGTGATCTGGTGGAGGCGGCCTACACGCTGGGCGCAGGCCACAAGGGCATCGTCACGCGCGTGCTCATCCCCGGCGCCGCGCCCGAGATCGCCGAGACCCTGCGCCTGGTGCTGGGCTGGGCCTGGACGTATGTCATCGTGGCCGAGCTGATCGGCTCATCGAGCGGCATCGGCCACATGATCACCGACAGCCAATCGCTGCTCAACACCGGCCAGATCATCTTCGGCATCATCATCATCGGCCTCATCGGGCTGGTGTCCGACTTCGCCTTCAAGGCGCTCAACCACCGTCTGTTTGCCTGGAGTTTTGTGCGATGAGCCGCGTTTCCATTCAAGCCGTGTCGCGCGTCTTCGAGACTGCCAAGGGGCAGCGCACACAGGCGCTGCAGCCGGTGGATTTTGAAGTGCGTGACAACGATTTCGTCACCATCCTTGGCCCCTCGGGCTGCGGCAAATCCACGCTGCTGCGCATCGTGGCG
Organism: Acidovorax delafieldii 2AN; assembly: GCF_000175235.1. GTDB lineage: Bacteria > Pseudomonadota > Gammaproteobacteria > Burkholderiales > Burkholderiaceae_C > Acidovorax > Acidovorax delafieldii_B. The sequence continues at coordinate 2,022 of NZ_ACQT01000123.1, read as the reverse complement.
GGGCTGGACCACGCCACCAGCGGCCGTGTGCTGCTCGACGGCGTACCGGTGGAAGGCCCTGGCGCAGAGCGCGGCATGGTGTTCCAGAGCTACACGTTGTTCCCCTGGCTCACCATCGAGCAGAACATCCGCTTCGGCCTGCGCGAACGCGGCATGCCGGAAGGCGCGCAGAAAGAGCGCGTCGCTTACTTCATCGCCAAGGTCGGCCTGCGCGGCTTTGAGCAGCACTTTCCCAAGCAGCTGTCGGGCGGCATGCAGCAGCGCACCGCCATTGCGCGCGCACTGGCCAACGACCCCAAGATTCTGCTGATGGACGAGCCCTTCGGCGCGCTCGACAACCAGACCCGCGTGCTGATGCAAGAGCTGCTGCTGGGCATCTGGGAGGCCGAGCGCAAGACCGTGCTCTTCGTCACCCACGATATCGACGAAGCCATCTTCATGGCCAACCGCGTCGCCGTGTTCAGCGCCCGGCCCGGCCGCATCAAGACCGAGCTGGCGGTGGACCTGCCGCACCCGCGCCATTACACGATCAAGACCAGCCCCGAGTTCATGGACCTCAAGGCGCGCCTCACCGAAGAGATCCGCGCCGAATCCATGGCGGCGGACCTGCACTGATCTGAACCTGCACCAGCCCCGCATCCACACATGAGCGCCCGTCCTTCCCGCCGCACTGCAGCCACTGCCCCGCGCAGCGCCACGCCCGCCAAGGCGGTGGTCGCCGTGGCTGCACCCGCGCAAGCCATGGCGCTGTACGAGCAGGTCAAGGACCACATCTCGCGCAAGATCCAGGAAGGCATCTGGCGCGCGGGCGACCGCCTGCCATCCGAGAACGAGCTGGTCACCCAGTTCGGCATCTCGCGCATGACGGTGAACCGCGCGCTGCGCGAACTGGTGGAGCAGGGCCGCATCGTGCGCGTGGCGGGCGTGGGCAGTTTTGTGGCCGAGGACAAGCCCCAGTCCACGCTGCTGCAGATTGCCAATTTGGCCAGCGAAATCCGCCAGCGCGGGCACGACTACCGCTGTGACGTGCTCACGGTGGAACGCACCTCCGCCACGCTGGAAGTGGCCGCCGCGCTGGACCTGCGCACGGGCGAGTCGGTGTTCCATTCGCTGTGCATCCACCGCGAAGACGGCCTGCCCGTACAACTGGAAGACCGCCACGTGAACCCGCGCCAGGTGCCCCAGTTCGCCGCGCAGGACTTCACGCAGCTGCAACCCTCCGAATACCTGGTGCGCAACGTGCCCTTCGACCAGATCGAGCATGTGGTCGATGCCGTCATGCCCACCGCCGAGCAGGCCGCGCTGCTGGAGATGTCTCCGCAGGAGCCGTGCCTGCTGCTCACCCGTCGCACCTGGTCGCGCGGTGTGCCGATCACCGTGGTGCGGTGTTTGCACCCCGCCACCCGCTACCGTTTGGGCAGCCGCTTCCGAGCCGACGGCAACCCCGTCGCTGGTTGAATATGAAGCACCCCCTGAGTCGCTTCGCGCCTTCCCCCTCAAGGGGGACGACACCCTCGCTGCGGGGCGGCCCTTGCTCGGCGTCTCTCGCGAGTGCAGTGGCAGTTGCACCCGTAGCGGGATGGGCTGACAGGATTTGAAGAACAAATTAACGCCGTTTTATTTTGCTTGTACCTACTTGTATATACAGGATTAACGCCATGACACACAACGCTTCATCCCTCACCCTGCACCCCGGCCGCGTCACGCTGGCCGAGCTGCGCCGCATCCACGCGGGCCCCGTGCAACTGGTGCTCGATGCGTCGGCCCGCGCGGGTTTGCAGAAGTCCCTGGCCACGGTGCAGCGCATCGTTGATGAAGACCAGGTCGTCTATGGCATCAACACCGGCTTTGGCAAGCTCGCCAGCACCAAGATTGCGCACGAGCGCCTGGCCGAGCTGCAGCGCAATCTGGTGCTGTCGCACAGCGTGGGCACGGGCGATGCGCTGCCCGACGACGTGGTGCGCCTCATCCTGGCCACCAAGGCCGTGAGCCTGGCGCGCGGCCACTCGGGCGTGCGCCCCG
>NZ_ACQT01000124.1 GCF_000175235.1 Acidovorax delafieldii 2AN | reverse complement strand
CGGGCACGCCGGGGCTGGCGCAAGGTGCAGGCATGGGGGCGCTCATGCCCGCACCATCCATGCAGCCGTGGCCACCAGCACGCAGCCCATGGCGCGGTTGAACCACAGCAGGCGCCTGCCCCGTGCCAGCCAGTGGCGCAGCAGCGCGCCCGCCGCGGCATACAGCAGGTTGCTCGACAGCGCGAACACCGCCATCACCGGCAGCACCACGGCCAGGCGCTGCAGGCTGTCGTCCCGCCCGACGATCCAGCCCGCCACGATGGTCAGCGCCAGCAACCAGGCCTTGATGTTCACGAACTGCAGTGCCGCGCCCTGCCAGAAGCCCACGTTCATGCGCGCGGCGTCGGCCTGGCCGAGCTGCGCGCTCTGGCTGAGCTTCCAGGCCAGCCACACCAGGTAGCCAATGCCCACGGCCTTGATGCCCCAGCGCAGCGCGGGCACCGCCACCACCGCCGCCCCAAGGCCGCCCGCGCTTAGCAGCAGCAGCACGCTCCAGCCCACGGGCACGGCGCACACGAAACGCATGGCATGGCGCAGCCCCTGGTTGGCCGCCAGTGCGGTGGACAGCGTGGTGTTGGGTCCTGGGCTGAAGCTCATGGCGGCGGCCAGTGCCAGCAGGGCGGTGAATTCAACGGTTGGCATGGCGCAGATAAAGAGGTGATCGGCTTTCACTGTAGAGATAATTGCAATACAGTAGCAATACAGTTTTTTTGACAATGAAACCAACTGTGCTGGCATGCGTGGCAGCACAGTTGGTCTCTGCATGGCAAGGCTCCGCATGCTCACCCGCTCCAGCAACCACACCCTGACCGAACAACTGGCCGAGCGCTTCGCCGAACGCATCCGCTCGCGGCTGCTGCCTGCGGGCGCGCGCCTGCCCTCGGTGCGCGAGTGCGCGCGCCAGCAGGGCGTGAGCCCCTACACCGTGGTGGCCGCCTACGACCAGCTCCAGGCCCAGGGGCTGGTCGAGGCGCGCAGCCAGCGAGGCTTCTATGTGCGCGATTTTGTGCAAAACGGGGCTGTGGCGCTTGAAGGGCAAGCGTCTTCTGCTATTCAAAGCGTAGCGAATGTGACGCTGCGCACGGCCACGGGCACCGCGCCTTTGGCTTCGGGTTCGCGCATCAACGCCACCGCGCTGATCCGGGGCATGTTCCACCAGGCGTCCACCTACCCGCAGCCCGGTGCCGGGGTGTTTCCCTCCGAATGGCTGGAGTCGGGCTTCATGGCGGCGGCGGTGCGCAAGGTGACCGGCAGCCGGGCGCTGCAGGAGGGCTCGCTGCAGTATGGCGACCCCATGGGCGACCCGGGCCTGCGCCAGGTGCTGGCGCGCCGGCTGACGGGCCTGGACATTCCGGCGCGGCCCGCGCAGGTCATGACCACGGTGGGGGCCACGCATGCGCTCGACATCGTGAGCCGCACCCTGCTGCGCCCTGGTGATCCGGTCATGGTGGAAGAGCCTGGCTGGTCGGTCGAGTTTGCGCGGCTGGACGCGCTGGGCATGCGCATCCTGCCCGTGCCCCGGCGGGCCGACGGGCCCGACCTGGCCGTGATGGCGCGCTATTGCGAGGCCCACGCCCCCAAGCTGTTCGTGAGCGTGAGCGTGTTCCACAACCCCACCGGCTATTGCCTCTCGCCCGGCAGCGCCCACCAGGTGCTGCAACTGGCGCAGCGGCACAACTTCCATGTGGTGGAGGACGACACCTACAGCCACATCGCGCCCGCCCATGCCACGCGGCTGTCGGTGCTCGATGGCCTGCGGCGCACCATCTACGTGAGCGGCTTTGCCAAGATCCTGGCGCCCAACTGGCGCGTGGGCTACCTGGCCGCGCCGGAAGAACTGGTGGAGCGGCTTCTGGACACCAAGCTGCTGTCCACGCTGACAACGCCGTCGATCCTGGAAAAGGCGCTGGCCCTGTGCATCGACCAGGGCCAGTTGCGCCGCCATGCCGAGCGCATGCGCCTGCGCTTGGCCCAGGCACGCTCACGCAGCGTGCAGCTGGCGCTGGAAGCCGGCTGCACCTTCGCGGCCGAGCCGGCGGGAATGTTCGGCTGGGTGGAAACCGGCGTGGACACCGACATGCTGGCCCAGCGCATGCTGGACGAGGGCTACCTGCTGGCGCCGGGCGCCTTGTTCCACGCCACGCGGCAGCCCTGCACGCTGATGCGCATCAACTTTGCCACCACGCAGGATGCCGCTTTCTGGCGCACGTTCCAGCGCGTGGTGGCGCAAAGCCGGTAGCGGCAGTGCACGCGCTGCGCGGTGATGGCATGCGCCGTCATCACCGGGCTGGGCGCGACGGGCATGCGACGCCCCTTTCGTGGCGGCGGTGTGGCGGTTTGCGGCCAGCGGGGGGCCTATGGCGGTGGGCCCGCACGGCAGGGATGTGGAGCGGCCAGGACGGAGGCTTTCCACCGACTGCGCCGCGCACACCGAAACCGCCGCGCTCCCCCTCTGCGCCATGCCGGGGCACCGGCGAGGCGCAGTCCGTCGCAGCTTTTTGGTGAAGCCCGGCCTGAAAGGGGTGGTGGCGAATGCCGGTGGACCCCACAGGCCGCGGGGCTGCGCAGCCTGGTTCAGCCCGCGGCGCGATCGACTTCGAGGTCGGCCAGCACCCGCAGCAGTGCGCGGTTGACTTCCTCAAGGTCCATTTCATACGCCTCGCACAGCTTGCGGATGGCGCTGGCGTCGTCCGATTCGAGGGCGCAGGCCATCTGCAAGCCCGACGCGTAGGGCCCCGATCCCAGCACCGTGGCGTCGTAGATGCGCTCGGACAGCGGGATGCGGCGCAGGATGCCTCCCAGGGGTTCGCCCATGATCTCGTCCAGCTGCGACAGCAGGCCGCACAGGTAGATTTCGCGGCGCAGGTCGTTCTCGACCCCTGCGTCCAGCAGGTGGGCCACGAGTTGCGCGCGGATCACCATGGCCTCGCGCACGGGGCGCAGGTTGAGGTCGGTGCTGGCATGGGGCAACTGGTCGGAAAGCCAGCGCTTGAGCGAGCCATAGCCCATCATCACCAGCCCCCGGCGCAGCGAGTCGATGCCGGTGCGCAGGCCGAGTGCCGCCGAATTGGTGTAGACCATGAAGCGGTAGGCGAGCAGCGGATCTTCGCCCATGATTTCCTCGAAGGTCTCGAGCGACTGCTCGGCATCGATGGCCTTCATCAGCCGCAGAATCACGGCATGCGAAGGCTGGGGCGCTTGGTGCCGCTGGCCGTACAGCACGTCTTCCACGGGCCAGCCGGCCAGCGCCAGGGCGTTTTGCTGGTCGAGGCAATGCTCCATCAGGGCGCGGCTGGCGACGTTCTCGTACATCTGGCCTGCCAGCACCGGGCTTGCTGTGCGCGTCGCCGGTGCCGGGGTGCCGGGGCGGGCGGATGGTTTTTGCAGGGCCGCCACGGCGTCTTCGGGGCGCAGCGTGAGCAGGCTGTTGTCGAAGCAGCGGGCCACTTCGGGTTCGGGCAGTCGGCCCACGTCGCCGCGCCACACGAGCTTGAGGCCGCGCTGGTGGGCGGCCTTCACGCGGCTCCAGATGGCGGTGTCGGAAAGCCAGTCGCCCCGCACTTCGATCCATGGCGCGCCGCGCGGCGCCTCTTCAAGCAGGGTGCACAAAAGCTGGCGGGTCTGCGCGGACAACAGCAGCGGTGGCGAGGTGGACGACCACAGTTCCTGCAACGTGCGCAGCAGGTGGGCTGCATCCACCACCGTGGCGGCCTCGTTCTGCACATAGAGCTGCACACCCGCAAGCTTGCGGGCCCGACTCCACAGGGGGCGATAGCCAAGAATCAGGCTGCCTAGTACGGATTGGACCATGGGCGGTGAAGCGATTGGACAGCGGGGCCGGATCCTTTCGACGGGGTGGGCCTCCCACCGCGCGAGCGGGTCTTAACTGATGAAGTTGAACAAGGACAGCTTCTGGATCGAGGCATACGACTTGAGGGCAGCCTCGTAACCCACCTGCTGGTTCTGGAAGTCCGAAATGCCCTTGATCATATCGAGATCCTCGGCGCGCGAGCGGTCTCCTTCGAGCTGGATGGACCGCTTGTCCTGGTCGCCCGTGATGCGGTCTGCGCGGTTGAGCAGTTCGCCGGCATAGCTGCGCATGTTGTGCATGCGTTCGAGCCCGATATCCACGTTGGCGAGGGCCTGTCCCACGGCCTGCGTGGCGGCATTGTTGTTCGCCGCGCCGCCGATATCGCGGATCGCACTGTCGAGCGTGCTGAACATGCTGGCGCTGGGCTGCAGGGTGACCGTGTCGCCGGTGGCCGGCGTGCCGGTGATGTTGAAGCTCAGGCCCGGGACGCCGGTCACCGCGATGGTGACGGGCTTGTCGGAAGGGAAGTCGGGCACCGTCACCGGGGCGGACACGGCGCCCGTGGTGGTGTTGGTGATGGTGTAGGTGGCCGTGGTGGTGCCGGTGGTGGCGCCGGGGCCCACCGCGCTGAAGGCGATGGTGTACTGGTCGCCGGTCACCAACGCGGTGTTGGTGGGCTTGATGCCGTCGGTGGTGAGCTGGCGGCCGTTGGGAATGGTGCTCACGCTGGCGTTGTAGACGCCATCGCGCTGCGGCTGGAACATGAAGGCCGAATCGCCGTCCAGCGTATTGGGGATGGACACACCCGTGCTGCTGTTCTGCCCCGCAAGCCCGTCAAAGGTGTAGTCGGGCGAGGTGGTCAGTGGTCCGAGGAACGGCGCCAGCGCGCTGCCCAGGGCGCCAAGCAGCGGCACCCCGTTGGTGTCCTTGCGGTTGGCCACCTCGCTCAGTTGCTCGCGCAGGCCCTTGAGCTGGTTGGCAATGGTGGCACGATCGTTGGGGGTGAGGGTGCCGTTGCCGGCGCTCACGATGAGTTCGCGCGCGTTCTGCACCAGGCCCACAGCCTCTCCCATGGCGGATTCGGCCTGCGCAATGGCGTTGCGCTGCGTTTCCAGGGCGCGCTGCTCGGTCTGGATGCGGGACAGCCGCGTGAGCGCGCGCTCGGCCTGGGCGGCCGAGACCGGATCGTCGCTGGCGCGCACCACACGCTTGCCCGAGGTCAGGTTCTCCTGCAGGCTGGACAGCGAGGTCTGCCGCTCGCCCAGGTTGCGCAAGGCGTTGTCATACATGTTGGCAGTGCCCACGCGGTAAATGGTATTGCTGCTCATATCGGACTCCTGTGAACCCCTCAGCGACCCACGGTCTGGATCAGGTTGTCGAAAATGTTCTGGGCAATCTGCAGCATTTTGGCGGACGCCTGATAAGCCTGCTGGAACTGGATGAGCTTGGCGGCTTCTTCGTCCAGATTCACCCCCGACACCGCCGTGCGGTCGCGCTCGAGGTTGGCTGCGATGGTGGTGGACAGGTTGGCGGCAAAGCTGGCGCTCTGGGTGCGCGTGCCCACCTGGGCAATGGCGCCGGCGTAACCGTCGCTCAGCGTGGCGTTGTCGAACATCTTCACGTCGCGCAGGCCCATCAGCGCACTGGCGTTGCCAGCGTTGCGGGTGTAGTAGTCGCCATACTGCGGGTCAAGGGCGTTGCCCACGTTGACGGTGTCACCGCTCTTGGGCGTGCCCTGCAGGGTGATTTGCCAGCCGTCGATCGAGATCGGGGCGCCCGGGGTGTAGGGCTGCGCCGTGGCCACCGTCGTTGCGGGGCTGCTGCCCCGGTTGAGGACGTCGTAAGTGGCGGGAGGGCCGGCGTTGAACCGCAACTGAATGCCGCCAGGGAAGGCAGGCGGCGTGGCGGTGTCTCCATTGGGCGGCAGCACCAGCCCGGGCGGGGTGGGCACGCCCGTGGCCTTGAGCTGCGACAGTTGCAGCGTACCGGCATTGGCGGTGCCCATGGCCGCATTGACGGGGTTGGCCGCAGCCAGGTCGCGCGGCGAGTAAACCAGCGCCTGGATGTTGCCCGCAGCGCTTGCGAAAGGCTTGAAGAGCACCCTTTCGTTGGCCGCGCCTGCAGTGGTGAAGTTGAACGTCAGGCCGTCGATCTGTGTGGCTGCAAGCGCTCCGACACTGGCGAACGCGGTCGCTTTTCCGTCCGACAGCCGCACCACCTGGCCGCCGACACCTGCGGCGTCGTAGCGCACCTCGTAGTCGGACGCCGCGAACTGGGTGGGCGAGAACTTGGTGGGGTCGGTGAAATCGATGGTTCCCACCGCCGAGCCTGCGGTAGAGCCCTGCACGCTGGCCGGGGTGGCGAACAGCGGCTTGCCTGCCGCGCCGTCGAGCGTGAGGCCCAGGGTCTGCTGGTAGTTCATCGTGGTGCCGATGGCCAGCGCCATGCGCCCCAGCAGGTTGCGGCCCTCGGCCAGATCGGTGTTATTGAAGCGCAGCAGGCCCGACACCGAGCCCCCGCCCAGCATGTTTTCATCGATCTCGATCGGTGTGGCACCGGGTGGATTGAAGTACAGCTTGAGCTGGCCGCTGCCGGGGAAGTCCTGGGCATCGCCCACCGACAGCGGGGTTGCGTTGGTGCCGAGCACCAGCGGCTGGCTGCCGGCCACGAACAGGCCCACCGTGCCATCGTCGGCCGGAATCTGGGTGGTCTGCACATACTGGTTGATGTCGCGGATCAGCTGGTCGCGGTGGTCCAGCAGATCGTTGGGGGTCTGGCCGTTGCCTTTGGCGCGCGCGATCTGTTCGTTCACGCTGGCAATCTGCGAGGCGAGGCTGTTGATGGCGGTGATGCTGCTACCCAGCTGCTCGGTCACCGTGTACTGGATTTCGTTGACGCGGTCGGAGGCCGAGCGCATGCGCGCGGCGGTTTCATCGATTCGCGTGAGGGCCACGGTGCGGGCCGTCAGGTCGGTGGGCGAACTCACGACGTCCGAGAACGAATTCATCATGTCGTTGATGGCGGCGCCCAGGCCCGTGGCGCCACCGCTGAAAACTTCCTGCAGCTGCCGAAGGCGCTCGGCCCGCGTGGCGTCGGCCGACTGCGTCGAGCCCGCGGCAGCGGCCTGGCGCGTGAGCAGTTCGCTCTGGTTGCGCAGGATGGTCTGCACATCCACGCCCTGGCCAATGTAGCCGCCGCCGGTGAACTGGCCTTGTACGGTCTGCAGCACCACGGTCTGGCGCGAATAGCCGGGCGTGTTGACGTTGGCGATGTTGTGCCCCGCGGTTTGCAGGGCGACCTGGTTGGCCAGAAGGGCACGGGCCCCGACGTTGAGCAGGCTCATGGGTTACCTCGTGTGCTCAGGCCTGTGCGCGCTGCACGCGCAGGGCACTGTTGATGGCGCCGCTGAGCTTTTTGGCGTATTCGGGGTCGGTGGCGTAGCCGGCCTTCTGCAGCTCGGCCGCATAGGCCACGGCCGAGCCCGTCTTGGCAGTGGCCTGCGCTTTCTCGTAGCGCGGGCTGTTGTTGATCAGGCTGGCGTAGTCGCGGAACGAGTCTTCGTACGAGTCGTAGGCGCGGAACTTCGCGACCACCTTGCGGGGCACGCCGCCCACGTATTCCGTGGTGGTGACCTCGGCGACCTTGCCGGTCCAGCCCTTGCCGGCCTTGATGCCGAACAGGTTGAAGGAGCTGGAGCCATCGGCGTTCTTGATCTCGCTCTTGCCCCAACCGGTCTCGTGGCCGGCTTGGCCCAGCATGAAGCTGGCGGGGATGCCGCTGTCCTGCGATACGCGCTCGGCGGTGGCGCTGAGCGACTGCACGAAACTGTCGCGGCCTTTGGGCGCGGGCCCCGCGGCCACGGGGGTGGGGTCGAAGAACGCGACACCACGCCGGGCAGGCTCAAGGTGGACGGGGCTGAGATGGTGGTGTCGGCGCCCCCCATCTGGCGCGAGAGCTGGCGCGCAATGGCTTCGGAGAGCCCGCCGGGTACGCCCGACATGTGCACCGACAGCTGCTGGTCCAGCAGGTCGGTTCCCAGATCGCCCTGGGCGCTGTCCAGCATGCCCGATTTCATCGTGGCTTCGCGCATGCTCTTGATGAGCTCGCGCATGAAGAGCGATTCGAACTGTTTGGCTGCCTCTTTGGCGGCCTGGGCGCTGTTCTGGCCCGACTCGTATTTCAGGGCGTTGAGCGAGCGCGCATCGGCCGCCAGCGCATTCGTGGTGCTGGGCGTGGTGGATGAGGGCAGGGTCAAGGCCATGGTCACTCCTGGTGTGCGGCCGCCAGCGGGGACGAGGTGCCGGGCATGGTCAGATCACTTCCAGCTCGGCGTTCAGGGCGCCGGCGGCCTTGATGGCCTGCAGAATGGCCAACAGGTCTTGCGGCGTGGCGCCCAAGGTGTTGAGCGCGCGCACCACGTCGGCCAGCTGCGGCGAGGGCGGCATCTGGATGACGTTGCCTGCTTCCTGCTGGATGGCGATGTCGCTCTTTTGCGCCACCACGGTCACGCCCCGCGAAAGGGGGTTGGGCTGGCTGATGATGGGCGTGCTGCTGATGGTGATGGACAGGTTGCCGTGCGCGATGGCGCAGGGCCCCAGCGTCACGGCCTGGTTGAGCACGATGGAGCCGGTGCGCGCATTGATCACCACCTTGGCGGCCGGGGTGGAATCGGGCAGTTGCAGTTCTTCGAGCTCGGCGATGAAGTTCACGCGCCTGCCGGGGTCTTGCGGCGCCGCGACCTGCACCGTGCGTCCGTCCAGCGCCGTGGCCGTGCCCTGGCCCTGGCGGGCGTTGATGGCCTGCGCCACCTTGCGCGCGGTCTGGAAATCCATGGCGTTCAGGCCAAGGGTGATGGTGTCGCCATCGTGCAGCGGCGTCGGCACCGAGCGCTCGACCTGCGCGCCCTCGGGGATGCGGCCGGCGTTCAGGTGGTTGATCTGCACCTTGCTGCCGCCTGCCGATGCGCCGGCCCCGCCCACCACCACGTTGCCCTGCGCCAGGGCATAGATCTCGCCATCGGCGCCGCGCAGCGGCGTGGCGATCAGCGTGCCACCGCGCAGCGACTTGGCATTGCCCATGGAGGAAACGGCCACATCGATCATCTGCCCTGGCTGCGCGAATGCCGGCAACTGTGCCGTGACCACCACCGTGGCCACGTTCTTGAGCTGTGGCGCGGCGGTGCCGGGCGGCAGGCTGATGCCCATCTGCTGCAGGTAGTTGGCCATGGCCTGGGCCGTGAACGGCATCTGCGTGGACTGGTCGCCGGTGCCGTCCAGCCCCACCACCAGGCCGTAGCCCGACAACTGGTTGCTGCGCACGCCCTGCACGGCCGCCACTTCCTTGATGCGCAGGGCGTGGGCGGGCAGGGCTGCGGCGCAGGCGGCCAGACCCAATGCCAGCGCAAACGCGTGGGCCTGCAGCCATGCGAAGCGAGCGGAGTGCAAGGTTTTCATGGCACCCATTGTGGCCAGCCGCGCGGCAGACGAAGGGGGGAAAAGAGCCTGCTTCCGCCGCCTTATCGCACGGGCCGATGCCGATGGCCCGTACCGACCCCTGGGGTCAGATACATCAACAAAAATAGCCGCATGCGCTTGCTGGTTAAGCGCGTACAGCTATCAATTTTGAATGATCAGCGGCGCGCCTTGGCGGTCTTCGGGGTGGCAGCCGCCGTAGCGCCGGCCTGCCGGCGAATGCAGTAGTAATAGCCATTGGGCACGGTGGCGATGTGGTTGGCGCGCACCTTGTCCGCCAGGGCCTGCGTGGTGTCGTACAGGCCCGACTGGATGTGGTAAACGCCCCCCGAGCGCAGCGCCACGCCGCCGCCATAGAAGCCCGATGCTTCGGCCGTTTCCAGCTCTGCCGCCGTTGGCAGGGCGGCGTCCTGCGACTGGCAGTAGCGCTGCGCGGTATCGCGGGACACGAGCTGGTCCGCATGCCCGGGAGCGGCCATGAGCCATTCCCATGCCGCCTGCGGATTGCGGTGCTGGGGAAAGCGCGTGCCCTGGAAGTAGTCGAAGATGTCGCGCGCCAACACGTCGGCCAGCGTGGGCGCGGGCGCTGTCACGGTGAAGCTCTGCGATGCGCCACTGCCCAGTTTCACCAAGGTGGCGGTTGCCTGCACCAGCGCGCCTTCGAGCCGTGTGTAGGTGACGTAGGCCACCAGCGCCACCTGGCCAGCCTTGGCCTTGAGGGCATCGAGCGCCTTGGCGTCGGCAGCGGATGCGCGCTGCAGCTCTTCGGGCGTGATGCCGGCAAATTCGAAGCGCAGCTTCGGCGCGCGGGTGTTGATGCGCCGGGCCTGCCGGTCGAGCTCGCCGATCAGCTGGGTGTTGAGCGTGCGCCCCAGCTGGGCCAGCGCCGTGCGCTCGTGGTGGGCCTGCAGCGTGTCCACGGCCTGCAGCGCGGCCAGTACCGTGGCCGGGTCGCCCTTGCCGGCGTGCAGGTCGGCAAACACCTTGCGGTCGCCGTCGTAGTCGCCCAGGTCGGACGCGCGCACGACTGGTATGTTGGGCCAGACCACGAACGGCTGGTCCACCGGGTCGCGAAAATCGGCGGCGCCCGCCAGGGCGCATTGCAGCGCCAGGGCGGCGGCAGCTGCGCGAAGAAGCCAGGAATGCAGCGGCGGCATGGGCGGGTTACGGGCGTTCAGAACGGCGTGATCGTGTTGAAAGCGCGCGCAAGCCAGCCCATGGCCTGTGCCTCGCCTTGGGCGCCGCGTCCGCGCGACTGCACGCGGGCGTTGGCCACCAGGCGGGAGCTGATCACGCTGCCCGACCCTTCGTAGCCGCCGGTGCCCGTGCGCAGCGAGCGCGGGTCCACGGTGCCCGAAAAGCGCAGCACGTCGACGTTGTCGTTCACGCCGATCTGCTTCTCGCCCGTGACCACCAGGTGGCCGTTGGGCAGCACCTCCACGACCGTGGTGGTGATGTACCCGTCGAAAGTGTTGCTGCTGGCCGTGTTGCCGGTGCCCGTGAACTTGCTGTCGTTGGCGCTGCCCAGCTTGGTCTTGTCGGTGAAGCTGCTGCCCACGAACGGCAGCGCGGTGATGCCCGCCTCGTTGCTCGACTTGCGGTCGACCGTCGAGGTGGAGTTCTGCTTGGCCGTGATGTTCTCTTCGATGCGAATGGTCACGGTGTCGCCGACCATGCGCGCGCGCCGGTCCTCGAAGGCGGGCCGGTAGCTGGCGGCGTG
>NZ_ACQT01000125.1 GCF_000175235.1 Acidovorax delafieldii 2AN | reverse complement strand
GAAGAAAGTGGCCTTGTTCCCGTTGTGCAGCTGCCACTTGTCCCACAGCAGAACCATGGAAAAGCCAAAAATCACCCACAGAATGGTGCGGCGAATGTCGTTCATGAAGACTTCTTTGGTGAAGATGGTTGGGTGTTGGAAGGAGAAAGCCGCGAAAAAAGCCGCATGCTGCGCGGCAATTGTTGCGGGACCGGGTCATGGCCCCCGTCACACCAAGGGTGGCAGCGTACCAGCCTGCGCACCGTAAGGTAACTGCCCGCCGCCGCACCGTGCTGCTGCAGCGCCTGCAACGAATAAGCCGAACAGGTGGGTTCGAAGCGGCAGGCCGAGCCCAGCCAGGGGCTGAGCAACAGCCGGTAGCCCTTGACCACGCCCATCAGCAGGCGCTGCATGATCATGGCGCCACCTCCTGCGCCGGCCCTTGCGGGGCGGGCGCTGCGGCCCCGCCGCCCGCACGCCGTGCGGCATACCCGAACAGCTGGAGCAGCTCGGCCCGTACCGCCTGCTTGAGCTGGTCGGACGTGGCACTCACGAACTGCTTGCGATCAAAGGCGGTACGCAGCCGCACCACATGGGCCGCCTGAGGCAACCGCGCCTCAAACGCCGCGCCCACGGTGTATATCTGCCGCTTGATGGTGTTGCGCGTCACGGCACGACGCGCCCAGCGCTTGGGCACCATCGCACCCAGCCAGACATCCGGCACGGCAAACAGGGCCTGCGGCCCTTGCGTTGGCGGCAAGGAACCGGGCCCTGTGGGTGCAGCACTGGCGGAGTTGGCAGCAGGGCTGCCAGCACCGTTCAGCACCAGTCGGTGCAGCGCGAAATGCGCTGTGCGAGAGACAGTGCCCCCCGCCATGGCGGCCTGGAACTGCGGACGGGTTTTCAGCCGTTGCATGCAGGCGCCCCGTTTGGAACCTGACGGTACAAACCGGGAGCAGGTGGGGAGCAGGCCGTAGACCGTGACGGCCTTAGACGGCCAGGCGCTTCCGGCCCTTGGCGCGGCGTGCGTTGATAACGGCACGGCCGCCGCGGGTCTTCATGCGGACGAGGAAACCGTGGGTGCGCGCGCGGCGCGTCTTGGAGGGCTGGTAAGTACGTTTCATGATGCTATTCCTTGAGGTTCAGTTCCGGACTGCTGCTCTTGAACCCCGCCATCCGAGGCCGCAGCGCCCCTTGCGGAATGCGCATGCAACCAAGACTTGCGGGGCAGAAATAACGGCGCGCCGGGTCAAATCACCCTGAACACATTCAGGGAAACCCAAAATTATCGCAGGCTTGAAGCCCGCTGGCAATGCCTGGCACGGCGAAGGCCTTTATCAAGCAACGGGCGCAGTGCCACCCAGCGCCATTTTCCAGCGCCCGGAAGAAGCCCGCAAAATTGTGGATAACTCCTTGACAAGCTACAATCCGCCGCCTGGCATCGTTCCTCCTATCCACAACAAGAAGACGCTCCCGAAATGACCGAGGAATCCCATCGCAGCCCCACGGGCCAACCCGGCACCGATGCGGGCCAGGGGCTGTGGCAGGCCTGTACAGAGCAGCTTGCGCAAGACCTGCCCGAGCAGCAATTCAATACCTGGATCAAGCCCCTGGTGGCGCAAGTGGCCGATGACTTCTCCAAAGTCACGCTCTTCGTCGCCAACCGCTTCAAGCTCGACTGGATCCGCGCGCAGTATGCCGGGCGCATTGCCGCCTTGCTGGAGGCCTTGTACGGGCAATCCATCATCTTGGAGTTAGCGCTCGCTCAGCGGGAATCGGTTGCACGTACTTATGTTCGCCCTAATTCTGCCGAGGCAACGCAGGCACCCGAAGCCGCACCTTCAAGCACCGACGAAGCGCCTGCCGGTGCCTTTCGCACCCGGCTCAACCCGGCCCTGACGTTTGAGACCCTGGTGGAAGGCACGGCCAACCGCATGGCGCGTTCGGCCGCCATGCATGTGGCGGGCATGCCCGGCCACCTGTACAACCCGCTGTTCATCTATGGCGGCGTCGGCTTGGGCAAGACCCACTTGGTGCACGCCGTAGGCAATCGCCTGCTGCAGGACAAGCCCGACGCCAAAGTTCTCTACATCCACGCCGAGCAGTTCGTGTCGGATGTGGTTAAAGCCTACCAGCGCCGCACCTTCGACGAGTTCAAGGAGCGCTACCACTCGCTCGATCTGCTGTTGATTGACGATGTGCAATTTTTTGCCAACAAGGACCGCACGCAGGAAGAATTCTTCAACGCGTTCGAAGCCCTGCTGGCCAAGAAGAGCCACATCGTGATGACGTCGGACACCTATCCCAAGGGCCTGGCCAACATCCACGAGCGTCTGGTGTCACGCTTCGATTCGGGCCTGACGGTGGCCATCGAGCCGCCCGAGCTGGAAATGCGCGTGGCCATCCTGATCAACAAGGCCCGCGTCGAAGGCACCGAAATGCCCGAGGAAGTGGCCTTCTTCGTGGCCAAGAACGTGCGCTCCAACGTGCGCGAGCTCGAAGGCGCGCTGCGCAAGATCCTTGCGTACTCGCGCTTCAACCAGAAGGAAATCTCCATCCAACTCGCCCGCGAGGCGTTGCGCGATCTGCTGTCCATCCAGAACCGTCAGATCTCTGTGGAAAACATCCAGAAGACGGTGGCCGACTATTACAAGATCAAGGTGGCCGACATGTACAGCAAGAAGCGCCCGGCCAGCATTGCGCGGCCGCGCCAGATTGCAATGTACCTGGCCAAGGAGCTGACGCAAAAGAGTCTTCCCGAGATCGGAGAATTGTTCGGCGGGCGCGATCACACCACTGTTTTGCATGCGGTTCGCAAGATTTCCGGCGAGCGCCAGCAACTCACCGAACTGAACCAGCAGCTGCACGTGCTGGAACAAACGCTCAAGGGTTGATGCAGCCAGTGAAGGCCCCCAGGAGAAAGGCCCCGGTAAAAGGGCAAAATGACGGCTTCTGCGGCAGGGAGGAGGCACGACCTGTGCTGCTGTCCACGCACCGTTCCAAAAACCACAAGAGGTTGACATGATCGTCCTGAAGGCAACACAAGACAAGGTTCTCGCGGTTCTGCAATCGGTCTCTGGCATCGTCGAGCGCCGGCATACCCTGCCCATCCTGGCCAACGTGCTGATCCGCAAGACGGGCAATGCCCTGCAGCTGACCACCAGCGACCTCGAAATCCAGATCCGCACCACGGCCGAACTGGGCGGCGACACCGGCGACTTCACCACCACCGTGGGCGCCCGCAAGCTCATCGACATCCTGCGCACCATGCCCGGCGATCAGACGGTGAGCCTGGAATCGGCCCAGTCCAAGCTGATCCTGAAGGGCGGCAAGAGCCGCTTCACGCTGCAGACGCTGCCGGCCGAGGACTTTCCGCTGGTGCAGGAATCCGCCGCCTTCGGCCCCGTGTTCAGCGTGCCGCAAAAAACGCTCAAGGACCTGCTGGGCCAGGTCTCGTTCGCCATGGCGGTGCAGGACATCCGCTACTACCTCAACGGCATCCTGTTCGTGGCCGAAGGCAAGCAGCTCTCCCTGGTGGCCACCGACGGCCACCGCCTGGCGTTTGCCAGCGCCACGCTGGACGTAGAGGTGCCCAAGCAGGAAGTCATCCTGCCGCGCAAAACCGTGCTCGAACTGCAGCGCCTGCTGTCGGACGCGGGCGGCGACAACCAGCCCCACATCGAGATGCAGTTCGCCAACAACCAGGCGAAGTTCACCTTCGGCGGCATGGAATTCGTCACCAAACTGGTCGAAGGCAAGTTCCCCGACTACAACCGCGTGATTCCGCGCAACCACACCAACAGCGTCACCCTGGGCCGCGCCCCGCTGCTGGCCAGCCTGCAGCGCACGGCCATCATGACCAGCGACAAGTTCAAGGGCGTGCGCCTGAACCTGGAGCCCGGCACGCTGCGCGTGGCATCCAACAATGCCGAGCAGGAAGAGGCCGTGGACGAGCTCGACATCGACTACGGTGGCGACACCATCGAGATCGGCTTCAACGTCACCTACCTGATCGACGCCCTGGCCAACATGGGCCAGGACATGGTGAAGGTGGAGCTTTCGGACGGCAACAGCTCCGCGCTGGTGACCATTCCCGACAACAGCAACTTCAAGTACGTCGTCATGCCCATGCGCATCTGAGGCGTTCCAGGCATCACAAAACTACTGTTTTGATAGCTACCAGCGCTTATCAGATAAGCGCTAGAGCCAATTTTCATCATTGAACACATTGGAAACCGCCGGTTTCCACGGATCCCAAGGCCCACCATGACCGCTGACAACACGCAACCCGAGCCCACCGAGAACGGCTCCACCGGCCCTGGTGAGCCCGCAATGCCTGCCGTGACCAAGATCGACACCAACCAGGCGGGCGCCAGCGAGAGCTATGGCGAAGGCGCCATCACCATCCTGGAAGGGCTGGAGGCCGTGCGCAAGCGCCCCGGCATGTACATCGGCGACACCAGCGACGGCACCGGCCTGCACCACCTGGTGTTCGAGGTGGTGGACAACTCTATTGACGAAGCCCTGGCCGGGCACTGCGACGACATCGTCGTCACCATCCACTCCGACAACTCGATTTCCGTCACCGACAACGGCCGGGGCATTCCCACCGGCGTGAAGATGGACGACAAGCACGAGCCCAAGCGCTCGGCCGCCGAAATCGCCCTGACCGAACTGCACGCGGGCGGCAAGTTCAACCAGAACAGCTACAAGGTGTCCGGCGGCCTGCACGGCGTGGGCGTGAGCTGCGTGAACGCGCTGTCCAAGAAGCTGCGCCTGACGGTGCGCCGCGAAGGCAAAGTGCATGTGCTGGAGTTCAGCAAGGGCTTCGTGCAGAACCGCATCATCGAGACAGTGGACGGCGTTGAAGTCTCGCCCATGAAGGTGACCGGCGAGACCGACAAGCGCGGCACCGAGGTGCACTTCCTGCCCGACACCGAGATCTTCAAGGAAAACAACGAGTTCCACTACGAAATCCTGGCCAAGCGCCTGCGCGAACTCTCGTTCCTGAACAACGGCGTGCGCATCCGCCTGAAGGACGAGCGCAGCGGCAAGGAAGACGACTTCTCGGGTGCCGGCGGCGTGCGCGGCTTTGTCGAATTCATCAACAAGGGCAAGACCGTTCTGCACCCCACGTCGTTCTACGCCGCGGGCGAGCGCCCGGCCGAAACCTACGGCGGCATCCCCGGCACGCACATCGGCGTGGAAGTGGCCATGCAATGGAACAGCGCCTACACCGAGCAAGTCCTCTGCTTCACCAACAATATCCCCCAGCGTGACGGCGGCACCCACCTGACCGGCCTGCGCGCCGCAATGACCCGCGTCATCAACAAGTACATCGAAGAAAACGAACTGGCCAAGAAGGCCAAGGTCGAGGTGACCGGCGACGACATGCGCGAAGGCCTGTGCTGCGTGCTGAGCGTGAAAGTGCCCGAGCCCAAGTTCAGCAGCCAGACCAAGGACAAGCTGGTGTCGAGCGAAGTGCGCGCGCCCGTGGAAGACATCGTGGGCAAGCTGCTGACCGACTACCTGCAGGAAAAGCCCAACGACGCCAAGATCATCTGCGGCAAGATCGTCGAGGCCGCCCGTGCCCGCGAAGCCGCCCGCAAGGCGCGCGAAATGACGCGCCGCAAGGGCGTGCTCGACGGCATGGGCCTGCCCGGCAAACTGGCCGACTGTCAGGAAAAAGACCCGTCGCTGTGCGAGATCTACATCGTGGAGGGCGACTCCGCCGGCGGCTCTGCCAAGCAGGGCCGCGACCGCAAGTTCCAGGCCATTCTTCCCCTGCGCGGCAAGATCCTGAACGTGGAAAAGGCACGCTACGAAAAGCTGCTCACGTCCAACGAAATCCTCACGCTGATCACCGCCCTGGGCACCGGCATCGGCAAGGCCGGCGGCAGCACCGGCAGCGACGACTTCGACGTGGCCAAGCTGCGCTACCACCGCATCATCATCATGACCGACGCCGACGTGGACGGCGCGCACATCCGCACGCTGCTGCTCACGTTCTTCTACCGCCAGATGCCCGAGCTGGTCGAGCGCGGCCACATCTACATCGCCCAGCCGCCGCTCTACAAGGTGAAGGCCGGCAAGGAAGAGCTGTACCTGAAGGACGCCCCGGCCCTCGACGGCTTCTTGCTGCGCATTGCGCTGAACCACGCGAGCGTGACCACCGGCGGTGCCAACCCGCAGACGCTGAGCGGCGACACCCTGGCCGAGCTGGCACGCAAGCACCAGATCGCTGAAAGCGTGATCGCCCGCCTGGGCAATTTCATGGACGCGGAAGCGCTGCGCGCCATTGCCGATGGCGTGAGCCTCAAGCTCGACACCGTGGCCGAGGCGGAAGCCAGCGCCATCGCCCTGCAAGCCAAGCTGCGCGAACTCAACACCACCGGCGCCCCCGCCGAGGTGGCCGGTGAATTTGACGCCCGCACCGACAAGCCCCTGCTGCGCATCAGCCGCCGCCACCACGGCAAC
The DNA here is from genome assembly GCF_000175235.1 of Acidovorax delafieldii 2AN. GTDB lineage: Bacteria > Pseudomonadota > Gammaproteobacteria > Burkholderiales > Burkholderiaceae_C > Acidovorax > Acidovorax delafieldii_B. The sequence goes on along the minus strand of NZ_ACQT01000125.1, from coordinate 4,458 downwards.
ATCAAGAGCAGCGTCATCACGCAAGACTTCGTGCAGGGCGCCGACTACGCCGCCCTGGCCGAAGCCGCCGAAACCTTCCGCGGCCTGCTGAGCGAAGGCGCCAAGGTGATGCGCGGCGAAGGCGACAAGCAGAAGGAAGAAAAAGTGGGCGACTTCCGCCAGGCCATGAAGTGGCTGATCAGCGAAGCCGAACGCACCACCAGCCGCCAGCGCTACAAAGGCCTGGGCGAAATGAACCCCGAGCAGCTCTGGGAAACCACCATGGACCCCAACGTGCGCCGCCTGCTGCGCGTGCAGATCGACGACGCGATCGAGGCGGACCGCGTGTTCACCATGCTGATGGGGGACGAGGTGGAGCCGCGCAGGGACTTCATTGAGACGAATGCGCTGCGGGCAGGGAATATCGACGTTTGACGCAGACGCCGATTGGGTGGCACCAGCCATGGACTGGTCTCTGACCGAGGTAGAAGCCGTTGTTGCCGACTACCTCAAGATGCTCAGTCTCGAACTGGCTGGTCAGGCTTACAACAAGGCCGCACATCGTCGTGTCTTGCTTGAAAAGCTCAAGGGTCGATCCGCAGGTTCCATTGAATTTAAGCACTGCAATATCAGTGCCGTGCTGATTGATCTGGGCTGTCCTTACCTGCGAGGTTATCAACCGCGAGCCAACTACCAACGGCTGCTTTACGAAGTGGTGGAGCAGCAAGTAGAACGCTTCTCAGCGCTGGATTCGCTGGCACTTGCGGCTGCACAGCAGCCCGCAGTATTTCCGGAAAATGTGGATTTCACGAGAGTCGAAACCGAAGCGCCGGTAAAACGCCACAGCGTGGCCGAAGCAAGCCCACGCTACGGCCGTACCCCTGTCAAACGCGACTATCTGGCAATCGAATCCCGCAATAGTTCGTTGGGCCAAGCAGGCGAAGAGTTCATTTTTCGGTATGAAAAATGGCGGTTGGCTCACATCGGCAAGAGTGATCTTGCTGATCGGGTGGAACATGTTTCGCAAACAAAAGGCGACGGCCTTGGCTACGACATCCTTTCTTTTGACGTGAACGGCCGCGAGCGATTCATTGAGGTGAAAACCACCGCGTTGGGTAAGGACACGCCATTTTTCATATCCCAAAACGAATTGCATTTTTCCCGTGACGCGGGTACTGATTTCACACTGTGTCGCCTGTTTGGATTCAGGCAAACCCCACAATTGTTCTCATTGAAGGGCGCACTGGATCAACACTGCGACCTGGATCCCGTTACTTATCGCGCCAGCTTTTCTTAGCCGAACCGTAAGCCGCTGGCCGACCTCATCCACTTCCCATGCGCTCCCCCATTGCCATCGTCGACGTGGACCGCCTCGACACCTGGACCCGCTACCGCGCCGGCCTGTGCGATACCTGTGCGGCCAACTGCTGCACCATGCCGCTGGAGGTGCAGTTGTCGGACCTCGTGCGGCTGGGGCTGGTGGATGCATTCGAGGCCGAGCATGAGGAGCCCCGGCACATTGCCAAGCGGCTGCAGAAGGCGCGGCTGATTGACCACTTCAACCACAAGAACGTGGTGTTCACCATGGCGCGGCGGGCCAGCGGGGACTGCAACTTTCTGGACCCCAAGACGCGGCTGTGCACCGTGTACGACAAGCGGCCCGAGACCTGCCGGCTGCATCCGCAAAAGAAGAGCCCCAAGCCGGGCTTTTGCGCCTATGGGCGGCGTGCGGCGTGAACGCCCGCCTGGCGTGCGCGTAGCGACCTCGGCGCTGAGCGCCTTGCTCGGCGCCATGTGCCCCTCCGGTTCAACCGCCGCGCGCAACGGACCACAACCTTGCGCAGCGGCATCAGAGGCGTTGCCTTGACGGCCAAAGCCCTGCCCACCGTGAACCCTGACCGCTGCACGGGCTGCGGCTGGTGCGTGGCGATCTGCCCGCCGCATGTGCTGTCGCTGCAGGGGCAGGGCGATGGCCGCTGGGGCCCCAAGCGGGCGGTGCTGCACGACGCGGCGGGCTGCACAGGTTGCGCGTTGTGTGACGTGCGTTGCCCGTTTGGCGCGATCGCCATGGCCAAGGTGGGGACGAACGCAGCGGGACCCGCGGGCGGCGGCTGAGCGCACAACCGCCCGGGATGGCCCCCTGTCAAGGTCTGCATTCGGCAACACCCCCGAAAGCAGCCCTTCTTTGCGCCGCGCAAACGCATGCAGCCGTGCAAGGTTGCGGCCTTGTCCCACAGCCGCCGCAGGGTGCGCGTGGTCAGATGACGGGTGTTCTGGGCCAAAAGGCCGGCAACAAAGGAGCTCCCCATGTCTGAAAAGAAGGCCAGTGTTCACTGGGAAGGCGCCGGCAAGTCCGGCCAGGGCCAGGTCAGCACCGAGACCGGCGCACTCGACAAATACCCCTACGGCTTTGCCAGCCGTTTTGGCGAAGACCGCAAGGGCACCAACCCCGAGGAAATCCTGGGCGCCGCGCACGCGGCCTGCTTTGCCATGGCGTTCTCGTTTGCCGCGGACAAGGCGGGCCTGGCCACCGAAGTCGTCGACACCACGGCCAGCGTACGGCTCAGCAAGGAGGGCGACGGCTTCAAGATCGACCGCATCGCGCTCACGCTCAGGGCCAAGGTGCCGGGCATGGACGACGCCACCTTCCAGAAGCTGGCGGCCGATGCCAAGGCCCACTGCCCGCTGTCGAAGGCGCTGGCCGCGGTGCCCGAGATCACGCTCAGTGCCACGCTGGTGCTGTAGACCTGCGCAGGCAACGACGCGCCGGGGCCGCTGCTACCGTAGCCGCTTCGTGATTGCAGGACGGGCAACGCCATGAATGCCAGCACAAGCAGCTCCCCGCGCATCCACATTGGCATCGGCGGCTGGACCTTCGAGCCGTGGCGCGGCAGCTTCTACCCGGCCGGCCTCGCCCACAGCCAGGAGCTGCACTACGCCAGCCGCCAGCTCAGCGCCATCGAGGTCAACGGCACCTACTACAGCACTTTCAAGCCCCCCACCTTTGCCAAATGGCACGCCGAGACGCCTGAAGGGTTCACGTTCTCGCTCAAGGCCAACCGCTTCGCAACCCACCGACGGGTTCTGGCGGATGCCGGCCCCTCGCTCACCCGCTTCATCGAAAGCGGTATTACCGAACTCAAGGAAAAGCTCGGCCCCATCGTCTGGCAGTTCATGCCGACCAAGGCCTTCGAGCCGGCGGATTTCGAGGCCTTTCTCGCCCAGTTGCCCAGCGAAGTGGACGGCCGCCGCCTGCGCCATGCGCTGGACGTGCGGCACGAGAGCTTTGCCACGGCGGACTTTCTTTCGCTGGCCCGCCGCTACGGTTGCACGCCGGTGTGCACGGATTCCGAGAAATTCCCCGCCATTGCCGACGGCGCGGCCGACTTGGCCTATCTGCGGCTGATGCGCGGCCAGGCCGAGGTGCCCACGGGCTACACGTCCGAGGCCATCGCCCGCTGGGCCGAGGGCGTGCGCGCCTGGACCAGCGGCGAGCGGCCGCGCGATGTGTTCGTGTACTTCATCAACGGCGCCAAGGAGCGCGCGCCAGCGGGCGCCCTGGCGCTGATGGCGCAGCTGGGCTTGCGGGCCTAGCCGCCGCGGCCACCCGAGATGGCGCGGGCACGCCCCCCAACCAAGCCGCACCGTGGCACAGGTTCAACGGGTGCGGACGGAATGGAGGCCGACCACCCGACCCCGCGCAATGAACGGCATCGGCACCTCTCGACCTCGGGCACCGGGCACCGGGCCCGTGGCCTATGACAGCCAAAAATGAATGGAATGGCGTTAACGCGCTTATCCTGATTACGTATTGCGCTACGTATTCAATAGCACACAAACCCTGCCGGCCCCTCGCTCGCGCGCACCGCCGATGCGTCCGCGCGCCACCACGCAAACCCTGCCACGGGCGCAGGGTGGACCGGCGGCAAAGGCGTCCGTTACACTGGTCCTCTTCATGCCGTACACCCTCCCTTCTTTCGCCGCTTGCGCCCCCGCCTTCCAGGCCATGGGCATGGTGCGGCCCGCGTTCACGCGGGCGGCACGTGCGACACGGGCGATGGGTGCACGAATGATGATCTCCATTACCACCGCGGCCACCTGAGCACGCGCAGGTGGCCGTTCCGGCAGCCACCTGGTGATCGCTCTCTTCTCCCCAAGACGAATGAATGAAACCCAGCTCTGGCAGCTGGGTTTTTTGTTTGTCTGATTGTCCGGAGAAGTCCATGTACCTCGATCCCCAGTCCCTGGCGCCCTCGTCCAGCCCCGCCACCCCGGCCCCGCGCCCCCTGCGCGTGGGCATGATCGGCATCGGCACGGTGGGGGCGGGCACCTTCCGCGTGCTGGCCCGCAACCAGGCCGAGATTGCAGCCCGGGCAGGGCGCGGCATTGAGGTGGTGGTGGTCTGCGCCCGCAACCTGGCCCGCGCCGTGGACGTGGTGGGCACCGGCGTCGCCCTGACCAACGACCCGTTGCTGGTGG
>NZ_ACQT01000126.1 GCF_000175235.1 Acidovorax delafieldii 2AN | reverse complement strand
AGGAGCCGCCGGGAATGCGGTGGGTGTCCCAGGGGTTGCGCACGGGAGCCGGGGCGTCAAAGCCCACGGGGGCGATGGCGGAGTTCTCGTTGGCCGAGCCCATGGCGAACTCGTCGCAGTTGAGCTTGCCCAGCGTCACAGCGCCGGCTTCGGCCAGGCGGGTGACCACGGTAGCGTCAAAGGGCGACTGGTAGCCCGCTAGCATCTTGGAGCCCGCGGTGCTGGGGAAGCCCTTGGTGACAAAGATGTCCTTGTGCGCAATCGGCACGCCCGCCAGGGGACCGGCGGTGCCGGCGGCAATGGCGGCGTCTTGGGCGCGGGCCTGGGCCAGGGTGATTTCGGGGTTCACTGCCACGTAGGCGCCCAGATTCTGGTGGGCTTGGGCGCGGTCGAGGAAATGCTGGGCGGCTTCGACGGCCGAGACGCGGCGTTCGCGTAACTCGGTAGCCAACTGGGCCACGCCCAGGTCATGCAATGCGGTGGAGGTCATGCGGCGGGGCTCTTACTCGATCACTTTGGGCACGAGGAACAGGCCTCGCTCGACAGCGGGGGCGCTTTGCTGGTTGGCTTCGCGCTGGTTGGGTTCGCTGGCCACGTCGTCGCGCAAGCGCAGGGCGATGTCCTGAATGGCAGCCACGGGATGCGCCAGGGGGGCGACCCCCGAGGTGTCCACAGCCCGCATCTTCTCCACGATGTCAAAGAAGCCGTTGAGCTGTGTGAGCATGCGCTCACTTTCGGATGGGGTTAATTCCAGCCGCGCCAGATTGGCAATGCGGCCGATGTCCTGGGGTGTCAGTGCCATAAGGAGAAAGAGGAGGGAAACCAGATGTAAAGCTGTGACGCCGGTCAAACCGACGAGAGTTATTCACAGGGGATGGGGTATTATCCCGGCTTTGCCGCAATACCCTCCTCCCTACCGGTCATTGTGCGAAAAAAGCGAAATTTGATCCCCACTCCCTGACACACCTGGCGATGGCAGGCCGACGTGCATGCCGTGCCTGAGAGGATTCCTGAATGTTCGGAGCTTTCCGTCGGTACTTCTCCACCGACCTTGCCATTGACCTTGGCACAGCCAACACCCTCATCTTCGCCCGCGACAAAGGCATTGTGCTCGACGAGCCTTCCGTCGTCGCCATCCGGCACGAGGGCGGACCCCACGGCAAGAAGGTCATCCAGGCCGTAGGCCGCGAAGCCAAGGCCATGCTGGGCAAGGTGCCCGGCAACATCGAGGCCATTCGGCCCATGAAGGACGGTGTGATTGCCGACTTCGTGATCACCGAGCAGATGATCAAGCAGTTCATCAAGATGGTGCACCCGCGCACGCTGTTCACCCCCAGCCCGCGCATCATCATCTGCGTGCCCTGCGGCTCCACCCAGGTCGAGCGCCGCGCCATCAAGGACGCGGCCGAGGCTGCAGGCGCCACGGCGGTGTACCTGATCGAAGAACCCATGGCCGCCGGCATCGGTGCTGGCCTGCCGGTGTCCGAAGCCTCGGGCTCGATGGTGGTGGACATCGGCGGCGGCACCACCGAGGTGGGCGTGATCTCGCTGGGCGGGATGGTCTACAAGGGCAGCGTCCGCGTCGGTGGCGACAAGTTCGATGAGGCCATCATCAGCTACATCCGCCGCAACTATGGCATGCTGATCGGCGAGCCCACGGCCGAAGCCATTAAGAAGAACATCGGTTCGGCCTTCCCGGGCTCCGAAGTGCGCGAGATGGAGGTGAAGGGCCGCAACCTGTCCGAAGGCGTGCCGCGCAGCTTCACCATTTCTTCGAACGAAGTGCTGGAAGCCCTGACCGACCCGCTCAACCAGATTGTCTCGGCCGTGAAGAACGCGCTGGAGCAGACACCGCCCGAACTGGGCGCCGACATCGCCGACCGCGGCATGATGCTCACCGGCGGCGGCGCGCTGCTGCGCGACCTTGATCGCCTGCTGGCCGAGGAAACCGGCCTGCCCGTGCTGGTGGCGGAAGACCCGCTGACCTGCGTGGTGCGCGGCTGCGGTATTGCGCTCGAGCGCATGGACCGCCTGGGCAGTATCTTCACCAGCGAGTGAGCCGGCGCGCCTGTGTCTCCACGGGCGGCATTGCCTTATTGTTTTCCATTGCATGACTGACCGCATTCGCACCAATGCCTCGTGGGCATGCATCCGTGGCGTGGCGGTCGTGCGGCCTTGCCTGAAGACTTCGTGCCATGCCGCTCGGAACCCTTGAGCGCAGCGCGCCCCCTTTCTTCAAGCAGGGACCTTCCGCCCTGTCCCGGCTGGCCCTCTACAGCGCATTGGCGCTGTTTTTGATGGTGGCCGACGCGCGCTTTCAACTGACGGGCGTCCTGCGCCAGGCCGTGGCCACCGTCTTGTATCCGGTGCAGTGGCTGATGCTTCAGCCGGTCGAGTTCGTTGCCCACGGCAGCGGGTACTTCCAGTCCTTGCGAACGGCCCAGGAGGATGCTGACGCGGCGCGGCGCAACATGGTGCTCATGTCGCAACGCGCCAACCAGGCCGACCAGTTGCTGCAGGAAAACGCGCGACTGCGGCAGCTGCTGAACCTTCGCACCCGGCTGGCCAACCCCTCACAGGCTGCGCAGGTGCTCTACGACACCGCCGATCCTTATTCGCGAAAAGTGGTGGTCGACCAGGGACAGATGGCCGGCGTGGAGCTGGGGGCGCCGGTGCTGGACGAATCGGGCGTGCTGGGCCAAGTGACTCGGGTGCACCCCTTCGTGAGCGAAGTCACCCTGCTGATTGACCGCGACCAGGCCATTCCCGTGCTGAACATCCGCACCGGTGCACGTGGCGTTGCCTATGGCGATCCGGTGGCCGGCCATGCGGGCGGCATGGAGTTGCGCTTCATGCCCGCCAACGCCGATGTCCACGAGGGCGACCTGCTGACCACCAGCGGTGTCGATGGTGTGTACCCCTCGGGGCTGCCCGTGGCCAAGGTGGTGCGCGTGGAGCGGCGCGCTGACTCCGCATTTGCCCGTATCTACTGCGCCCCTGTAGCCGGGGTGCAGGGGGCCCGCCACGTGATGCTGCTCAAGCCAATGGCTGAGCGCCTTCCCGAACGCCCGCAAGCCCCACCCGTGGCCCCGGCCAGAAAAGGAAGCCGCAAGTGAAGCGCCGCACACACGCCCTGGGCAAGGGGCTTTCGCCATGATCATGCCGCGCGGGCAGCCGCTGCTGCTGCCGGTCAATCCGGTCTTCATCGCCGCCAGCCTGGCGGCGGCCCTGGCCATCAACCTCGTGCCGCTCGGGCGCGTGACCTGGACGCCCGACATTCTCATGCTGCTGCTGGCATTCTGGGCGGTGCACCAGCCCCAGCGCATTGGCTTGGGGGTGGCGTTCGTGCTGGGCCTGTGCATGGATGTGCACCAGTCGTCGTGGCTGGGGCAGCATGCATTGGCCTACACGGTGCTGGCGTTCGGCGCCATGGTGATGAACCGCAGGCTGTTGTGGTTCAGCGTTCCGTCCCAGGCGCTGCAGGTGCTCCCGCTGTTCATGCTCGCCCACGCGGTGGAGCTGTTGCTGCGCATGGCGGGGGGCGGCATCTTTCCGGGGTTCTGGGGGGTGCTGGCACCGGCCTTGGAGGCCCTTCTGTGGCCGGTGGCCAGTTGGGTGCTTCTGGCGCCGCAGCGCCGGCCGCCCGACCGTGACGAGAACCGGCCGCTCTGAGGCTGCTGGCGTGCGCATGACGAAGTCGATCTCCTCCAGTTTCGAGGCCGCAGGTGTGCGCGAGGGCGTGGGTGCGCCTGCCGCGCAGGGATGGGCGCCTTGACCGAGATCCGCAACGTCGAGGCCGATGCATCGCGGTTCCGTGCGCGCGTGCTGGTGATCGGCGCCGTGGTCTTTCTGGCGTTCTGCCTGCTGGTGGCGCGCCTGCTCTTTCTGCAGGTGGTCCGGCATGAAGACCTTGCCGCGCAGGCGGAGAGCAACCGCACCGCCATCGTCCCCATCGTTCCCAACCGCGGGCTCATCCTCGACCGCAACGGTGTGGTGCTGGCCACCAACTATGCGGCATACACCCTGGAGATCACGCCCTCTCGGGTCGAGGTGCTGGACGAAGCCATCGACGAATTGTCCAAGGTGGTGGAGATCCAGTCCCGCGACCGGCGCCGGTTCAAGCGGCTGATGGAAGAGTCGCGCAACTTCGAATCGCTGCCCATCCGCACCCGCCTGACGGATGAAGAAGTGGCCCGCTTCGCGGCACAGCGCTACCGGTTTCCGGGCGTGGACATCAAGGCCCGCCTGTTCCGCAGCTATCCCCTGGGCGACGTGGCCAGCCACGCCATCGGCTACATCGGGCGGATCAATCAGTCGGAAAAGGCGCGCATCCAGGATTCCGACGACGAGGCCAACTACCGGGGCACCGAATACATCGGCAAGCTGGGCATTGAGCAGAGCTTCGAGTCGGCCCTGCATGGCACGACCGGCGTCGAGCAGATGGAAACTTCCGCCGGTGGACGCGCCGTGCGCAAGCTCTCGAGCCGCGCGGCCACGCCTGGCGACAGCGTGATGCTTTCCATCGACATCAAGCTGCAAAAACTCATCGAAGACATGTATGGCAACCGCCGCGGGGCGCTGGTAGCCATCGACCCCCGCAATGGCGAAATCCTTGCGCTGGTCAGCAAGCCCACCTTCGACCCCAACCTGTTCGTGGAAGGCATCGACGTCGACAACTGGACGGCGCTCAACGAATCCATCGACAAGCCCCTGCTCAACCGCGCCCTTCGTGGCACGTACCCGCCGGGCTCCACCTACAAGCCCTTCATGGCGCTGGCCGCGTTGCAATTGGGCAAGCGCTCGCCCAGCATGGTGATGAACGACCCGGGCTTCTACACCTTTGGCGGCCACACCTTCCGCAGCCATGAAGGTGGTCTGGGCGGTGTGGACATGCACCGCGCCATCCAGTTTTCGAGCAACACGTATTTCTACTCGCTGGCCGTGGACATGGGCGTGGACACCATCCACGACTTCATGAAACCGTTGGGTTTCGGCCAGAGCACCGGCATTGATCTGCATGGCGAGGTGCGCGGCACGCTGCCCAGCACCGAGTGGAAGCGCAACACCTACAAGCGCCCCGAAATGAAGCGCTGGTTCCCGGGCGAGACGGTGTCGCTGGGCATCGGTCAGGGCTACAACAACTTCACCATGCTGCAAGTGGCGCTGGCAGAAGCCACGCTGGCCAACGGCGGCATCCGCTACCGCCCCCACATGGCCAAGGCCGTGAAGAATGCGGTTACCGGCGCGGTCACCGAGATCGCCCAGCCACCGGGCGAGAACCTGGGCTATCTGGCCAAGAACGTCGAGCTGGTGCGCAATGCGCTGGTGGCCGTGAACAAGGGCGGCACCGGCACGCGTGTGTTTGCGGGAGCGCCCTACACCTCGGCGGGCAAGACCGGCACGGCCCAGGCGGTGAGCCTGGGCCAGAACGTCAAGTACAACGCCAGGGCCCTCGAAGAACACCAGCGCGACCATTCGCTGTTTGCCGCTTTTGCACCGGCGGAAAACCCCACGATTGCGCTGGCGGCGATTGTCGAGAACGCGGGCTTTGGCGCCGCGCATGCGGCCCCCTTGGCGCGCCGGGTGTTCGACTATTGGCTGCTGGGCGACTACCCCAGCGAGGAAGACATGGCCGCCGTGCAAAAGGGCCAGGCTTCGGCCCCCATCGGCAAGCCGCGCAAGGCGAGTGAAGTGCCGCTGGTGGCGCCTTGATGGTGCACTGATGTGCGGATACCTTGCTGGTTCGGCCCGCCGGGCTGTGTGGCGAGCCGGTCTGCCGAGCCTTGTGCGAAGGTAGCTCCTTGCCGCGCGCATGCCGCCACAGGGGCCGCGTATGCGCCGCTGCTGATCGGCAACACCGTACGCGCCATTCCGGATGGGTGCGATGGCGATTCAAAAACCATAGCGCACAGCCCGGTGTAGACAGGCGCAAGCGGCCTTTTTGGCAGGAAACCGTGTGGTGGCGGGTGGTCAGGCGTGCTGCGGATCGGTGGCCGGCCTGCCGGGCTGTACCTGGCTGAATACCAGGGCCGCAACGATCAGTGCGGCTCCGCTGAGCCCAGCCCAGCCCAACTGTTCGCCCAGCAGACCCCAGGCCGTGAGTGCGGCAAACACCGGTTCCAGCCCGAACACGATGGCGCTGCGCATGGCGTCCACGCGCTGCTGGCCCCAGGCCTGCAGAGTCACCACCACCACGCTGGCCAGCAGGCCCAAGTACACCAGCGCCAGCCAGCTCGATACCTGCAGGTCGCTCAGCGACAGCATCCATTGCAGGTTGCCATCGCGGGCCAGCAGCAGCGCGGTGGAGGCTGCGCACATCACGGCGGCCTGCGCAGCCGCCATGCGCGTCGCCCGCAGCGGATGCGATGCCGTGCGCCGCGAACACTCCTCCAGCAAGAGGATGTACACGGCATAGAACACCGTGCTGGCGAGGGTGAGCGAATCGCCCAGGTTCCAGGGTTCGTTCTCATGGAACATGAGCGCCATGCCCACAAACGCCATGCCGCAGGCGGCCCACAGCTGCCAGCCATAGCGGCGCCGCAGAAAGGCCATGGCGAGCAGGGGCACTACCAGCACATTGAGTCCGGTGACAAAGGCATTGCGGTTGCTGCTGGTGCGGGCCAGGCCCTCGATCTGGAGCCAGAACGCGAGGAACAGCAACAGCCCCAGCAGGCCGCCCCACAGGCGCTCGGGCGCCCGCATGCCCACCCACAGGGGCGCCAGCACGCACAGGGCGAGCGCAAAGCGCAACCAGATGATCTGCAGCGCGTCGAGGTGCGCCGACAGGAGTTTCATGGCAGGAAACGTGGTTCCCCAGACCATGGTGACGACCAGAAGGGCCAACAGTCCCATGCGTTCAGCGCGCATACAAAACGATCCTCAGCGGGTGAGAGAAACCGCCCGCGATGCGATCGGGGACGGCGGAATCGGGGGCCGACGAGAGTGGCCCGCACTGGGGCCCGGTGGGGGCGCCGCGGCATGTTCGCCGCCGGCGCGGGAGGAGGCCTCAGGCGCTCATCCGACCGATGAAGGCGCGGATGCGTTCGTTGCCGGGGTTGTTGAAGAACTCTGCGGGCGGTGCGTCGTGCGCGATGCGGCCCTTGTCGAAGAACAGCACACGGTCGGCCACTTCGCGTGCGAAACCCATTTCGTGGGTCACGACAATCATGGTCATGCCGCCGCGGGCCAGCTCGCGCATCACGTCGAGCACCTCCTGCACCATCTCCGGATCGAGCGCCGACGTAGGTTCGTCGAACAGCATTACCTTGGGTTGCATGGCCAGTGCGCGGGCGATGGCCACGCGCTGCTGCTGTCCGCCGGACAGCTGCCAGGGGTACTTCTGCGCGTGCTCGTGCATGCCGACGCGGCGCAAAAGCGCGAGCGCCTGCTCGTTGGCTTCGGTCCGGCCCAGGTGGCGCAGTCGCCGCGGTGCCAGTGCCACGTTGTCGAGTGCGCTCATGTGTCCGAACAGGTTGAACTGCTGGAACACCATGCCCACTTCGCACCGCTGCTTCTGCAGGGTGCGGGGGTCGTCCGTCACAGGCACGCCCGCGATGAGGATGGTGCCGCTGTCGTGCGGTTCCAGGCGGTTGATGGCGCGCAGCAAGGTGCTCTTGCCCGAGCCCGAGGCGCCGATGATGACGCTCACCTCGCCCGTGTTGAAGTGCGTGGACACGTCCTTGAGCACCTGGTGGGTGCCGAACGACTTGCAGACGTTCTCGGCCACGATATAGGGCGTGGGGGCGCTCATTGGATTCGCCCTTCCACGTCAAAGCGGTGCTCGATCGCGTTCGATAGCTGGGTGACCAGTGTGGTCAGCAACAGATAGGTGAGGGCCACGGTGGACAGGGTGGCAATGGGCTGGAAGGTGGCCGACTGGATGCGGTTGCCCACGTTGGTGAGCTCGACCACGCCAATGGCATACGCCAGCGACGAATCCTTGAGCAAGGCCACGAAGTTGCTCACCAGCGGGGGGAGCGATATCTTGAATGCTTGGGGGAACACGACGTCGAAGAACACGTGGCCCCGTCCCAGGCCCAGTGCGCGCGCTGCCTCGGTCTGTCCGCGCGGAACGGCGAGCAGACCCGCGCGGATGGCCTCGGCGTTGTAGGCGCCCACATTGAGCCCCAGCGCCACCACGGCGGCGGCGAAGTCGGGCAGGTTGAGCCCGGGCACCAGCACGGGCAGGGCAAAGTAGACGAACAAGATCTGGACCAGCAGCGGCGTGCCGCGGATGGCCCAGATGTAGAACCCTGCGAGCCAGCGCAGGCCGATCCAGCGCGCGGTACGCGCCAGCGCCGCCGCGGTGCCCAGCACCAGGCCCACGGTGCCGCTGATCAGCGTCAGCCACAGCGTGGTGCGCGCCCCATCGGAGAATGCCTGGGCGTTGGAGCCGATGGGTTCAGGGAAAAACGAAAGAAGCTGGCCGAGGAGGGCCAGCACGAGCACCATCAGGATCAGAGCGGCAACCAGGGTGGCGTTGCTGCGCTGGTGGCGGCTCCAGTGGTGCGGCCAGAGGGCAATGAGCATTGATCAGGGAGGGCCGGAGGGCCCCCGTTTTCAGTTACAGCGTACGTCTTCGTTGAAATACTTTTTCGACACGGCGGTGTAGCTGCCGTCGGCCATGGTTTCGGCCAGCGCCTTCGACCATGCGTCGGCCAGCGGCTGGTTGCCCTTGGCCACGGCAGAGGCGATGCGCTCAATGAACACCATCTCGCCGAGCTTGAGGCCGGCCTTGGGGTTCTTGGCCACGACTTCCTTGGCCACGAAGCGGTCGGTCACCCAGGCGTCCACGCGGTGCGAGGTGAGCGCACTGCGCGCATCCACATCGGTGGGGAAGTTCTTCATTTCCTTGATGGTCGTGACCTTCTGCACGTTTTCCAGATAGCTGGTGCCCGTTTGCACAGCGACGATCTTGCCGGCCAGGTCCTTGGCGCTGCGGATGGCCGGGTCCATGGAGATCACCATGCCGCCCGAGCAGTAGTGCGGCTCGGTGAACGTGACGGCCTTGGCACGCTCTTCGGTCACGCCGTGCGAGGCAATCACCAGATCCCAGCGGTCCTGCTTGAGGCCGGTGAGCAGCGCGTCGAAGCCGATGGTCTTCCACTCGATCTTGAGGCCCATCTTCTTGGCCACCAGTTCGGCCACTTCGACTTCGAAGCCGGTGAGCGTGGTGCCCTTGAAATAGTTGAAGGGTGCGAATTGCCCTTCGGTCGCCACAATGATCTTGCCTCCCTTCTTGATGTCATCCAGAGAGCGCGCCTGCACGGAAAAGACCGCGCAAAGTGCCAGGGTGGAGGCGATGACCTTGAAGAGTTTCATGGCAAATCCTGTCGGGGTGGTACAGATACAAAAAAACCGGCTTGCGGATCACGCAGCCGGAGCCGGGGGATAAATGTCCGCAGGTGGCGGGCGTCAAAAAACTGTCGCAATTATAAGTGGGGCCCATGCGGAGGGGCCAATTGCGGACAACCCTAGCCGCTTGCGCTGCATCAGCCAAAGGCGTGTCTGCCGTGCCGTACGCGACGGCATCGCCCCGCGTTCGTGCGTTGCACGGGAATACCCGTCCACGTCAGCGCAAGAAGGCGTCGTAGCCCGTCTTGAGGATCAGCGTACCGACCACCACGATGAAGATGCCGCGCACAAAACCTGTGCCGTGCTTGAGTGCCAGGTGGGTGCCCAGCAAGCTGCCCGCCACGTTGGCCACCGCCAGCGTCACGGCATAGTGCCACCACACGTGCCCCTTCGACGCAAACAGCGCGATGGCGGCAATGTTGGTGGCGCAGTTGAGCAGTTTGGCCGAGGCGGATGCGTTCAGGAAGTCGTAGCCCAGGAGCCGCACGAACAGAAAGACAAAGAAGCTGCCGGTGCCGGGACCAAAGAAACCATCGTAGAAACCGATGAGCAGACCGATCGCGCCAGCCGCCAGCGCTTCGGCCCGTCCTTCGAAGCGAGGGGTGTGGTGCCGTCCCAGTTCTTTTTTGGCCAGGGTGTAGGCCAGCACGCCCAGCAGCACAAGCGGCAGCAGCTTGCGCAGGAATTCGGCCGACATCACGGTGACCGCCCATGCTCCGCCGAACGAGCCCACGAACCCCGCTGCCGCCGCGGGCAGCATGGCCGACCAACGGACCTGCACCCGGCGGCTGTACTGCCAGGTGGCCATGGCCGTGCCCCATACCGATGCCGCCTTGTTGGTGCCCAGCAGCGTGGCCGGCGGCGCGCCCGGAAACGCGGCAAACAGCGCCGGCACCATCACCAGCCCGCCCCCGCCTACGATGGCATCCACAAAACCTGCGAGCAGCGAGGCCAGGGTGATAAAAATCCATTCCATCGCAGGATTCTCGCACCCCACCTGCTATCAATTTGCGGGCTCTTTGCCTTTCAAGCACGGAACGGCCACGTCGCGCGGGCAAGAAAAAAGGCGCTGGGATCGCCAGCGCCTGAAAAGAGTGCACCTCGTTGGGTGCTTGAAATGGATTGTTGGTAGAAAGATGTCTCCTCGGCCCCTCGCTTGGCACACCGAAGCGCGCTTTCGAGTGGTGCAACTGTAATGGCTGCACCCCGCTGGTGCATTGGGGGTTTCCCGCCCCCCTCCGCCGGACCTTGCCGGGCCCATGTGCACCGATCCGGGCGTTGCTGGCTGGCATGGCTCGTGCAACGCGGCCTCCACGAATAGTGAAGGAGGGTCTCCATGCGGGCGTTCATGCACCGGTTGATTGTGATCGTGTCACTGGGCCTGGGGTTGGGTCTGGGTTCTGGGGTGGGCCTGTGCGGCAGCGCCGCAGCACAGACGGCCCTGCAGATGGCTTCCGCGGGCGGAGCGCCTGCTGCGGGCCCGCCGCC
>NZ_ACQT01000127.1 GCF_000175235.1 Acidovorax delafieldii 2AN | reverse complement strand
TGTGCCGGCCGATGGCGCCGAGGCGGCCTCTACGCCGCGCACCACGTCGCCCACCACGATCACTGACGGGCTGGCCAGCTGGTGGCTCTCGACGGTGGCCGTCAGCTGGCCGAGGGTGGTGATCGCGTGGCGCTGGCGGGGCAGGCTCACGTGCTGGATGATGGCCACGGGGGTGTCGGCCGGCAGGCCTGCGAGCAACCCCTGCTCAATCTGGGCGGCACCGCTCACGCCCATGTAGATCACCAGGGTCAGGCGGGCGTCGCGGGCCGTGGCCGCGAGCTGGCGCCAGTCGGGGCCCGCATCGCCGGGCTTGGTGTGGCCTGTGATGAAAAGCACGCCGTGGGCATGCTCGCGGTGCGTGAGTGGCGCACCCAGCGAGGTCAGCCCCGCCAGCCCGGCCGTGATGCCGTTGACCACGGTGACGGGCACCCCGGCGGCGCGCAGGTGTTCCACTTCTTCGCCGCCGCGCCCGAAAATGAACGGGTCGCCCCCCTTCAGCCGCACCACGTTCTCACCCTCGTTCACGGCCATCAGCATCAGTTTCTCGATGAAGGCCTGCGGGGTGCTTTTGCACCCGCCGCGTTTGCCGACGTGGACGATGCGCGCCGAGGGCGAGGCATGCGCCACGATGGCGTCGCTCACCAGGTCGTCCACCAGCAGCACGGTGGCGGCCTGGATGGCCTTGAGCGCTTTGAGGGTGAGCAGTTCGGGATCGCCAGGGCCTGCGCCCACCAGCGTGCAGCGCCCCAGGGCGGGTGCGGGGTGCAAGGCGCCACTGGGGGGCGCGGGGCTGGCGGGGGGCGGGGTGGTGCTCATGGTGTCTCCGGCGTGGTTGAAGTCGCCAGATGCAATATGTGTTCCACCTGCTGCGCCAGCGCCGCCGGCACAGGCAGGCGGCCGTCCAGCACATCCTGGGTGTACCGTGCGGTGGTGTCCACGTCGATCTCCGTGGGCAGCCCCGGCACCTCGGCTGCGGTGCCGGGCTGCTGTTCCTGCAGCAGCTGGTGGACGCCGGCCACGAAAGCGTCGTAGCGGGGCGAGCGGCGCGGGTCGGCGGCCACTTCGCCTTCGAGCCCGCGCGAGAGCAGGGCCGTCATGTGCAACGCGCCGAAGGTGGCCTGCAGCATGTCGTAGTACTCGGGGTGGGTGTAGCTGGTCACCACCACCGCGGCGCCTGCGCAGGGGTTCATGAGCTTCACCACGCTGTGCCCGGCGTTGCGCAGGCCCACCACCTCGCGCACGGACAGCAGTCGCGCCAGGCCGGGGTGCAGGTGCCGGGTGTCGATGTGCGCCACACGGCCATTTGCTATTTTTTCAGGAGCTGTCAGCGCAGGCACACTCAGCGCAAGAAGCACATCCGACGCCAGGGTGCGGCGTGCCTCGGTGCGCATGCCGTGCAGCAGCACGGGCAGGCCTTCGCGTGCCAGCAGCAAGGCCAGCAGTGGCGTGAGCACAGGCAGCTTGCGTGCACCGTTGTAGCTGGGCAGAACGATCAGGGGGCGGTCGCTGGCGGGCAGCCGCGCCAGCCGGCTGTGGGTGGCATCCAGAAATCCGCACATTTCCTCGGGGGTCTCACCCTTGATGCGCATGGCCAGGCAGAAGGCGCCGATCTCCAGGTCGGTGACGGTGCCATCGAGCACCTGGCCGAACAGATCCGCCGCCTGAAGGCGCGTCAGGGGTTTGGAGCCACGCGGGCCGCGGCCGATTTCCTTGATGTACTGATGAATGCCCATGTGATGGCCAGGTATGGCAAGACGCGCGCACCGGGGCTTCGGGGCCTTCGCGCTGCCCGCCCTCAGGGCGGGTGCGTCACGCAAGGCCGGACCGGTACACCACTGCGCGCGTCCTGTTGCGATGGTGGATGGAAGAGTGCATTTTCATGCAATCCCGAGCGTGTGCGATGACATTGCTACCGGGGCGGCGTGTACTGCCAGCGGCCCCGCATGGCGCACCATGCGCTTGAGTTCGGGCACGCACGAGCCGCAGTTGGTGCCGCAGCGCAGTTGGCCCTGCAGCTGCGCCAGGCGGTCGTCGTCGGTGCCGTGGCAGTGCGCCAGCTCGGCGGTGATGGCGGCGTCCGTCACGTTGAAGCAGGTGCACACCGGCTTGCCGCGCGACTGCACCGCCACGGGGGCCTTGGCGCCGGGCACCAGCAGCAGGCGGCCGTAGGTCTGTGCAGGAAGCTCTTCCTGCAGCAGGGTCTTGAGCCAGCCTTCGGCACTGGTGTCGCCTGCCAGCACGATGCCTTCGAGCGTGGTGTTGTCGCCTTGGCGGGCCAGCCGTGCGGCCCGGCGCTGTCCGCGTTTTTTGTCGGCATAACGCAGCGTGTCGGCGCCTGCCATGCCCAGCAGGGCTTCGATCTGCGCGATCAACGCATCGGGCGGTGTCTCGTGGGCGGCGGCGCGCAGCAGCACGCCCGTGCGCTCGCGGCCGGGCTCATCCAGCGGGGTGTTGTTGCTGAAGGGGACGCAACTCGTGTACTGAAAATAGGGAAACTGCGCCATCAGTGCGGACAAGGTTTCGCGCGCTGCCAGTGCACCTTCGGCAGGCAGCCAGGCCATGGCCAGCAGCGTCCACGGCAGTTCGGCCTTGAGCACCTTGACGGCCGCGTGTTTCAGCTCGGGCTGTTTGGAGGTGGGGCAGAACGCCGAGGTGGTGAGCGCATTCACACCCGCCAGCCGCTCGCCGGTGGAGGACACGCCGCTCAAAAATTCGCTGCCCCAGTGCATCGCCATGAACACCTGCGACAGGCCCAGCGTGGTGTCGGCCTGCACGGGCACCACGATGGAGCCGCGCTTGCTGGTCACATGCACCAGGTCGCCGCTGGCCAGCTTGCGCCGCTCCATGTCCTGTGGGTGCATCTGCAGGCTGGGTTCGGCCACATGGCCAAACAGGCGGCCCAGCGTGCCGGTGCGGGTCATGCCGTGCCACTGGTCGCGCAGGCGGCCCGTGGTCAGGCTGAAGGGGTAGCGCGATTCGCGGGGCTCGGCCGTGGGTTGCCATGCATGCGCAGCAAAACGCGCACGGCCGTCGGCGGTGGGGAAAACGCCATCTTCGTACAGGCGGGCCTTGCCGAAGTCGCGGTTTCCGGGGGGCAACGCGTTTGCGTTGCCGTCAGCATTCACCCCGCCCGCCGGGTGGGCAGGGCAGGGCCACTGCTGCGGGCCAGCGTGTTCCAGCAGATCCCACGACAGGCCAGTGATGTCCAGGTCACGCCCGCGCGTGCTTTCGCGGTGCTCGTTCCACACCGTCTCGGCACCCTGTTCGGCATGCTCGGTGGGGTAAGGAAACAGCGTGGGCCGGCCGGGACGCAGTCGCGCCTCCAGCCGCTGCGCAAACTGCACCGCAATGGCCCAGTCGTGGCGCGCCTCGCCCGGCGCGGGCACGGCAGGGCGCACGCGCGAGATGCGGCGCTCGCTATTGGTCACCGTGCCGGTCTTTTCACCCCAGGTGGTGGCGGGCAGCAGCAGGTCGGCAAAGGCGCAGGTGGCGGCGGTGGCAAAGGCCTCTTGCACCACCACAAACTCGGCGCGCTGCAGCGCGCGGCGCACCGTGGCCTGGTCGGGCATGCTCTGCGCGGGGTTGGTGCAGGCAATCCACAGGGCCTTGATCTCGCCATCGGCAGCGGCCTGGAACATCTCCACCGCCGTCTTGCCGGGCTTGGATGGCACATCGGCCACGCCCCACAGCGCAGCGACTTCGGCGCGGTGCTGCGGGTTGGCCAGGTCGCGGTGGGCGCTGAGCAAATTGGCCAGCCCACCCACTTCGCGCCCGCCCATGGCGTTGGGCTGGCCCGTCAGGCTGAAGGGGCCCGCGCCGGGTTTGCCGATCTGCGCGGTGGCCAGGTGCAGGTTGATGAGCGCAGCGTTCTTGGCTGTGCCGCTGCTGCTCTGGTTCAAGCCCTGGCAGTAGAGGCTCAAGGTTGCTTTGGAGGTCGCGAACCATTTGGCGGCGGTGGTCAGGTCGGCCACGCTGATGCCGCAGGTCTGCGCCACACGCTCGGGCGTGGCGTCGCGCACCAGGGCCTTGAGTTCGTCAAAGCCCGTGGTGTGTGCGGCGATGTAGGCGGTGTCGACCCAGCCCTCCCACAGCATGATGTGCAGCATGCCGTTGAACAGCATCACGTCGCTGCCGGGCTGGATGGGCAGGAACAGGTCGGCCATGCCCGCCGTGTCGGTGCGGCGTGGGTCGGCCACGATGACCTTCATGCCCGGGTTGGTGGCGCGTGCGTCTTCGATGCGGCGGAACAGGATGGGGTGGGCCCAGGCCGCATTGCTGCCCACGATGAACAGGCACTGCGCGTGGTTCACGTCGTCGTAGCAGGCGGGCGGCGCGTCGGCACCCAGCGTTTGCTTGTAGCCAGCCACAGCGCTGCTCATGCACAGGCGCGAGTTGGTGTCGATGTTGTTGGTGCCGATCAGGCCCTTGGCGAGCTTGTTGAAGACGTAGTAGTCCTCGGTGAGCAACTGGCCGCTGACGTAGAAGCCCACGGCGTCAGGGCCGTGCTGGGCGATGGTGTGGGCGAACCGGTCGGCCGCCAGCGTCAGTGCGGCATCCCAGGTCACGGGCAGGGCGGCCTCGTTGCGCTGCGCGCGTTGCAGGGGGTGCAGCAGGCGGGTTTGCAGGGTGACCGGGCTGGTGGCTGTGAGGTGCAGGGTCGAGCCCTTGGTGCACAGGCGGCCAAAGTTGGCGGGGTGTGTGGGGTCGCCGCGCACACCGGTGATCTGGGTGCCTGTGCTTTCGATGATCACGCCGCAGCCTACGCCGCAGTAGGGGCAGGTGGATTTGGTTTCTTGCATGGCGTGGTTGGGGTTGTTTTGGCCTCAGGCGCTAGTGCATGTTGCGCTGTCAGCTATTGTTTTGATAGTGTCGTCGTGTCCTCGCCGGGTACGCATGCGGCGCCTGGGGCGCAACACTCTCCACCGCTCACACGCCCACCGTCCTGCGCGCAGGCCCTGCGATGGGGCGCGTCAAATCCGTGGCCACCGTCGCCAGCTCGCTCGCGTCCAGGTACACCGCGCCGTCTTCCACCTTCACGGCAAACTTCGGCGTGCAGCCCTCATCGGGCGCCGAGGCCTGGCCGTCGCACAGGCCAATGGTCCAGTTGTGCAGGGGGCACGCCACATGGGTGCCAAACACGATGCCCTGGCTCAGCGGGCCGCCCTTGTGCGGGCAGCGGTCCAGCAGCGCGAACACGCCACCGGCGTCGTTGCGGAAGATGGCTACGTCCAGGCCCTGGGGGCGCGCCACGCGGCGTGAGCCCAGCACGGGGATGTCGTCCACCCGGCAGATCAGCTTCCATTCAGGGGTTGGGTTGTTGGTGGTCATGGGAATGGTCCTTGGGTTTGTTCGGTGGGGTGTCGGTGGGCGGGTCGGGGACAGTCGCAAGACTGGTCTTAGCTACTGCTCAGCGCCGCATACAGGCCGGTCACGCGGTCCATGCTGGCCAGCAGGTTCTCGCTGCTCACGAACACTTCAGATACCTGGCGGAAGGTATTGCTGCCATTGCCCAGGCGCTGCAAGGCGGCGTCAAAAAACACCCACTGGCCATCGGCCAGCAGCAGCTCTTGCCGGATGCGATCGGTGGCCTGTGGGGCATTGCGCAGCAGCTCGGTGGCGCTGATGAACTCGTCGCGCGCCTTGGCGATCTCGGTGGTGGCGGTGGAGGTGTCCACCCCCAGCATGGCCGACAGGCAGAACTTGGCCATGCGCTGGCTCAGCATGCGCTGGCGGCCTGCCACGTTGACCAGCTTGCCCACGGGCTTGCCCGAGGCGGCTTCGTACTGCACGGTGCCCTGATGGGCCAGCGCCAGCACCTTGGCGTCGGCCTGCAGCAGGGCGGCCGCGCCGTCGCGCGACGGGCTGGTGCCCAGCAGCGTGGCCTTGTGGTCGGTCCAGGCCGATTCCAGCTTTGCGTAGGTGTCGCGGATGGTGGGCGAGGGCGCGTAGGCCTTGAGTTCGGCCAGCTGCCGCTCGAACAGTGCCAGCGACTGGTCCAGCACGGCGCGTGCGGCAGGCGTGTCGGACTTGTGGGCCAACGCCAGCCACGCCTTGCCCATGCGCTGGCTCAGCATGCGCTGGCGACCTGCCTTGTTGATGGCGTCGTTCAGGTCAGTGACCTGGGCCTGGGCGGTGCCCAGCGACATGATGCCCAGGGTGCTCCAGGCCGTGGTGTAGCCGGCGGCGGTCAGCAAGGTGCGGCGTTGCATGGTGGTGCGGCTCCGGGCGCTTCAGGCGGCGGTCAGCGGGGCAAACTGGCGCGTGTCCACAGCTGCCTTGTCAAACTCGAACCAGGGGTCGGGCTCGCCGTCCAGCGCGAACTGCAGCTGCTCCCACAGCGCCTTGCGGCCTTCGTGGTCTTCCAGAATGCGTTTTTTCACATAGTCCAGGCCCACGCGGCTCACGTAGTGCACGGTGCGCTCCAGGTACCAGCCTTCCTGGCGGTACAGCTCGCAGAACGCGCCGGTGTACTCCAGCACTTCCTCGGCGGTTTTCAGCTTGGTGAAGAAGTGGGCCACCTCGGTCTTGATGCCGCCGTTGCCCGCCACGTACATCTCCCAGCCGCTGTCCACGCCGATGATGCCCACGTCCTTGATGCCGGCTTCTGCGCAGTTGCGCGGGCAGCCACTCACCGCAAACTTCACCTTGTGCGGGGCGTACATGCGCCACATGGCGCGCTCCAGGTCCTTGCCCATCTGCGTGCTGTCCTGCGTGCCCATGCGGCACCACTCGCTGCCCACGCAGGTCTTCACGGTGCGCAGCGCCTTGGCATAGGCATGGCCGCTGGGCATGCCGATGTCCTTCCACACGTTGACGAGGTCTTCCTTCTTCACGCCCAACAGGTCGATGCGCTGGCCGCCCGTGACCTTGATGGTGGGGATGTTGTACTTGTCGGCCGCATCGGCAATGCGGCGCAGTTCGTCGGCCGTGGTCTCGCCGCCCCACATGCGGGGGATCACGCTGTAGGTGCCATCCTTTTGGATGTTGGCGTGGCTGCGTTCATTGATGGCGCGGCTTTGCGGGTCGTCCTTGGCGTCCTTGGGCCAGGTGCTGATGAGGTAGTAGTTCACCGCCGGGCGGCAGGTGGCGCAGCCGCTCCGCGTTTTCCATTCCATGAAATGAAAGACATCCTGGATGGAGAGCAGCTTGTTGGCGCGGATGGCATCGCGCACCGCCTGGTGGCCATGGTCGGTGCAGCCGCAGACGGCCTTGGTCTTGGGCGTGGCGCTGTAGTCGCCGCCAGCGGTGAACATGATGATCTGCTCGACCAGCCCTGTGCACGAGCCGCAGCTGGCGCTGGCCTTGGTGTGCTTGCGCACCTCGTCCAGCGTGAACAGGCCTTTTTCCTTGATGGCCTTGCAGATGGCGCCCTTGGTCACGCCGTTGCAGCCGCACACCTCGTCGCTGTCGGCCATCGCGGCCGCCTTGTTGTGGCCCTGGTGGCCGGCGTCGCCGATGTTGCTCTCGCCGAACATCAGCTTGTCGCGGATGTCTCCAATGGCCCTGCCGTCGCGCAGCAGCTTGAAGTACCAGCTGCCGTCCACGGTGTCGCCGTACAGGCAGGCGCCCACCAGCTTGTCGTCCTTGAGCACCAGCTTCTTGTACACGCCGCCGAAAGGGTCGCTCATCACGATTTCCTCGGTGCCTTCGCCCCCCTGGAAGTCGCCCGCACTGAACAGATCGATGCCCGTCACCTTGAGCTTGGTGGACGTGAGCGAGCCCTGGTAACGGCCGATGCCGAACTCGGCCAGGTGGTTGGCCAGCACCTTGCCCTGCTCGAACAGTGGGGCCACCAGGCCATAGGCAATGCCCCGGTGTGCCGCGCATTCGCCCACGGCATAGATGCGGGCGTCGGTGGTGGTCTGCAGCGTGTCGCTGACCACGATGCCCCGATTGACGTGCAGGCGCATCTTTTCGGCGAGCTGCGTGTTGGGGCGGATGCCCACGGCCATTACCACCAGGTCGGCGGGCACTTGGGTGCCGTCCTTGAACTTCACGGCGCTCACCCGGCCTTCGGCGTTGCCCACCAGCTCCTGCGTCTGTGCCTTCATCAGAAACTGCATGCCGCGCTCGGCCAGCGACTTCTGCAGCATCTTGCCGGCCACGTCGTCGAGCTGGCGTTCCATCAGCCAGTCGCCCACATGCACCACGCTCACTTGCATGCCGCGCTTCATCAGGCCGTTGGCGGCCTCCAGACCCAGCAGGCCACCGCCGATCACCACGGCGTGCTTGTACGTGGCGGCCGCGTCGATCATGGCCTGCGTGTCGGCAATGTCGCGGTAGGCCAGCACTCCCTCCAAGTCCTTGCCGGGAACGGGCAGGATGAACGGGTTGGAGCCCGTGGCCATGATCAGGCGGTCGTATTCGGCCGTGATGGTCTCGCCTGCGGCATTGGTGGCGTGCACGGTGCGGCGCACGCGGTCCACATCGTTCACCGTGAAGCCTGCGTGGAGCGTGATGTGGTTGTCGGCGTACCACTGCCAGTCGTTCAGGATGATTTCGTCGATGGTCTGCTCGCCAGCCAGCACGGGCGACAGCAGGATGCGGTTGTAGTTGGGGTGCGGCTCGGCGCCGAATACCGTGATGTCGTACAGGTCGGGCGCAATCTTCAGCAGCTCTTCGAGCGAGCGGACGCCGGCCATGCCATTTCCCACCATCACCAGCCTGGATTTTTTCATCGTGACCCCCGTGGGCGTTCGGAAAAACAAAAAAGGCGTCCGCACGGTGCGCAGGCTGTGCAGCCAACACACTCGCAGGGACGCCATCGTCTTCGTCGGCCCGATCCGCCATTGCACCGGGCCCACCATGTGGCCTACCGTGGCCACGACCCAATCCAAGCAAACCCTGTGCCAAAAGAGCCGCGTGCGATTTTTTAACAACGAAATCGGTCTCTTGCGCTTGTTCTGTGGACTTATTTAGCTATTAAAAATGGAGCGCTGAAGCCGCGAACAAAGCGCTGCTGGTGCATGGGCGGTGAACGTGCGGGCCAGGTTGGTGCGCGGCGGTGCCAGTGCGCGGGGGCTGCGGTCGCATGGGCGAGGCGGGATCGCCATGCACCGGTCTGGTTCTCTTTGCACCACCTGGCTGGCCCCCGGTGAGGCCTGCAGCCGATCAACCGGCTCGTCGTTCAATGCGAAGCGGACCTCGCAACGTGGGGCCTGGCGAACGAGCGCGCCACTGGCTGGGCTCCGTGGCGGATAAGGAAGGCGCGACGGGCGGGTGCCAGGACTGCCCGGAAGCTTGTAACGGGCGGTGAGCAGCACCCGGGAGCGCTTTGGCACTCGGGCGTGCATGCCGGGCGCGCAAGCGCGTATGGAGCCGCGGGGGCGCCTTCCTCGGGTTGCCAAGACAGGCGCCCACCCCGTTTGCACAGGGTGCGGCAACCATTGCTCTCAGCGGTCTGCCCCAGCATTGCGGGCCACAGCGCAGCCGGCGGACGGGGTGGGGGGACTAGAAGCGATAACCGTAGCGCAGTTGCAAAAAGGTCTCGCCAGGATTGGGCTTGCGCAGCCCCGCGTTCGAGACATGCTTGGCGTGCAGGCTGACTTCGTGGTGCTGCCGGGTACCGAAATTGCGCCCTACGCCGATGTGGTCACTGAAGTTCCAGCGGCTGCTGAAGCTGCCTGACGCCGCGTGGTACGTGCCGTTCAAGTACGAAAGGCCGATGCCGCCTTCCACGAACCAGCGCGAGCGGCCTTCGTCGAAACGGTAGCGGAACATGGGTACGACGCCCACCTGGGTGGTGTGGCCGCCCGCGGGAGGCGCGGCCTTCGAGGCCCAGTCGCTCAGGTACATGTCGAGGTGGGTACTGATCCGACCCTGCCAGAAGGTGTGCTGCAGCGGCAGGCGCAGGCCCAGGGTGCGCAGGTGCGTGCCGGTGTCGCTGCGCAGGGTGTGCCCGGCCTCAAGGTAGAGCGAGGGCGCCTGCGGCTCGTCGGCGTGGGCGATGCCCAGCGAGGCGCAGCACAGCAGCAGTGCGACGCACTGGATCAGATCAACAGGCGTGCGAGGACGGCTGGGCCAGCCGGGGCAATGGAGCATGGCGTTCCTTTGGTGCGCAAGCCCCTGCCGCAGGGAAACGGCACGCGAAAGGGCTGGCGTCCGCAACCATTGTGTCGCAGGGTGCCGCCCACGCGCACCCATTGCCCAGACTCAAGGCGCGGGTGTTGCGGCGCTGCCACCCGCTGGTGCATCGGCCCAGGCGCCGCCCAGCACCTTGTACAGCGTGATGCGGTTGGCCTGCTCGGCCAGTGCCAGGCCAATGAGCGTCTGCTGCGCGGTGTAGAGCGCCCGCTGGGCGTCCAGCACCGGCAGGTAACTGTCAGCCCCCAGGCGGTAGCGCGCTTCGGACAGCTGCAGTGCCTTTTGGGTGGCGGCTTGCAGCGACTGCTGCGCCTGCAGGCGCTCTGCCAGGGTGGCGCGGTCGGCCAGGGCATCGGCCACTTCGCGGAATGCGGTCTGCACGGCCTTGTCGTACTGGGCAACGGCCGTGTCGCGTGCCGTTTCCGCGATCCGGAGGTTGGCGCGGTTGCGGCCCGCATCAAAGATGGGTAGGCGGATTTGGGGGGCAAAGCTCCAGGTGCCGTTTCCGCCGTCGAAAAGCCCCGACAGCGCATTGCTCGCGGTGCCGGCCGACGCCGTGAGCGTGATGCTGGGGAAGAACGCGGCACGCGCCGCGCCGATGCTGGCGTAGGCGCCGCGCAGGGTGTATTCCGCCGCACGCACATCGGGGCGGTTGAGCAACACCGTCGAGGGCAGGTCGGCGGGCACCGCCAGCAGTGCGGCGGCG
>NZ_ACQT01000128.1 GCF_000175235.1 Acidovorax delafieldii 2AN | reverse complement strand
GTCAGCCCGTCGGCCAGCGGCTGCCACAGGCGCCGCGTGTCCTCGCCATCGAGCACGGCGAGCACGCCGATGTCGATGCGGGTCGGGGCTGCTGTTGGCAAGGCTTCGGACCTGGCCCCGGTCAGCGGCGCGGCCAGCAGGCAAGTCACCGCCAGCCAGCGCCGGGCCACGCTGGCGCATCGGAAGGGGTTGGGCCTGCGCATGGCCAAATTGTAAGCAAGGCAACAGCGCGATTTTGTGCAGAAGCAGGCCTTTGCGCTTACTGTAAAAGCGCAAGCAGCTATGCATTTAATAGCTATACCCATCGCCATCGATGCACGGCGGGATCGACCAATACTTGCATAAAACAGCAAGTGAACATTGATATTGCTTTCTTTGAGCAATTGGCAGCTGGGGCAACAATGGCGGGCCCGTGCCCCGGCTGGGGCCGCTGTTTGTACCGGAGACTTCCCATGAGCTTTGCCCCCATCGACACCCCCGCCGCTGGCGCCGCGCCCCGCATGGACGCCCAGTGGCTCGACGCGCACTGGATGCCTTACACGGCCAACCGCCAGTTCAAGGCCCACCCGCGCATGATCGTGGAGGCCAGCGGCGCCTATTTCACCGACAGCGAGGGCCGCAAGATCTTTGATGGCCTTTCGGGCCTGTGGTGTTCTGGGCTGGGCCATGGCCGCCGCGAGATCGCCGAGGCCATCGGCAAGCAGGCGATGAAGCTGGATTACGCCCCCGCCTTCCAGTTCGGTCACCCCCTGTCGTTCGAACTGGCCAACCGCGTCAAGGCGCTGACGCCTGCCGGGCTCGACTATGTGTTCTTCACCGGCTCCGGTTCGGAATCGGCCGACACCTCGCTGAAGATGGCCCGCGCCTATTGGCGCGCCAAGGGTCAGGCCAGCAAGACGCGCCTGATCGGCCGCGAAAAGGGCTACCACGGCGTGAACTTTGGCGGCATCTCGGTGGGCGGCATCGGCGCCAACCGCAAGCTGTTTGGCCAGGGTGTCGAGGCCGACCACCTGCCCCACACCCAGCCGCCCGCAGGTTCGTTCCACCGGGGCCTGCCGCCCACGGGCAAGGAACTGGCCGACCGCCTGCTCGACGTGATCGCACTGCACGATGCCTCGAACATCGCGGCCGTCATCGTCGAGCCCTTCTCGGGCTCAGCCGGCGTGGTGATTCCGCCTGCAGGCTATCTGCAGCGTTTGCGCGAGATCTGCACCCAAAACAACATCTTGCTGATTTTTGACGAGGTGATCAGCGGTTTTGGGCGCTCGGGCGCGTTCACCGGCGCCGAGGCCTTCGGCGTGACGCCCGACATCCTGAACTTCGCCAAGCAGGTCACCAACGGCGCACAGCCGCTGGGCGGCGTGGTGGCCAGCAAGGAGATCTACGACACCTTCATGGCGGCGGGCGGCCCCGACTACATGCTCGAATTCCCGCACGGCTACACCTATTCGGCCCATCCCGTGGCCTGCGCGGCGGGCATTGCCGCGCTCGACATCCTGCAAAAGGAAGACATGATCGGCCGCGTGCAGGCGCTGGCGCCATATTTTGAAGAAGCGGTGCACAGCCTCAAGGGCGCCAAGCATGTGGCGGACATCCGCAACTTCGGCCTGGCCGCGGGCTTCACGATTGCCGCCCTGCCAGGCGAACCGGCCCGCCGCCCCTACGAGATCGCCATGAGTTGCTGGAAGAAGGGCTTCTACGTGCGCTACGGAGGCGACACCATCCAGCTGGCGCCACCCTTCATCAGCGAAAAGGCCGAGATCGACCGCCTGGTCAACGCGCTGGGCGACGCGCTGGCGGAAACGGCCTGAAGCCCGCACTGGCGTAGCCACCAGCTATCTTATCGATAGCTATTAGCACTCACTGGGTGAGCACTACAGGCCATTTTGGCGTTGAATCTGCCGCAAGCGGCCTTTCACCCCAGCCGTCGCCCGTTTGCATGTGCGCGGGGGGTGCGGTAGTGGGCGGACCGCCCCGACCGCTACTGCCGCCATGCCGGGTGGCCCGCTCCACCATTCGATCCTTTGGTGAACAGGTGTTTCGCCGCATAAGCAGATCTTCGTACTAGGGTTTCCACGGGACGAAGCCTACAATGCACCTCCCCTAACAAAGCTGACGGCCCGCCCGGAGCACATCAACCGCGGACCCCGGCACTTACTGAAAGCTGGAGACGCTTGATGCCCGAGAACACCACGGCCGACAACAAAAACAACCCTCTTCCCGACAAGCGCGCGCTCCTGCGCAAGGCAGCTCTCGAGTACCACGAACTCCCCAAGCCCGGCAAGATCGCCATCGCTGCCACCAAGCAGATGGTCAACCAGCACGACCTGGCGCTGGCCTACTCGCCCGGCGTGGCCGCACCCTGCGAAGAAATCGTCAAAGACCCCAACGCCGCCTTCAAGTACACCAGCCGCGGCAACCTGGTGGGGGTGGTGACCAACGGAACCGCCGTGCTGGGCCTGGGCGACATCGGCCCGCTGGCCGGCAAGCCCGTGATGGAAGGCAAGGCCGTCCTGTTCAAGAAGTTCTCCGGCATCGATGTGTTTGACATCGAAATCAACGAGAAAGACCCCGAGAAGCTGGTCGAGATCATCGCCGCCCTCGAACCCACCTTTGGCGGCATCAACCTCGAAGACATCAAGGCCCCCGACTGCTTCTACGTGGAGCGCAAGCTGCGCGAGCGCATGAAGATTCCAGTCTTCCACGACGACCAGCACGGCACGGCGATCACCGTGGGTGCGGCCATCCTCAACGGCCTGAAAGTGGCGGGCAAGGACCTGAAGAGCATCAAGCTCGTGACCTCGGGCGCGGGCGCCGCGGCGCTGGCCTGCCTGGGCCTGCTGGTCAAGCTGGGAATTCCGCGCGAGAACATCTGGGTGACCGACATCGCAGGCGTGGTCTACGAAGGCCGCACCGAGCTGATGGACGAAGACAAGCGCTTCTTCGCGCAAAAGACCGACGCACGCACCCTGGGTGAGGTGATCACGGGCGCCGATGTGTTCCTGGGCCTGTCGGCGGGCGGGGTGCTCAAGAAAGACATGGTGCAGCGCATGGCCGCGCGGCCGCTGATCTTCGCGCTGGCCAACCCCAACCCCGAGATCCAGCCCGAAGACGTGAAGGAAGTGCGCGACGACGCCATCATGGCCACGGGCCGCTCGGACTATCCGAACCAGGTCAACAACGTCCTGTGCTTCCCCTATATCTTCCGCGGCGCGCTCGATTGCGGCGCCACCACCATCACGATGGAGATGGAAATCGCCGCCGTGCACGCCATCGCCGAGCTGGCCCAGGCGGAGCAAAGCGAAGTGGTGGCGGCGGCCTATGTGGGCGAGCCCCTGGCCTTTGGCCCTGAATACCTCATCCCCAAGCCGTTCGATCCGCGCCTGATGATGATGATCGCGCCGGCGGTGGCGCAGGCTGCCGCCGACAGCGGCGTGGCGCTGCGCCCCATTGCGGACATGGACGCCTACCGCGACCACCTGCAGACCTTCGTGTATGCCTCGGGCACCACCATGAAGCCGATCTTCACCGCCGCCAAGGCCGCCACCAAGAAGCGCGTGGCCTATGCCGAGGGCGAGGAAGAACGCGTACTGCGTGCCGCGCAGATCGTGGTGGACGAACGCCTGGCCCGGCCCACGCTGATCGGCCGCCCGGCCATCATCGCCCAGCGCATCGAGAAATTCGGCCTGCGCCTGAAGGAAGGCCAGGACTATGACGTCGTCAACGTCGAACAGGACCACCGCTACCGCGACTTCTGGCAGACCTACCACCGCATCGGCGAGCGCAAGGGCATCACGGTACAGATCGCCAAGATCGAGATGCGCCGCCGCCTCACGCTGATCGGCTCGATGCTGCTGCACAAGGGCGAAGTCGATGGCCTGATCGTCGGCACCTGGGGCCATACAACGCACCACCTGCAGTACATCGACCAGGTCATCGGCAAGCGGGCCGGCGTCAACACCTATGCCTGCATGAATGGCCTCATGCTGCCCGACCGCCAGGTGTTCCTGGTGGACACCCACGTCAACTACGACCCCACGGCCGAGCAGCTCGCAGAGATCACCGTGATGGCGGCCGAAGAAATGATGCGCTTCGGCATCAAGCCCAAGGCGGCACTGCTCTCGCACTCCAACTTCGGCAGCAGCAGCCAGCCCAGCGCTGTGAAGATGCGCCAGACCCTCGAGCTGCTGCGCATGCAGGCCCCCTGGCTCGAGGTGGATGGCGAAATGCACGGCGACGTGGCGCTGGACGGCAAGGCACGCGCCGCGCTCATGCCCCACAGCACGCTGGTGGGCGACGCCAACCTGCTGGTGCTGCCCAACATCGATGCGGCCAACATTTCCTACAACCTGCTCAAGACCGCGGCCGGCGGCAACATCGCCATTGGCCCGGTGCTGCTGGGGGCGGCCCAGCCAGTGCACATCCTGACGGCCAGCACCACCGTGCGCCGGATTGTCAATATGACGGCTCTCACCGTGGCGGACGCAAGCGCCACGCGATAAGCACCAACCAATAAGCAAGCACTAACTTTAGTGCAGCCGGAAAGCCCTCAGCGTCTGCCCAATCTTTGTGCAGACGCTTGCTTTTTGGGGGGCTTTGAGCGACACTAGCTCGTTGAAATTTCGGGTTAACCCGTAGTTTCCGAAAGGTGTCGTTGATGCTCAAGGCTGTTGCCGCCCACCTGCGAAAAGCAGGGGTTTTGTGTGTTGTGGGTGTTGCGTTCGTACTGGTACCGGTTGCCGGACACGCCCGAAAATCCCCGTCCACCGATGGTTCCATGGCATCCATCGCCGTGGCGGAACTCCCCCCCCAGGGTCGCACCACCTACGCGCTGATCCTCAGTGGCGGCCCCTTTGCGCATGACAAGGACGGAAGCGTTTTTGGCAACCGCGAGCGGATACTGCCCGCCCACCCGCGCGGCTACTACCGCGAGTACACCGTCAGAACCCCTGGTGCCCGCGACCGGGGGGCCCGGCGCATCGTCTGCGGCGGCAAGCCCCGGTTGCCGGACGCCTGCTACTACACCGGCGACCACTACGCCAGTTTTCGCAAGATTGTCGATTGATATCCGATATGTTGCACGCCCGCCCCAACCCGGATGGCGTACAGCGATCCCCCTTGTATTCCCGACCCGAAACCAGCATCCTGCGGGTGAGCGGTCAGCCAGAAGTTTTTGGACCTTATAAAGAAAGAGCAACGGAGATGCAGACGCCCCTTCGTAAAGACCTGGAAACGCCCCTGCGCGGCGTGCGCACCAACATCGTGCAATCCATTCGCGCGTTCCGCGTGCAGGATCTGCAAGAGGCCGCAGGGGTTCTTGGCCACCATTTTCTGTATGCCAACCTGGCCCACGCCCAATCCAAACAGGACGTGCTGGATCTGATTGCCGCGCAGTTCACCTTCCCGTCGCACTTCGGCAAGAACTTCGACGCGCTCTACGACTGCATGACCGATCCCCTGCACAAGTCGGGCCCGCAGCCGGGCTTCATCGTGGTGCTGGAGCAAATCCCTGCCACGGGCAAGTTCGACAAGGAAGCTCGCGAGCAGCTGCTCGACATCTTCCGCGACGCGGCGGACTTCTGGGGCGACCGCAAGATTCCCTTCCGGTGTTTCTATTCTTTTCTGTAGCCCGTTCTGCAACCACCAGCCAAGCAGAACGGGCGAACGAGGCTACGCCCGCGGCAGCAGTCCAAGGCATCGAGATCGACCCCGAAACCTCCGAGAAGATGCCCACCGACAAGCTGGTCGACATCTCGCCCCTGGCGCTGCGCATGAGCAGCCCTTTCAACGCGAGTTACTGGCTGACGGCTGCCTGAGCCCGGCCCTCACGGGGTCCCTCGCGCGACGCTCCGGCGGGCCAGCCGTCACGCGCACTCCGGGCATCCAATACTGTGTCAAAAAGTGGTCCTGGCGCTTGTCGAACAAGCGCTGGGCGCTATGCTTTTTGATGCAGTGAAAAGGCCAGCGCAACGTACTCCTGCACGGGCACTTCTTCGGCACGGCGCTGGGTGTCGAACGTGCCGCCAAAACCACGGCCCTCGAGCCAGCGCCCCAGCGTATGGCGCAGGAGCTTGCGGCGCTGGCTGAAGGCCACCTGGACCAGTTCGGACAGCAGCGCGGGCGGCACGGCGACGGGCTCCGCCCAGGGCACCATGCGCACCACCGCGCTGTCCACGCGCGGTGGCGGATCGAAGCTCTCGGGCGGAACGAACAGCACGTTTTCCATGGCATAGCGCCACTGCAGCATCACCGACAGGCGGCCGTAGTCGGCCGTGGCGGGTGCGGCCACCATGCGGTCAATCACTTCCTTTTGCAACATGAAATGCTGGTCTTCGATCACCTGCACATGGTCCAGCAGATGAAAGAGGATGGGCGTGGAGATGTTGTAAGGCAGGTTGCCCACCACGCGCAGCCGCGCAACGTGCATGTCGCGGGCGAGTTGCGTGAAGTCGACCTTGAGCACGTCGGATTCGATGACCTCGAGCTGCCCGTGCAGGCGCAGCCGCAGGGCCAGATCGCGGTCGAGCTCGATCACGGTCAGACGCCCCAGGCGTTCCACCAGCGGCTGGGTGAGGGCGGCAAGCCCGGGCCCGATCTCCACCATGGGCTGGCCGGGCTGTGGCGCGATGGCGGACACGATGGCATCAATGATGCCGCCGTCCGACAGGAAATGCTGGCCGAAGCGCTTGCGGGGAATGTGTTTCATACGGCGGCTACGCTGCGGTGATGGCGGCAAGAACGGAGGCCGCCGCCGGCGCATCGCCGGTGCGGCAAGGCCGGGGCGCGCGCGGCGCAAGGGCGAGGGTCACTGCGGTGCTTCGCGGTATTCGACGTAGGCGCGGCCCCGCAGCTCCTGCATCCAGTTGGCAAAGGCTTCCTCGACCTTCTTTTCGCGCACGGTGTCGCGTGCCATGTCACGCTGCTCGCGCTGGGTCAATTTGGTCTCGCGGCGTTCCAGCAACTGGATGAGGTGCACGCCGAAACGCGACACCAGGGGCTCGCTCACGTCGCCGGGCTTGAGCGCATTCATGGCCTGCTCGAATTCCGGAACATAGCGGCCGGGATTCGACCAGCCCAGGTCGCCGCCCTGCTTGGCGCTGCCGTCCTGCGAATGCTCACGCGCCAGCTCGGCGAAGTCGGCCTGGCCCGCGAGCACGCGGCGCCGGTAGTCGGCCAGCCGCGCCGCAGCGGCGCTTTCGGTGAGCTGGGGCCCCGTGCGCAGCAGGATGTGGCGGGCATGGCTCTGGATGGCCACGGTGGGCACTCCGGCCGAGGTCTTGTCGACGAGCTTGAGCACGTGAAAGCCTGCGGGCGAACGCACCGGCCCGGCAATGCCGCCCAGGGGCAACTGCGCCGTGGCGCTGACGAAAAGCTCGGGGTAGCGGTCGGCGGGGCGCAGGCCCAGCAATCCGCCCGACGTCTTGGCCTCGGCGGCGTCCGAGAACTCGCGGGCCACCGCGGCGAAATCTTCACCGGCGCGTACTTTGTCGGCGGCCTGCTGGGCGCGGACTCTGCGTTCCTCGACCTGCTGCGGGGTGGCGTTTTCCGGCACCACCACCAGGATGTGGCCCAGGTTGATCTCGAGCTTGGAGGCATCGGCGCCGGCCTGCTGTTCGCGCAGGTACTGGTCAACGTCCAGGTCGCTCACCCGCACCCGCGATTGCACGTCACGCTCGCGCAGGCGCAGCAGCAGCAGCTGGTTGCGCAGCTCTTCGCGAAAACGCTCCTTGCTGATGCCATCGGCGGCGAGGCGGCGGTGCATCTCGTCCACGCTGACGCGGTTTTGCTTGGCCACGCTTTCCTCGGCCTGGCCCACGGCATAGTCATCCACCCGGATGCCGCCTTCGCGGGCCAGTTGCAGCTGGATCTTCTCCACGATCAGGCGTTCGAGCACTTCGCGCGCGAGCAGGTCGCGGGGCGGCAGGGGGCTGCCCTGCTGCGCCATCTGCTGCTCGACGCGCACCGCGCGGGCCCGCACCTCGTTGTTGGTGACGGGCTCGGAGTTGACCACGGCGACGATGAAGTCGGCCGATCGCAATGCGCTGCCCGTGCCCGGCGCGGGCAGGGTGTACGAAGGGGCTGTAGCCGGGCCGCGCGACAGGCCCGCGCCGGCGCCACCGGAGGGGCGCAGCCCTTGCGCCGCAGCGCCCTGGGTCACGAAGGAAGCCAGGCACACAAGGCCCAGGGCAATGACACGGTGGTTCATGGTGTGTGAGGTCAGTCGTAGTTGCTGAAGCGGCTGGGGGTGCTGACCTGCTCGCGCAGGTACTGGTAGCGCGGCACGTTGCGCTTCAGGGTATCGAGGGGGCTGGAGCCCAGGCTCAAGCGCGAGAAGCCCACGAACTCGATCTGGAACAGCAGACGCGTGTTGGAGGACGAAACGCTGCTTTGCAGGCGCTCGAGCACGACGCGGCCGATCCAGCAGCAACTGTCGTACTCAAAGCCCACCACGGTGTCCACCAGCTTGCGGTCCTGCAGGCTGTAGTTGAGGCGGCCCACCGTGTACCAGCGGCCCGCTCCCTGGCCCTTGGCACGCTCGGGGCCGTTGGCGCCGGCGCCCTCGCCACCCCACAGGGCGGCCAGCGGCCACTGCCAGCCCACGTCGATCTGCTCGCTGGTGCCGCGCTGCAGGCGGTAGGCAGCGCTGATGGTGCGGTAGCTGCCGGGGCTGTAGCGGGCGGCCACCGTGGAACGGATGGAGCGCCGGGTCTTCGGGTTGTATTGCACGGTGGAGTCGAAGCCCCACTGCGGCGTCCAGTTGATGCCGGCGCCCAGCAGCACATCCGACAGGCGCTCGCTGATGGGCGTTCCGCCAGGCAGCGTGACGTTCTGGTCCGAGAAGCGCAGGCGCTGGGCAATGCCCAGGCGCACGGCTTCGGCCCCGGTGGCTGGGTCGAGCAGGCGCGTGGTCACGCCCATGGTCAGCAGGTTGTTGTCCGCCAGCCGGTCGTTGCCGCCATAAGCGTTCTCGGTGTAGATGGTGGCGAAATTGAAATCATTGGCCGCGGTGTCGTACACCGGCAGCAGGTGCTGGTCGCGATAGGGCGTGTAGGTGTAAAACGCGCGCGGCTCCAGGGTCTGCATGAAGTCGCGGCCCAGAAAGCGCGTGTCGCGCTCAAACACCAGTCCGCTGTCAAGGCTGAACGTGGGCAGCGTGCGGCTGGCCGACTGCGCGCCGTTGGCCAGCGGGCTGTCGAAGCGGTACTGCGTGGCATGCAGTTGCAGGCGCGGCGTGATGAATCCGCCGGGTGACAGAAAGGGCCGGCTGATCTGCGCCATGGCATAGCTGCGATCGGCGTTGGGCTGGCCGGTGAGCGCCCGGGCCGCCTCGAAGCGCGTGGTGTCGAGCTCCACGCCCGCATCGAACCCGCCGCCCAGGCTGGTGGGTGTATAGCGCCACTGCAGCTGCGGCATGCGGTCGTAGGGCGGCACGATGGGCGCGGTCACGTCCTGCAGCGTCTGCCACTTGAGCGTGCGCAGCTGGGCCGACATCTCGCCCGAAGCCCAC
Organism: Acidovorax delafieldii 2AN; assembly: GCF_000175235.1. Taxonomy (GTDB): domain Bacteria; phylum Pseudomonadota; class Gammaproteobacteria; order Burkholderiales; family Burkholderiaceae_C; genus Acidovorax; species Acidovorax delafieldii_B. The sequence goes on along the minus strand of NZ_ACQT01000128.1, from coordinate 1,269 downwards.
GAAAGGGTCATGTCGCTGGGCAGCAGGCGCTGGCGCAGCGGCAGTGCGGCACGGCCGAAGTCGCGCCAGTAATTGTCGTCACTCACCCGGTTGAGGTTGAGGTTGAGTCCCACGCCACCCAGCGGCGTGCTGAACATGCCCTGGTGCTGCGCCGTATAGCTCCAGCGCATGCGGTCACGCAGGGTGTCCGTGGGCATGATGTTCGCGTCGATCAGGCCGCGGTAGTCGTTTTCGAGGTAACGGAACTCGCCACCGAGATCGATGCCGCGCTTGGACATGATCGCGCCGCGCAGCGTGGCATCGCGGTTGGGGGCGATGTTCCAGTAATAGGGCTGGATGTATTCCATGCCGCTGCGGCTGTCCAGGCCGATGGTGGGGGGCAGCAGGCCGGACTTGCGCTTGTCCGACAGCGGAAACGAAATGTGCGGCACCGGCAGCACCGGCACGCCCTTGAATTCGAGCACGGCCCCTTCGGCGGTGCCCACCTCTTCTTCATTGTCGAGGCGGATGGTGCGCGCGCGCAGCACCCAATCGGGCTCCCAGGTGGCCGAGTCGTCTTTCTGGCAGGTGGTGTAGGTGGCGTTGTGCACCACGGCGCGGTCGCGGTCCAGGAAATCCACGCGGGTGGCGTCGCCGTGGGCGCTGGTCTGCAGGAAGCGGTAGTGCGCGTCGCTGAAAAAGCCCTCGAAGGCATCCACGTGCAACTCCAGCGCCGAGCCGTCGTAGGTATTGCCGGCGCGGTTGATGCGCACGCGCCCCTGCGCCTTGGCCAGATCGTCGGGCACGGTGTATTCCAGGCGGTCGGCATGGATCACCGCATCGCCACGGCGCAGTTCGGCATTGCCTTCGATGACGGCCTTCACGTCGGGCTGGCCCGAGATGCTGTCGCCCGAGACAAACACCGGCAACTGGGGGCGCACCTCGGCGGGAATGCTTTCCTGCAGCTGCGGACTGCGGCGCAGCGCGGGCGGCGCATCCCAGGCGCTCGGTGCGTCGCTCTGAGCCAGGGCGGCCAGCGGCACGCCACACCACGCCAGCGCCACGGCATACGCCAGGGGATGCAGCCCCGGCCGGCGGGCGCGCGCAGCGGTGCGCGACACAGGCCGACTGAGAGGTGGGGTGGGCTGCACGAGAGAAGGCTGGCGGCGGGGCACGTCGGGCAATATGGACAGGGCTTTGGAAACGGCCCGCGCCGGGCAGGGCGGGTTTGTAAAATCGGATTATCCATGAGCCACCCCTCTTCCCCTCAACGCCCCTCGGCGCCCCGCC
>NZ_ACQT01000129.1 GCF_000175235.1 Acidovorax delafieldii 2AN | reverse complement strand
TCGTGCCAGTACGGCGCGCCCACCGACGAATGCGCGCCGCTGGCCGCGGCCGGCTGCACGCCGGCGGGCACAAGCTGCCGGCAAGCCAACTCTGCCACCGGTGCCTGCGAGATCACCGAGAACCGCTACACCTGCCCGGTGGCGCCGGGCTCCACGGTGACAGCGAGCAACTGCCCGGCCAACGTCTTCTGCATCGCGGGCAACTGCTTCAACACGGCGTACACCAACGATGCCGACTTCGCCCGGTCCATGTCGTTCCTCGAAGCCGGGCGCCAGGCCGGTGTCTATCTCGACACCGACAACCTGCAGGTTTTCAAGGGCGAGGCCAACGCCTGCCGCGACCGCTTGCTGAAGAACTGCTGCTACGTCGACTCGGCCGGCTCGGGCATGAGTAACCAGAGCGTCTACGGCGTCGGCTCGCGACTGGTCTACGACACGCTCATGAACGCCGGCAACCGCGAGTTCGTCTACCAGGGACTGTCGGCGCTGCTGACAGGCGGGGGATTCTCCGGCAGCTTCACCAGCTATGGCGTCACCGTGGCCGTCAACGGCACGGCCCTGCCGGCGGGATCCGCCGTCCTCTACTCCGGCGAGAGCGTGGTGATTGCCTTCGATCCGTGGAGCCTGGTGATCGCGGTCGTCATCTACATCGTGATGTCGATGATGTCCTGCAACGAGGATGAGGGAAAGCTCGCCATGAAGGAAGGCGCGAAGCTGTGCCACACGGTCGGCACCTACTGCTCGTCCTGCCTGCGGATCCTGGGCAAGTGCGTGTCCTGCATCGAGCACACGACCACGAAGTGCTGCTTCAACTCGGTGCTGGCCCGGATCATCAACGAGCAGGGCCGACTGCAGGTCATGAAGTGGTGGGGTACGGCGGAGATGCCGGACTGCTCGGGCTTCACGATCGCCCAGTTGCAGTCGCTGGACTTCTCGCGCATGGATCTGACCGAGTTCTATGCCTCCATCGTGCCCAGGCTGCCCAACGTCGGCGCGATCCAGGGCGGCAACGCGGGCCGTGCGAGCAACTGCTACTACGGGGAAGGGAGATGCCAATGAACACCCGTATACGCATCGTTTGCGCCGCTGCGTCGGCATCCATGTGCCTCCTGGGCATGCCCGCACACGCCGAGCCGGTGCGCACGCCAGTCCCGGACGCGCGCCCCGTCCTGCTGGCCGCCCTGCAGTCCACCGACGGCACGGCCCACGGCGTCCTTGCCGGGGACATTGCGGACGCCATCACGAAGCGCTTCGAGGCCACGTCGCCGATCTACATCGACGTCTCCACCGAACGGCGCTACCGGGAGCCGGGCTGCGGCCGGCTGAAGGTGCTCTTCTGGCAGGAAGGAGTGCGCCTCCCGGGCGCCAAGGCGCCGCGGAAGCAGACGATCGAGTTCGGCATCAACTACTGCGCCACGGGCCTGCCGCCCAAGTCGCTGCTCTGAGGGAATGGCCATGCGCGTGCGTCTCCCTTCGATCCTGGCCGCTGCGGTGGTCTTCATCGCCGCCCTGGTGGTGGGCATGGCCTCCGCGCAGGTCGTTGCGCCAGCCCCCCCGGGTGACTCCTTGCGCCCCTACTGGTCCGACGGCTGGCGCGGCTGGCACTTCTACGAGGATCCACCTTCGGAAGAGCCCGCGCCCACCGCCCGGCCCGCGCCCGCCATCCCTGCCCGGCCGTCCACGCCGCCGATCCCGCCCGAGCTGGTCGAGTTCGAGCGCCTGCAGAAGACCCTCGAGGAGCTGCGCAACATCGCGATCATGCGGCCGACCGAGGCCAACGTGCGGCGCTACATGGAGCTGGAGATGCAGGTGGTGAACCGGGCCTCCTACTTCGCCGACGTGGCGCAGCGCGTGGCCTGGGCCACACCGGAGCTCGATCCGACGCTGCAGGGCCGTCCGGTCAACGCCCAGGCGCTGGAGGTCTTCGATCAGCAGCAGCGTTCGGACCGCTCCACCTCCGTCGAATCGCTGGGACGCGACCACGTGCTGTTCTTCTTCTACCGCAGCGACTGCCCCTACTGCCACGCCTTCGCGCCGACCCTGCAGGCCTTCGAGGCGCGCCACGGCATCCAAGTGGTGGCCGTGAGCGTGGACGGCGGCCCAATGCCGGGCTTCCCCAAGGCGCGACCCGACAACGGCATCGCCACCGCGCTGAAGGTGACCCAGGTACCGGCAGTGTTCCTGGCCCAGCCCTTCACCGGAAAGATCAGCCCGATCGGGTTCGGTGTGCTGTCCGAGTCGCAACTGCTGGAACGGATTGCCACGGTCGCGTCGCCGGCTGGTGAAGCCATGCTGCCCGGCGCCACCCAGCGCCTGGCGCTTCCCTAGGAGGTCTCCATGCCCATCCGCTCCCACACTCTTCCTGCGCGCAAGGTGGCCGTCACGGCAGCCGCACTGTCGCTGCTGTGCACCGCAATGCCCAGCCGCGCCGATCTCAACAGCGAAGTCAACGACATGTTCAACAACCTCGGGGCCATCGGCAACTACACGGCGCCGGGCGCATTCCGCGGTCAGACCTACAACACATACACCGGCGGCAATCTGATGATGCGTTCGCCGAACAAGGTGTACCAGCTCGCGGCCATCCAGTTCCCCAGCGCCAAAGCAGGCTGCGGCGGGATCGACGTGTTCGGCGGCAGCTTCAGCCACATCTCCGCGCAGGAGTTCAAGAACATGCTGCGCAACATCACGGCGGCCCTGCCCGGCATCGCGTTCCAGCTCGCGCTGGAAGCGGTCTCACCCCTGCTCGGTGGACTGACCAAATGGGCCAAGGGCCTGGAGACCTGGATCAACAACGCCCGCATCAACTCCTGCGAAACCGCGAAAGCCATCGTCAGTACAGCGGCCGAGGCCGTCGGCTACAGCTCGCAGGAGACCTGCGCCGATCTCGCGATCGACATGGGGCTGGAGAGCGACCGGGATGCGGCACGCAAGCGCTGCGGCACCGACCGGCCCAGCATCCTCTCGTCGGCGAGATCGTCGGGAAATGCCGAGGTGCGCAACAAGGCGCCCTTCGTCGGCAACCTGACCTGGAAGGCGCTGCAGTACACCGGCGCCTACCTGGACGACACCGAACGCGAGCTGATCATGAGCATGGTCGGCACCATCATCTACTACCCGGAGGAATCTAGGCGCGATCCCGAACCGATCGCTCCGACGCTCACCTCCATCAGCCAGCTGCTCTATGGCCAGGCCGCCGGTTCGGGCACCAATGTCGTCCAGCATCTGCTGCGCTGCAACGACTACACGCGCTGCGACGTGGTGTCGCTCAACACGAACTACAGCCATATCCCCTTCACGGCGAAGGTCGAGACCATGATGCGTTCGATCGCGAACAAGATCGCCACGCGCACGCCGATTCCGAACAATTCGGCGGAGGTCGGCTTTGTGAACCAGACCACCGAGCCGGTCTACAAGATGCTCTCGGTGGGCTCCAGCATCCCGGGATCGGGCCTGGCCGACAGCCTGATCGGCCAGTACCGCGACGTAATCGCGGCGGACTATGCCTATGTGTTCCTCGAACGCAATCTGCGCCTGGGCATAGCGGCGCTGGCCAAGGACTACACGCTGCAGCAGACCCAGCGCGACCAGGCCAACCAGGTGCGCCAGCGCGCGCAGGCCATGCTGCTGCAGATCTCGCAGGAGAAGAACCTGCTGTACCAGAAGGTTGGCTCCTACCGCGCTGTCGCCAGCCACCTGGAGCAGTTGGAACGGCAGTTGCGCTCCAGCATGCCCCAGCACGTCATGGACATGCTGGGCCAGCAGGCGGCGTACCTGTCGCGCTGACCCCGATGGAGCGGCACAGTCATGTGGGAGATCTATGCCTACCAGAACGCCGACAGCCTGTTCGGTGTGTTCAACGCGGCCGCGGCCATCCATGCCTCCAACGACTATGCCTCGGCCGTCGCGGCGGTGGCCTTCTGCGGCTTCGTCGCGGCGCTGATCGCCTATGCCTTCGCCCCGGAGAAGCTCCAGGGCTGGAAGTGGCTGGGCTCGGTGGTGCTGGTCTTCGGCATCCTGATCGTGCCCAAGGTGACCGTGGGCGTCGTGGACAAGACCGGCGGCTCCGCGGTCAAGGTGGTCGACAACGTGCCCTTCGGCGTGGCGCTGCTGGGCAGCCTGACCAGCACCATCGGGCACACGCTCACGGGCCTGTTCGAGACCGCCTTCCAGGTGATCCCCGGTGCCGGCGCCTTACCTGCGGAGCTGTCCTACCAGCAGAACGGGCTGATGTTCGGCAACCGGCTGGTACGGGAGACTGGCAACGTGGTGTTCCAGGATCCGGCCTTCCGCACCGACCTGGTCAATTTCATCCACAACTGCACGACCTACGACCTGATCGACGGCACGCTCGATCCGGCGACCTTTTCCGCCTCGGATGACGTCTGGCCGTTGATGGCCTCGCCCAATCCGGCCCGCTTCAGCACGCTCACGGGCTCGGGCGGCGCCGTGGGCGTGGACACCTGCCCGAACGTCTACCTGAGCCTGAATGGCCGGCTGCCGGCGCAGCTCCAGCGCATCCAGGGGCGGCTTGCCTTCCAGCTCAACCCCACGCTCCCCGGCGCAGCAGCAGCGGCGGCGATCGCCGGCCAGATCCAGCAGGCCTACCTGAAGAACAGCATCACCAACGCCTCGGCCACCGCAGCCGACATCATCCGCCAGAACGCCATGCTCAACGCCCTGGAAGACACGGGCAAGATCGTGGGCCAGAAGGTCAACGATCCGGCCGCGATGGTGCTGACCGTGGGACGGGCCCAGGCCGTGGCGCAGATGAACGCCTCGTGGCTCAACTACGGTAAGGTGGCCGAGCAGGCGCTGCCGGTGTTCCGCAATGTGATCGAGGCGGTGACCTATGCCCTCTTCCCGCTGTTCGTGCTGCTGCTGTTGCTAACCAGCGGGCGCGAGACCATGCTGGCCTTCAAGGGCTATGCGGCCATCCTGATCTGGATCCAGCTTTGGCCGCCGCTCTATGCCATCCTGAACTACATGGCTTCGATCTACGCGGCCTACGATCTGGCGGCCGCCGCCGATCTCGGCACCGGCGCGAAGGCCCTGGCCCTGCAGACCGCATCCGTCGTCTACTCGCGGGCGCTGTCGGGCGAGGCCATCGTGGGGTACTTGGCCATCAGCATCCCGTTCATTGCCTGGGCCGCGCTCAAGCGCATGGAGAACTTCGGGACGGCGCTGGTGGGCGGGCTGTCGGGGCTGCAGGCCATCCTGTCGGGCACGACCTCCACATCGACCGTCGGGAACACATCGTTGGGTAACGTGTCGATGGACCAGATGCAGCTCGCGCCGAACCGCACCTCGGCGTTCATGGGCAGTTGGCAGCATGACATGAGCGGCAATACCTTCACGGGCAACGCGCTGACTGGCAGAACTGCGGTCAGCCTGCTGCGCAACCAAGGCTACGCCTCGCGCGTCGTGTCGATGCGGGTGTCCGAGCAGGATGTGCAGGATGCGAGCCGGCAGGTGGACGCGGCGCACAGCGAGGCGGTCGCGGCCAGCAGCGAGCGGTCATCCGTGCTGGCGGAGGCCTTCACCAAGGGCACCGCCAAGCTGCGCTCGTCGCGCAGCAGCACCGGCTCCACGTCGAGCAGCTTCGAGCAGTTCGGCGAAACGCTCAATCGGCTGGACCAGATCAGCAAGAGCGTTGCTGACTCGACGGGTCTATCACAGTCGCAGGTGGCTCGCATTGCACTTGGAGCCTCCGGACGCCTTGGCGTCAACACCCCCCTCTTCGGCCTTCAAGGAAATGCGATAGCTGAGAAGGCCTACTCATCAGGCCTTTCCAAGACAGAACAGCAGGCCCTCGCATCCATGACGAGTGAGCAATTGGCCGAGTTCAAGCAGTTTGGCGATCGAGCATCCAGAGACAAGAGCTTCATGAGCGTGATCGCCAGCGACGCCCGCGAAGCACAGGATCTCTCGGCGCGGCTGGCATCAACGACTGCCCGCACCGAACGCGCCGACGCCAGCCTGTCGGAGCGAAGCGCCTTTGCGGAGCGTGTCTCAACGGCCTATGAGCGAGGCGAGACCATCTCGATCGACATCGCCCAGGATCCGCACAACCTCGCCATGTTCACCCGGTACGCGGAGCAGTATGGCGGGACCAGCGCTTCCGCTCGCGTATTGATGGAAGCGGAGTTGGCGCGGCAATCCCTGCGGCCGCAACAGGTGTTCTCGGATGGAACCGCCGTGCCTACGGCGTTCGGCGATCTCCAAACCCAGCATCTGCGGAACTCCGGTGATCCCGCGCTCGCACCCGACCTAACAAGGCGCCACCACACCAACCAGGCTGAGGCGCGTCGCTTCGGTGCCCCCCCGACGTCCGCTCCATCGGTGGAAGCACCGTCGCCCGTGCGAAGTGCGATCCGCGAGGAAGGCGAGCGCATCCGCGCGACCACGTCCGCCGATCAGGGGGCATTCGACCGCAAGGCACAGATCACGAAGACACCTGATGGCACGTTGGCTTCCGAGCGCTCCCTGATGCTGCAGACGGGCAAGCAGGTCAAGGAAGATGCGGCGCCCATCGTGGAGAGCGCAAAGCAAGTCGTCAAAGACGCCTTGAAGAAGTAGTCCCGTCAGAGGTTCTTGTCAGCATCGAACATGTGGTTTCCGAGTTCCGGCCGCGGAGGCTTCATGAAAGGTGCATGTCCTTCGTCTCGCCAGTAGTTTGCAGCTAGGTCACGGCCTGACGTTCCAAGCCCACCAGGGATTGGCTCGATTTCCTCTTCTGTGAGAAGACGACGGCGATTGGAGGCTTGCTTTCCAATCTGCGACAGGCCACCTCCGATCGCACCGCCGAACAGCGCACCTACGGCCATCATGACGATCCGCATGCCCCAGTCGTCATTGCGCGCGGGCAGGTAGCCGATACCGATGCCCAGCAGCAGAAAGAAGAGGAAGATGGCTTTTCGCATAGAACTCCTGGCGATGCAAGACGCCTTACCAACTGATCGCAAGAAATCAAGGAGGTCAGCGTATCCGCCACCGAGCTTGAAGCGAGTCCGACGCGATCAACCTAGATCAGATTGACTACCAACGCCTCCAATGTGGGATTGTCTCGCGGAAACTGCGCACGCACTGCGCTGGGTTCAGCGATACCCAACAACAACCCGACTTGCGCTTCGTCCGCCCCTCTCGCATAGAGTTTGGCCACAACAGTGCGGCGCGCACGAAGCGCCGTCATGTTCTCGAACCCAGCATATCGGAAAATCTTGCGATAGGTTTCTAGGATGCCACGGCATTGGAACTGCTTCTGACCGTTCGCTTCATGCCGGGTGATTTCGAAGCCTTGGCCGCTGGATGACAGGAAGAGCCGACTAGTTGGATGAAGCCCTCTATAGTTATCGTCGGCACCAAGGGTGAACCTATCAGCGACACGCTCTGAAAGGTATGCGTAAAGCGCATCGTCCAGCCTCCTACTGCGAAAGAACAAGGGCCGCGGCCGACCATTGATTGCGATCTCTGATCGGAACTCGGAAGCTACGCGCACGCATCCATTGGCGTCAAGATAGTCTCGAACCTCCAGGCGTGCAATCTCCAGCGGTCGTGCCCCGGTTGCAAAGAGTATGTAGTACAGCGCCAAATCCTCAAGTAGCTGGCTACTTCTGCCTCGAATTCGCAGAGCGCCCGCAGCAAGTTGATCCTCGCTAAGAATGTGGCCGCTTCGTTCCATGTTTGGATCAGGTAGTACCAGACCTCATCACCCAACACGCGATAGCGCCGTGGCGGCTATGCATGCCACACCACCAGCAAATCCTTCGCCTGCACCCGGTCGCCCGGCTTGACCAGCACCCGCTCGATCACGCCGTCGCACTCGGCCGTCATATGGGTCTCCATCTTCATGGCCTCCAGCGACAGCAGCGTGGCCCCCGCCTGCACCTGCTGACCCGCAGTCACTGCCACGGTCACGATGGCCCCGGGCATGGGTGCGCCCACGTGCAGCGGATTGCCAGTTTCCGCGGTTTCGCGCTGTGCCGCCGTGGCCGCGCCGGCCCTCGCCACGCTGGTCATGCGCGACTGGCCGTTCATCTCGAACTGCACCTTGGCTAAGCCCTCTTCCTCATGGATGGTCTGCAGGCTCACCAGCAAGGTCTTGCCCGCCTCGATCTCCAGCGCCACCTCATCGCCGGGCTTCATGCCGTAGAAGAAGGTGGGCGTGGGCAGCACCGACACGTCGCCGTGCTTGAGCTGGTGCTGGTGGAAGTCGGCCGCCACCTTGGGGTACATCAGCGCGCTGGCCAGTTGCCGGTCGTCCATTTCTTCGATGGGTAGTCCACCGGCCTGCGCGGCCTTGTCGCGGGCGGCCTCCAGGTCCACCGGCGCCAGGTGGTCGCCGGGGCGGTAGGCCGCTGGTGGGCCTGTTTTGAGCACCTTGCGCGACAGTTCCTGCGGGAAGCCGTCGGGCGGGAAGCCCAGCTCACCCTTGAACAGCGAGACCACCGATTCGGGGAAGGCCACCTCGTGCGCCTGGTCGGTCACCTGGGCGGGCGTGAGGTCGTTGGCCACAATCATCAGGGCCATGTCCCCCACCACCTTGGAGGTCGGCGTGACCTTGACGATGTCGCCGAACAGCCGGTTGACGTCGGCATAGGCCTGCGACACCTCGGTCCAGCGGTGCTCCAGCCCCATGGCGCGGGCCTGCTCGCGCAGGTTGGTGTACTGACCACCCGGCATCTCGTGGCGGTAGACGTCGGCCGTGCCGGAGCGGATATCGCTCTCGAACGGGGCGTAGAAGCGGCGCACGCCCTCGAAGTAGGTCGATGCCTGGTGCAGCGCGTGCTGCGACAGGCCGGGGTCCCGCTCGGTGCCCGCCAGCGCCGCTGCCATGGCCGAGAGGTTAGGCTGGGCCGTGAGGCCGCTCATGGCGTCCAGCGCACCGTCCACGGCGTCGCAGCCAGCCTCCACGGCCGCCAGCACCGAGGCAGCAGCGATGCCGCTGGTGTCGTGGGTGTGGAAGTGCACCGGCAGGCCGGTTTCTTCCTTCAGCGCCTTGACCAGCGCAGCCACGGCACGCGGTCGGCAGATGCCCGCCATGTCCTTGATAGCGAGGATGTGCACGCCGGCCTGCTGCAGTTCTTTGGCGATACCGACGTAGTACTTCAGGTCGTATTTGCTGCGTGCGGGATCGAACAGGTCGCCGGTGTAGCAGATGGCGCCTTCGCACAGCGCGCCAGCCTCCAGAACGGCGTCGATGGACACGCGCATGTTGCGCACCCAGTTCAGGGCGTCGAAGACCCGGAACAGGTCCACGCCCGCTTCGGCCGCCTGTTGGACGAAGAACTGCACCACGTTGTCGGCGTAGCTGGTGTAGCCCACGCCATTGGCGCCGCGCAGCAGCATCTGGAACAGGATGTTGGGCACGCGTTCACGCAGCTGCGCCAGACGCTGCCAGGGGTCTTCCTTGAGGAAGCGCATAGCCACGTCGAAGGTGGCGCCGCCCCAGCATTCCAGCGAGAACAGCTGCGGCAGCTCGCGCGCATAGAACGGAGCGATAGGCAGCATGTCGGCCGTGCGCATGCGCGTGGCGAACAGCGACTGGTGCGCGTCGCGCAGCGTAGTGTCGGTCATCAGGACCGGTTTGCTGTCCAGCATCCACTGCGCGAATCGCTGGGGTCCCAGTTCCTTGAGACGGTCGCGGCTGCCCAAAGGGACAGGACGACTCAGATCCACGCGGGGCAGCACGGGCTTGGGGAACGGCAGCTCCGGCATCTTTCGGCCGGCCATCTCGGGATTGCCGTTGACGGTGACGCCGGCCATGAAGCCCAGCAGCTTGCTGCCGCGGTCGCGCCGCTTGGCGAACTCCAGCAATTCGGGCGTGGTGTCGATGAAGCGCGTAGTCACGGTGCCGGCAGCGAATTCCGGGTGGTTGATCACGTTCTCGAGAAACTGCAGGTTCGAGGCCACGCCGCGGATGCGGAATTCGCGCAGCGCACGGTCCATGCGCTGCACCGATTCCCTGGCCGTGGGCGCCCAGGCCGTGACCTTGACCAGCAGCGAGTCGTAGTACGGCGTGATAACGGCGCCGCTGTAGGCCGTGCCCGCATCAAGCCGGATGCCAAACCCCGAGGCACTTCGGTACACGGACAAACGGCCGTAGTCGGGCAGAAAGCCGTTCTCCGGGTCTTCGGTGGTGATGCGGCATTGCACCGCCGTGCCGTTGAAGCGGATATTGTTCTGGGCGGGCACGCCGCTGGCATGGGTGCCTGATTCGCCTGCGCCGCTATCGTCCTCGGTGATGCCGATCCGGCCGCCCTCGCTGATGCGCAGCTGGGCCTTGACGATGTCCACGCCGGTGATCAGCTCGGTCACGGTGTGCTCGACCTGGATGCGCGGGTTGACCTCGATGAAGTAGAACTGGCCGCTGTCGGCGTCCATCAGGAACTCGACCGTGCCCGCGTGGGTGTAGTTCACGGCCTGCATCAGGCGGATGGCGCTGTCGCACAGGGCCTGGCGCTGGGCGTCGTCGAGGTAGGGCGCGGGGGCGCGCTCGACTACCTTCTGGTTGCGGCGCTGCACGGTGCAGTCGCGCTCGAACAGGTGCACCACGTTGCCGTGGCGATCGCCGAGGATCTGCACCTCGACGTGGCGGGCGCGCTGCACCAGCTTCTCGAAGTAGACCTCGTCGTTGCCGAAGGCGGCCAGGGCCTCGCGCCGGGCCGCGGCC
>NZ_ACQT01000130.1 GCF_000175235.1 Acidovorax delafieldii 2AN | reverse complement strand
GGCAGTTGCCAGCGCGCCGCGCAGCGCAACGCCCGCCCAGCCGCGCCCCACACCCGCCGATGGCGTCACCGTACAGGCCGGTGACACAGCCGGTCGCATCGCCAATACCTACCGACCAGCCACTGTGTCGCTCGACCAGATGCTGGTGGCACTGATGCGCGCCAATCCCGATGCCTTCATCCAGGGCAACGTCAACCGGATGAAGGCCGGTGCCGTGCTGCAAATACCCGATGAAGCCGCCGCGCAGGCCACCCCGGCCAGCGAAGCGCGCCAAATCCTCTCCGCGCAAAGCCGCGATTTCAACGCCTTCCGACGCAAGCTCGCGGCGGCGGCCCCCACCACCGAGGTGGCAGCCGCCGAGCGCTCCGCGAGTGGAACGGTGCAGGCCCGTGTGGAAGACAAGAAACCTGCCACCACCGCCCCCGACAAGCTCACGCTTTCCAAGGGCTCCATCAAGGGCCATAAGGCTGCAGAAGACCAGCTCGCCAAAGACAAGCAAGCCAGCGAATCGTCGGCGCGGTTGGCCGAGCTATCGAAGAACATCAACGAGCTGAACAAGCTCACGGCCGCCTCGGCGCCCACTGTCGCTCCGGCGGCTGGTGCCAGCACGCCAAGTGGCGTGGCCGTGACCGCTCCCGCAACGGCTGCAGCGACCCAGCCCCCAGTCGTCGTCCCGCAGCCTGCGACATCCGAGCCGGTCGCCAGCGCGGCTGCCACCGCAGCCAGTGCGTCTGCCGAGCCTGCACCGGCGGCATCCGATTCCGCCGTGCCTGCGGAAGCAGCTGCAGCGTCGGTTCCAGCACCGGCACCAGCGCCTAAACGTGCACCCGCCCCTGCGCCGGCACCCTTACCCGAGCCCAGCTTCATCGATGGCCTCATGGAAGACCCGTTGCTGCCGGCCGGAGGCCTGCTGGCCTTGCTGGCGCTGGCTGGCTATGGGGCGTACCGCGTGGTGCAACGCCGGCGCAACAGTGCGGGTGTCGACAGTTCGTTCCTCGAGAGCCGTCTGCAACCCGATTCATTCTTCGGCGCCAGCGGCGGACAACACGTTGACACCGCCAACAGCGAAATGACCACGGGCTCGTCCATGGCCTATTCGCCCAGCCAGCTCGACGCCGGAGGCGACGTCGACCCCGTGGCCGAAGCCGATGTCTATCTGGCATACGGACGCGACCTGCAAGCGGAGGAAATCCTCAAGGAAGCCATTCGCCACAATCCGGCCCGCGTGTCGGTCCACGTCAAGCTGGCAGAAATCTACGCCAAGCGCCAGGACCGCAAGGCGCTCGAGGCCGTGGCCAGCGAAGTGTTCAAGCTCACCCAGGGCGAAGGCTCCGACTGGGCTCGCGTGGCCGAACTGGGCCGCGAACTCGATGCCGAGAACGCGCTGTACCAGCCTGGCGGCCGCCCCGGTTTGCCCGCAACGGTGGCTTCTGCAGCCGCCGTAACCGCGATGGCAAGCCCTCTGGCTGCCCCAGCCGCCGCCGTACCGCCCGATCTTGATCTGGACCTTGATCTCGATCTGCCCAGCGATGCGCTGAGTGAGGCGCCTGCGGCACCCGGTGGATTTGCCGCCGCTGCAGCGGCGGCTACTGAAAGCTACAACGCTAGCGCTGCGGAAGCGCCGACACCGCCGGTGCTACCTTCGCTGGACCTGCTGGCTCCCTCCCTGCCCGCAGAGGCCCCTTCGGTCGCCCCGGCGCCCGTAGCACCGCCCCCCATGGCCGACCTGGACTTCCCGGCTGCCGATGAGTTGACCATGCTGCCCTCGGCGGCCATGCCGCTGACGAGCGACGCTGCAAAGGACGCGCCGGATTCGGGCTCAATGGACTTTGATCTCGGCGATCTGACCCTCGACCTGGGCACCTCTTCCAAGCCTGCTGCTGCCACCACGGCTGCAGCTCCTGCGGTAGCTTCCGAGGCAGCGGACGATCCCCTGGCTACCAAGCTGGCGCTGGCGGAAGAGTTCAATGCCATTGGCGACACCGATGGTGCGCGCACGCTGATCGAAGAAGTCGTCGCGGAATCGTCTGGCGCACTCAAGGCACGCGCTCAGCGCCTGCTCGCTGACCTGGGTTGATGCGCGGGGTGAGCCCGGACGCATCGCAAGCAGCCCACCCAGGCCTCCCCACCAGGGTGGCCCTGGGGGTCAGCTACAACGGTCAGCGCTACAACGGCTGGCAAAGCCAGCCTTCCGGCAACACGGTGCAAGACCACCTCGAGGCGGCCCTGGGCCGCTTCACCACGCAACAGGTGAGCACGCTGTGTGCCGGCCGTACCGATGCAGGGGTCCATGGGCTGATGCAAGTCGTGCATTTCGACACCACCTTGGTGCGCCCCGATGCCTCGTGGGTGCGCGGCACCAATGCCTTCCTGCCTCAGGACATCGCCGTGCAATGGGCTCGCGCAGTCCCCAGCGGTTTTCATGCGCGCGCCAGTGCAGTGGCGCGGCGCTACGCCTACGTCCTACTGCAATCGCCGGTGCGCCCGAGTGTCGAGGCCGGGCGGGTGGGCTGGGTCTTCAACGCCCTGAACGAAGACGCCATGCGGCAGGCGGCCCTTCGGCTGCTGGGCGAGCATGATTTCACTTCGTTCCGAGCTTCGGCATGCCAGGCCAAATCACCGGTCAAGACCCTGCAGCGCATCGACATCACCCGTACACCTTGCCCCCGCGCGTCGGCGGCAGGCGAGTTCGACGCCTGCTATTGGCGCTTTGAATTCGAGGCCAATGCCTTCTTGCACCACATGATTCGCAACATCATGGGCAGCCTCGTGGCGGTCGGCAAGGGCACCAAGCCACCGTCATGGATCAGCGAGGTGCTGGACGCGCATTCGCGCGATGCAGCAGCCCCCACCTTCTCGCCCGATGGGCTCTACTTTCAAGGCCCGGTCTACGCCCCCCAGTGGGGACTGCCTGGCCGCACGGCTGCGTATGATTGGCTGCCATGAGCAGCCCATCGAACCAGCACCTTCCTCCTTCCCCTCAGTACCGCACCCGCATCAAGATCTGCGGCCTGACACGCGAACAGGACGTGGATGCCGCCGTGGCCGCAGGCGCGGACGCCGTTGGGTTCGTGCTGTACGCCGCAAGCCCCCGCGCCGTCACCGCACAAAGAGCCGCTACCCTGGCAACACGCCTGCCGCCATTCGTCACCCCTGTGCTGCTGTTCGTCAACGAGAGCGCTTCCAATGTGATAGCTGCTTGCGCTTTGCTGGCGGGCGCTACCGTTCAATTCCATGGAGATGAATCTCCCCGGGAGTGCCTTGCAGCCACCCAGGGCGGAGCCCGGCCGTTCTTGCGAGCCGCCCGCATACCCCTTGGCGACGGCGCGGCACGGTTCGACCTCGTAAAATACGCCCATGATTACTCGAAAGCCCAGGCCATCCTGCTCGACGCCCATGTCGACGGCTATGGCGGCGGCGGCAAGGCATTCAATTGGTCACTCCTTCCACCAAGCGTAGCCTCTCATCTCGTTTTGTCTGGTGGACTCACGCCTGCAAACGTGACCGATGGCATTTTGCAAGTACGCCCGCGTTGCCACACGCTGGCCGTTGACGTGAGTTCTGGCGTCGAGGCCGACGGCCCCGATGGCAAGCCCCTGCGGGGCATCAAGGACCCTCAAAAAATTCAACGCTTCGTTGCCGCCGTGCGTGCGGCCGATGCACAACTTGCAAAGAATCCCCATGAGTTCCTACCAATACCCTGACTCCTCGGGCCACTTCGGCCCCTATGGCGGCAGCTTTGTCAGCGAGACGCTGACCCACGCCATCGAGCAACTGCGCGAGGCCTACGCCCGCTACCAGCACGACCCCGAGTTCCTGGCCGAGTTCAACTATGAACTCAAGCACTTCGTGGGTCGTCCTTCGCCGGTCTATCACGCAGCCCGCACCAGCCGCGAAATGGGCGGCGCGCAGATCTACCTCAAGCGCGAAGACCTCAACCACACCGGCGCGCACAAGATCAACAACGTGATCGGCCAGGCCATGCTGGCCAAGCGCATGGGCAAGCCCCGCGTGATTGCCGAAACCGGCGCGGGCCAGCATGGCGTGGCCACGGCCACCATCTGCGCACGCTACGGCCTGGAATGCGTGGTCTACATGGGCGCCGAGGACGTCAAGCGCCAAAGCCCCAATGTGTACCGCATGAAGCTGCTGGGTGCAAAAGTGGTGCCGGTCGAGTCGGGCAGCAAAACCCTGAAGGACGCGCTCAACGAAGCCATGCGCGACTGGGTGGCCAACGTGGACGACACGTTCTACATCATTGGCACGGTGGCAGGGCCCCACCCCTACCCCATGATGGTGCGCGACTTCCAGAGCGTGATCGGCAAGGAATGCATTGAGCAGATGCCCGAAATGCTGCTGGCGCAGAAGGCTGCGGCAGAGCAGCCCGACGCCGTGGTGGCGTGCGTGGGCGGCGGCAGCAATGCCATGGGCATCTTCCATCCCTACATCCCCTTTGAAAAGACGCGCCTCATCGGGGTGGAGGCCGCAGGGGAAGGTCTCGAATCGGGCAAGCACTCAGCATCGCTGCAAATGGGCAGCGCGGGTGTTCTGCACGGCAACCGCACCTTCATCCTGCAAGATGCCAATGGGCAGATTACCGAGACGCACAGCATCAGCGCTGGCCTCGACTACCCCGGCGTGGGGCCCGAGCATGCCTGGCTGCAGGAAATCGGTCGCGCTGAATATGTCGGTATCACCGACCACGAAGCGCTTGAGGCCTTCCATTACCTGTGCCGAACCGAGGGCATCATCCCCGCCCTCGAATCCAGCCATGCCGTGGCCCATGCGATGAAGCTGGCCAAAACCATGCGCCCCGATCAATCCATCCTGGTCAACCTCTCGGGCCGCGGCGACAAGGACATCGGCACCGTGGCTGACCTGAGCGGCGCCGACTTCTTCTGCCGCCCCAGTTGCCAGGGCCAATCTGTCAAGGGCGGCGAGCACGCCGTCAAGGTGGTCAAATGAGCCGCATCGAATCCACGTTTTCCGCACTCCGCGCGCAGGGCCGCAAGGCCCTGATTCCCTATGTGACAGCGGGTTTCCCGTTCGCAGACATCACTCCTGCCCTCATGCATGGCATGGTCGAGGCAGGCGCCGATGTGATTGAACTGGGTGTACCATTTTCCGACCCCATGGCAGACGGCCCGGTCATCCAGAAGGCCGGCGAGAAGGCTCTGGGCCTGGGCGTAGGCATGGTCCAGGTGCTGGACCATGTGCGTGAATTTCGCAAGCGCAACAGCGCCACGCCCGTGGTGCTGATGGGCTACGCCAACCCCGTTGAGCGCTACGACCAGATGCACGGCCAGGGCGCCTTCGTGCACGACGCTGCCGCCGCCGGCGTCGATGGGGTGCTCATCGTCGACTACCCGCCCGAGGAGTGCGAGGCCTTCGCCACCAGCCTGCGCTTGCATGGCATGGACCTGATCTTCCTGCTGGCCCCCACCTCGACCGCGCAGCGCATGGCCCAGGTGGCCCAGGTGGCCAGCGGTTATGTGTACTACGTTTCGCTCAAGGGGGTAACGGGTTCCGGCGCTCTCGACACGGCTGCGGTGGAGCAGATGCTGCCCCGCATCCGCGAGCACGTGCACATCCCCGTGGGGGTGGGGTTCGGCATTCGCGACGCGGCCACGGCCCAGGCCATTGGCAAGGTGGCCGACGCCGTGGTGATCGGCAGCCGCATCATCCAGCTAATCGAGGACCAGCCCCACGAAAAGGTAGTTCCCGTGACCGTTGACTTCCTGCGGGGCGTGCGCAAAGCGCTCGACGCATAATGCAGCCCGGGCGCGCTCCGAGAAGCAGCGCGCCACCATTCCACGCATGACTTGCCCATGCCCTCGGCAACCCGAATAAAACGGGTTTCAGGACGGCACCAGCCGGACAAGTCACGTCTTTGAAGAGGAAACTTCCATGTCCTGGCTAGAAAAACTTCTGCCCGCAAAAATCCAGCAGACCGACCCGACCGAGCGCCGCCAGGTGCCCGAAGGGCTCTGGATCAAATGCCCGAGCTGCGAAACAGTGCTCTACAAGGCGGACCTAGAGCAGAACCAGAACGTTTGCCCCCAGTGCAGTCATCACCACCGCATCGGTGCAAGGGCGAGACTCAATGTCTTTCTCGACCCGGAAGGCCGCTACGAGATCGGCCAGGAAGTCCTCCCCGTGGATGCGCTCAAGTTCAAGGACAGCCGCAAGTACCCCGAGCGCCTCAAGGAGGCACTGGAGAACACCGGCGAAACCGACGCACTCATCGTCATGGGCGGTGCCGTGAAGAGCATCAACGTCGTGGTGGCTTGCTTTGAATTCGACTTCATGGGCGGATCCATGGGCTCAGTCGTGGGTGAGCGCTTCGTGCGCGGCGTTGAAACCGCGATCGAGCAGAAAGTGCCCTTCATCTGCTTCACCGCCACGGGCGGAGCCCGCATGCAGGAAGGCCTGCTGTCGCTGATGCAGATGGCCAAGACCAATGCCGCCCTGACCCGTTTGGCCAAGAAGGGCCTGCCCTACATCAGCGTACTGACAGACCCCACCATGGGTGGCGTGAGTGCCGGCTTTGCGTTTGTGGGCGACATCGTGATTGCCGAACCCAAGGCGCTGATCGGCTTTGCCGGCCCACGCGTGATCGAATCCACCGTGCGTGTCACCCTGCCCGAAGGTTTTCAAAGGGCAGAGTTCTTGCAGACCAAGGGGGCCGTGGACTTCATCTGCGACCGCCGCGAGTTGCGCAACACCGTCGCCAGCAGCCTGGCCATGCTGCAGCGCCTGCCGGCCGACGCGGTCGTTTAGACGCCCACCCGCACCCACAGTTACTATTGACTTGATAGCAGGATACGCTGATTCCATCAGCACATTCTGCCATTTTCACTTCAATTTCTAGCGCTGCACAAGCCCCAGGTCACCCCTGCAGCACCGCCGCCTGCAAGTGGCCCAGCACGATCATGGCGACCTGCAACACCACCAGCACGACCAGCGGCGACAAATCAACGCCCCCAACCAATGGAATCACGCGCTGAACCGGCCGCAGAACGGGCTGGCACAGCCGTGCTACCACGTCAGAAAGGGGTGAGCGCGCCTGCATCCACGACATGACGGCATAGACAATCAACAAGCCGATCAGGCCGGAGATGGCCACCCGCACCAATCCAAAGAGGGCCAGCCAGGGCAGCCATGCCCAGGCACTGCCGGCGCCCAGAATGAGCCACAGCAGAAAATACTGCACCAGCTGAAGCAAACCGGCAGCGACCACACTGGAGACGTCCCAGCGCCCCATCGGAGGAATCACGCGCCGCAACGGCATGACAAGCCAATCGGTGAGCGCAAAGACAAGCCCGCCGATCGGATTGGAGAATGGCACCCGCTGCCATTGCATGTACAACCGCAGCAGGCAGGCGCCCGTCAGCAGGCCGCCAATGACGTCGAGCAGAAATGAAGCAATCTGGTAGAGCATGGATGAGACGAATCGGGGTGGTTGGCGTACGAAAGCAGACTGCGCCATGGGATGATAGCGACCGACACCCCATCCCATGACGCAACCCCTCACCCTTTCGTCCCTTCCGCTGTTTCCACTGCAGACCGTTCTGTTTCCGCAGGGGGTGCTGGCACTGCGCGTATTCGAGGTCCGCTACCTCGACATGGTGCGCAAATGCCATCGGGCTGGAGCGCCCTTTGGGGTGGTGGCCCTCACGGAAGGAAATGAAGTCCGGCAACCAGGCGCACCCGACGAACGGTTTCATGAGATAGGAACGCTGGCGGCAATCGAACGGCTCGAATCGCCTCAGCCCGGCCTGGTCCTGCTGCATTGCAAAGGCAGTCAGCGCTTTCGGCTGATGCGCCACAGTCATCTACCCAATGGCCTTTGGGTGGCCGATGTGGAGCAACTGGCTCCGGATCTGTCCGTGTCCATTCCCGAAGACCTTCGAAGCGTCGCCATATCCCTTGCCCAGGTACTGGCCACCTTGCGCGAACGACACAGTGACGCATCCGTGAACATCGACCCGGACGCGTCGCAACTGAACGACTGCGGCTGGGTCTCCAATCGCTGGTGCGAGTTGCTGCCCATCCCCCTCGAACTCAAGCAACGGCTGATGGAACTCGACAACCCATTGGTCCGGCTGGAGTTGGTGGGGGATATTCTCGAGCGCACGGGCATCGCTCCGCAGTAACACGCCATGTCTCACAGACTGCACCTGCCGGGCAACATCCTCGAGTGGCCCCGTTCACTCAAACGCCTGTTCGTTGTGGCCCTGGATGTCACGATGGGTGTGCTGGCCATGTGGCTTGCCTTCAGCCTGCGGCTGGACACCCTTCACTGGCCTGAAGGGTTGCAATGGCGGGTTTATGCCATGGCACCTCTGCTGGCAATCCCCATCCTCGCGAATCAAGGGCTCTACCGCGCGATATTTCGATACACCGGAATCAGCGCGCTCATCACAACAGGCAAAGCCGTCGCCATTTATGGCGCCGTTCTCCTGGCCATCCTTCTGACCGTGCAGTGGGAGGGCGTACCCCGCAGCGTCGGCATTCTTCAACCATTGATCTTCCTGCTGATGGTAGGCAGTAGCCGCGCCCTGGGCTGGCTTTGGCTGAGGGGAAGACCAGGCACCGCACCCATTCGTTTGCTGATCTATGGCGCAGGGAGCGCGGGAGCGCAGACCGCGGCCGGCTTGGCGGGCGCGCATCTGTACCAGTTGCAGGGCTTCATTGATGATGACACGGCCAAAACGGGTCGGAGCATCAACGGCACCCGGGTATACAGTGCCCAGGATCTGCCCAAGCTCGTTGACCATCTAGCGATTACCGATGTACTTCTGGCACTACCCAGCGCGACTCGCCAGCGCCGGCGTCAGATCATCGAGAGCCTGCGGGATCTGCCCGTACGCATCCGCACCCTGCCCGGCCTTACCGATCTGGCCAGTGGCCGGGTGACCGTCGCGGACTTCCAGGAATTGGACATTGAAGACTTGCTGGGCCGCGACCCGGTTGCGGCCAGTCCCGAGTTGATACGCCAAAACCTGAAAGGCAAAGTCATCCTGGTCACAGGCGCCGGCGGCAGCATAGGCAGCGAGTTGTGCCGCCAGATCGTGCGCGAGAGTCCGGCCCGGCTGCTGCTCGTGGATCACAGCGAATACGCGCTGTACGCCATCCACCAAGAGCTGCAGGCGTTAAGAGATCAGGGCACGCATACCTGTGACCTCATACCGCTGTTGGCCAGCGTGGCCGACCCGCGCCGCATCGCTGAAATATGCCGCGCCAACCGCCCCACATCCATCTACCACGCGGCCGCCTACAAGCACGTGCCCATGGTGGAGGCGAACGCAGGCGAGGGAGTGCTCAACAACGTATTTGGCACGCTCAACATGGTGCGCATGGCTTTGGAGTATGGGGCAACGCACTTCGTGCTCATTTCCACCGACAAGGCCGTGCGCCCCACCAATGTGATGGGTGCCAGCAAACGCGTGGCCGAGCTGATTCTTCAGGCCATTGCCGCCAGCCGTCAGCCACCCTTCGCCAAACAGGCCAAGACCATAGATGGCAATTGGCGCTGCCCGACGTGCTTTTCCATGGTGCGTTTCGGCAATGTGTTGGGTTCGAGCGGCAGCGTGATCCCGCTGTTCCGCCGCCAAATCGCCGCTGGC
The DNA here is from genome assembly GCF_000175235.1 of Acidovorax delafieldii 2AN. GTDB lineage: Bacteria > Pseudomonadota > Gammaproteobacteria > Burkholderiales > Burkholderiaceae_C > Acidovorax > Acidovorax delafieldii_B. The sequence goes on along the minus strand of NZ_ACQT01000130.1, from coordinate 980 downwards.
GGCCCGGTCACGGTGACGCATCCCCAAGTCACCCGCTATTTCATGACCATCTCCGAGGCCGCCCAGCTCGTTCTTCAGGCGGGTGCCATGGCGGAAGGAGGCGACCTGTTCCTGCTCGACATGGGCGAACCCATCCGCATCGTGGACCTGGCGCGGCGCATGGTGGCGCTGTCAGGCCTCACCGTGCGCGATGAGCAGCATCCGGGCGGCGACATCGCCATCGAGTTCACGGGTCTGCGTCCCGGCGAGAAGCTCTACGAGGAACTGCTGATCGGCGACCACCCCCTGCCCACAGCGCACCCGCGCATCCTGCGCGCGCGCGAGGAACACGCCCCCTGGGAAGGCATGCAGGCCACGCTGGAAGCCCTGCGCAACGCGGCCCTCGCGGACAACACCCTCACCATCAAGACCCTGTTGCGCCAGCTGGTGCCTGGCTACCAGCCCGCCGATTCCACCCAACCATGACGTCCGGCTTGCTGCGCGCCACGTTGACGCTGCTCACGGGCAGCGTGCTGGCCCACGCCCTGCCGCTGCTGCTGGGCCCGGCGCTCACGCGGCTGTACGCGCCAGGGGATTTTGGCCAGTACGCCCTGCTCTGGGCCGTGGCCACCAACCTGGCCGTGGTGGCCTGCGCGCGCTACGAATTCGCCCTGCCGCTCGAAAAGAAACCCCAGGGCGCCGCGCTGCTCATGGCCTTGTGCGCGCGCCTGCTGCTGGCCACCACGGCCGCCTCCACGCTCCTGACCCTGGTGCTCCTCTTCTGGCAGGGTATGGCCCTGGCCTGGCTGCTGCCAGCGGGCGTGCTGGCCATCGGCGCCACCCAGTGGCTGACCCTCTGGGCCACGCGCGCGCAGCGCTTCGGCCTGCTGTCGGCCGCGCGTCTGGTGCAGCAGGGCGGTGGTACCCTGCTGCAGGTGCTGCTGGGCCTTCTCAAGACAGGGCCCGTGGGCCTGCTGCTCGGCCCCATCGTCGCCGGCCTG
>NZ_ACQT01000131.1 GCF_000175235.1 Acidovorax delafieldii 2AN | reverse complement strand
AGCCAGCCCACTGACCGTCACTGGTCTGACCAATGGGCAGGCTTATACATTTACCGTCACTGCCAGAAACACCGCAGGCTCTGGTGCTGCCTCCACTGCTTCTGCTGCAGTTACACCGAAGGCAAATCAAACCATTACCTTTGCCAATCCCGGTGCACAGAACTTCGGTACTAGCCCAACCCTGACAGCAACCGCCAGTTCCGGACTGACACCCACGTTCAGCTCAATTACAACCGGTGTCTGTACGATCACTTCCGGTGGCGCGTTGACGTTTGTAACGGCCGGCTCTTGTACGATTAATGCCGATCAGGCAGGTAACGGCACTTATCTGGCAGCGACTACCGTCGGCAGAACATTCACTGTTAATGCCGTTGTTCCTGGTGCTCCAACCGGTGCCGTTGGTACAGCCGGAGGTGGACAAGTTTCAGTCGCCTTTACCGCACCAGTCTTCACCGGCGGCAGCGCGATCACAGGTTACACAGTGACTGCGAGTCCCGGCGGGGCGACTGCCAGCGGTGTGGCCAGCCCACTGATCGTGACTGGCCTGACTAACGGAACGCCATACACTTTCACTGTTACGGCAACCAATCTGGCAGGTACTGGCGCTGCCTCCACCGCTTCTGCGACAGTTACACCGAAGGGAACCCAGACCATTACCTTTGCCAATCCCGGTGCGCAAAACTTCGGTACGACACCAACCTTGTCTGCGACTGCTTCTTCCGGTCTGATTCCGACATTCACCTCTTCCACAACCGGTGTCTGTACGATCACTTTCGGTGGTGCGTTGACGTTTGTGACAACTGGCACTTGCACGATTAATGCTGATCAGGCCGGAGACGGCACTTATGGTGCAGCAACGACGGTCAGCAGAACATTTACCGTAAATCCTGTTGTACCGGGTGCGCCTACCGGTGTCGTGGGCACAGCCGGTGCTGCTCAGGCGTCTGTCGCCTTTACTGCACCAGTCTTCACCGGCGGTAGCGCGATCACAGGTTACACAGTGACTGCGAGTCCGGGTGGGGCGACTGCCAGCGGTGTGGCCAGCCCACTGATCGTGACTGGCCTGACTAACGGAACGCCATACACTTTCACAGTTACGGCAACCAATCTGGCAGGTACTGGCGCGGCATCGACGGCATCTACCGCAGTCACCCCGAAAGCGCCTCAGACCATCACGTTTGGCAATCCGGGGACGCAGATTCTCGGCGCACCATTGACGCTGACAGCAACCGCCTCTTCAGGCTTAACGGTGACGTTCACCTCATCGACACCCGGTGTTTGTACTGTGACCCCAGCGGGGGTGGTGACTTACATCTCAGCGGGCACATGTAGTGTGAATGCCGATCAGGCTGGAAACGGATCTTATCTGGCGGCAACCACAGCTAACCAGTCGTTCACGGTTAATCCGCCACCAAGTGGTGTACTGACGTTCGCGACGCCCACATCGGCTTCGGTGCTGCTGGGCAATACGTTGGCGAATCCGGCCACATCCACTTTGATGGGCGGTAGTTATGGTGCGATCAGTTACAGCAGTTCTAATACTGCAGTCGCAACAGTGAGTGCCACCGGGGTGGTGACGCCGGTCAGTGCCGGTACCAGCACGATCACTGCAACCCAGGCGGCGGTTGCAGGGGTGAATGCGCAGGCGACACAGACCTATACGTTGACGGTCATTCCCGGCAGCTACTCGGGGCCCACCTTGCAGGGAGTCGGCGCTGCCAGCATTTCGGGCGCAGGCAGCAGTTCGTGTGGCTTTGCATCCGCCCAATTCACGCCATCCAGCGCTGTCGGAACGCTGCCACCCGGCACCAGCGCAGCACAATCCGCCTTTCAGTTTGACAGTACCAATTGCGGTACGGGTGGCACGGTGACCATCACGGTGACGTACCCGCAGCCATTGCCTTTGGGCACCATGGTCTACAAATATGGCCCTCAAACGCCTGGCGCTGTGACGTCCAGCTGGTTTTTGCTGGCAGGAGCAACGCTGAGTGCTGATCGCATGACCATCACATACACCGTTACAGACAATGGAATCGGCGACTCCAACCCCGCAGTTGGGGTCATTACCGACCCCGTGGTTCCCCTGGTGCCCTTCGTCGGGGGGGGCGCTGCGTCCATCCCCACCTTGGGTGAATATGGACTGGCGCTGCTGGCCGGTCTGATGGGAGTGATGGGGGGTTGGAGCCAGCGGCGGCGAGGCCGCTTGCCTACTCTCGGCTAAAGCAATACCGGAAGCAGGAAGGGGGCGATTCAAATGACGCTCCCTCCCTGCTGATTCCTGATCATCCACTGCGAATCCATCGCGGTTTGATCCATGCTGCGTCGCCGACTTCGAAAACGCACGCGCCGGGAATGTCCGCATCAACACTATCTGCGCCGCCGACTACAGCTTCGACCAAAACACCCCCCCCATGTGGGCGAACAAACCAGTCACGGTTCCTGCGAACTGCGGGTCCAGCACGCCCGCTTGCGTAAAAGCACTTTGGCGCAATTATTGATGGAGAAATGATCGCAAGCGCTTTATTGACAAGCGTTTGCTGCTATCAAATTTAGATTACTCGCGAGCAGAATCGGCGGCGTTGCCCAGCCGCGCGAACTGGTCTTGTCCCCGTCCGTGCGAGGCGCGGCTGGTGCCGCCCTGCCCAGCGCATGCGCAGGGCAGGGCGTTACTGTGGAAGATGTGGACAACAGCATGGATCACGCGCAGGTGGGCGCCGGTCAGCAGATGAACGTCGGCGAAGTCCGCGTGCTGTGGCGATCTCCAGGAGTCCAAAACTTCCACGATCAAAAGAGAGCCGAACTCGCACGATTCAGCTTCTACAGCGAGCGATGCTGGGTAGTCGGTAGCGTCACCGCAGTCGGTATCACCAGCGCCCCCTTGAGCGGTCCTGGGGGCATTGCGTCATCAGGGCATCCAGGGCCTTGAATCTTCATTTGCCGGGTTTGCCGGTTTCTTTTCCTTCCCGCTTTCCTATTTTCCGCACCGCGTTCTGCCGCTCTTTGGGGCGCGGCGGCCCGTTGCAAAGCCCTCGCTCAAACCGATGTTTGCACTACGGCAACCCGGCGGCTTGCTGGCAAGGAATTTAACGTGGGAGCAGGTTGCCAGCCCTCGCCGCAGGCTGGCTGGTGCCAAGTCTCGCGAGTGCTGCGCGCGCCGTAAGGGGGGCGAATTTTCCCCTTTTTTGCCTTCCTTTCCGACCTAACACATATGGACTAGATCGGGTGGAAAGTGCAGATTTTTTCTTGACTTGTATTGCCCATTATTTACATTCATTAACGTTTTGTGATCTTTATGCGCGCCATTTTTCAAATTTGAGGGAACCATGCGATCAATTTTTTCCACCCCGTCGTCTCGGCGTAAGCACTGTTTGGCGGGGCACCGCGGCGCGCAAGGGGGCTTTACGTTGGTGGAATTGGCGGTCGTGCTCGCCGTCATCGGCCTGATCATCGGCGCCGTGGCCATCGGCAAGGACGTGCAGCGCAACGCCGAATACACCAAGATCAAGAACAAGTTCATCGATCAGTGGGAACAGGCTTACAACCAGTACTACCAGCGCACGGGCGTAGTGGTGGGGGACAGCCAGATTTCGCCGCGCATCATGGTCAATGGCGCTGCCTACGTGGCGGCGGACGGCAACCCCACCTCCGGTGGCGACATGGCTGCGCTGGTGCCCGTGGGCGGTGAGCCGCCACCGGTCTGTGCCCACAACCCCGAGCCGGGCGTGATGCGCGTGGACACCCCCTTCGATATCGCCAACAACAACCTGCGCCTGCACATGACCCGCGTGGGCATCCGCATGCCTCCAGGCCGTGCCGAGGGGCAGGAAGACCTCTACGTCTACACCGACACCAACGGCTCTCCGCAGGAAGTCCAGGTGTGCTTTCAATGGAACCGCCCCACCACAGCAGCAGGCGCGGGCAACGTCATGGTCATCTCGGGCCTGACCCCCGACCTGGCCCGGATGCTCGACCAGATGATCGATGGCAAGCCGGACGCCCGCGAAGGCCGCTTCCGCCTGCAGGGCATCGAGAACGTCACCGCCAACGCCCCGGGTGTCGAGTGGTCTGCCAATAACACCTTCGGGCGTGGCGCCACGACCACCACGGCCACCGGCGCGGGCAACACGCGCGACGAAGAGCAGGTCATCACCCTGACCGCTATTTACAAGATGAACCAGTGAAGCAGGGCGAGGGAAACAGCATCATGAACCAAACATTCAAGTACCGCACCCGCCGTCTGCGTTCATCGCGCCAGCAGGGTTTCACGTTGGTGGAGCTGGCCGTTGTATTGGCCGTCATCGGGCTGATCATCGGCGCCGTGGCCATCGGCAAGGACGTGCAGCGCAACGCCGAATACACCAAGGTCAAGAACAAGTTCATCGACCAGTGGGAGCAGGCCTACAACCAGTACTACCAGCGCACGGGTGTGGTGCTCGGCGACAGCCAGACGGCACCACAGAACATGGTGAATGGCGAGCGGTATCTGGCCGGGGGCACACGTTCGGGCCGCGACATGACGGGCGTGACGCCGCCCAACGCCATTTGCCGCGCCGCTGCCGGCCAGGGCATGACGCGGGGCTTCACGGCAGGCACCGACCCCGACCTGCGTGTCCTCATGACGCGCGCCGGCATCCGCATGCCCCCCGGCCGTGCCGAAGGGCTGGAGGACCGCTATGTCTACCTCGACAGCAACGGCAATCCCCAGGAAGTCCAGGTCTGCTTTCAGTGGAACGTGCCGTTGGCCAACGGCTCGGCCGATAACGCAGCGGGTGACGGCGCGGGCAACGTGATGATCATCACGGGCCTGACGCCCGACCTGGCGCGGTCGCTCGACCAGATGATCGATGGCAAGCCCGATGAACGCGAAGGCCGGTTCCGCCGCCAAGGCGTGGCCAACAACGCCGGTGGAAGCGCCATCAACAGTCCCGGCCAGGAATGGCAGGCCACCAACCGCGACTTGATTGCCACCCGCAATGACCGCGCCTTTGACGAAGACCAGGTCGCCATCGTCACCGCCGTCTACCGGATGAACCAGTGAGCGGCCTGTCCGTTTCTCTCATCCACCCCCCAACCGAATCGACATTTCGCCGGAGATTTTCCATGCCAAGAACCAATTCATTTCGCAGGCTGGGCCGCAAGGTGCAGCAGGGCTTCACGCTGGTGGAACTGGCCATCGTGCTGGCCGTGATCGGCCTCATCATCGGCGCCGTGGCCATCGCCAAGGACGTGCAGCGCAATGCCGAATACCAGAAGGTGGTCAACAAGTTCGCCTACCAGTGGAAGATGGCCTATGACCAACACTACCAGCGTACCGGTGTGGTGCTGGGCGATTGCCAGCAGGCGCCCACCTACATGGTCAATGGCTCGGAAACCGAGATTCCGGCCGGCACCAATGCCTGCACGCGCGCGGGCTCCATGGCGGTTGCTGGCATCCCTGAGAACTTCGCCAATCGCGGCCTGAAGATCTGCAGCGGCCAAGGCTATGCAGCCGGCCAGGTGGGCGGGGGCGACGCGGCCCTGGCCACCCAGAATCTGCGCACCCTCATGACCCGCGCTGGCGTGCGCATGCCGCCCGGCCGCGGCGAAGGCCACGAAGACCGCTTCCTGTACATCGACTCGAACGGCAATGCCGTTGAGCTGCAGGTCTGCTTCCAGTGGAACACGTCCGGCACCGCCAGCGGCGCCGGCAACGTGATGGTGATCCGGGGCCTGACGCCCGACCTGGCCCGCTTCATGGACCAGGTGATTGACGGCAAGCCCGACTCACGCGAAGGCCGCTTCCGCATCCAGAGCCGTCCTGCCCACAACGCGGCGACCGAGGCCAACGCGCCGGGAACCCAGTGGGAAGCCAACAACACGGAAGGCAACAACATCGCCAACACGGCCGCGAACAGCGCCATGACCAACAGCGATGCCCGCCAGGCGGTGACCAATACCAGCGGCAATGCCGGCGGCACCGCCACGGGGCGCACCTTTGACGAAGACCGCGTCATGCTGGTGACCGCCCACTGGACGATGGAGCAGTAATTGAACGGCCCCCGTACGCTCAAGCTGGCCGCCCTGGCGCTGGCCACCGCCCTGCTGGGCGGCGGCGCCTGGCTGGCGCAAAGCGGGCTCAAGCGACTGGCTTGGGAGCGCCAGCAATTCGCGCAGCTGCAGCTCGAGCTGGACAACGCGCGCCGCCTGCTGCCCGAAGTGCAGCAGCGCGAGCAACTGGTGCGTTCGCTCAAGGATGTGGCGCAGCAGGTCGAGCGCATGGGCTTCGATCCATCGCGCTGGGGTGAGCGGCGGCTGCGCCGCGCCCAAGGGCCTGCCACCCGTGTGGAGGCGGCCCAATTTCTGGGTGATCTCGGCCGTGGCGGCGCAGGCCAGATCTTTGTTGCCGATGTGTTCGACATCGCCACCGTGTCCCCTGAGGCGGGTCTGTTCCAGCCGCCGCTGGCGGGTGACCAGGGGCTGACTTTCGGTGTCACGGGCACGCTGCACTTCCAGACGGTGTCTGTTTCCCAATCGCCCAGGATGGCTCCATGAGTGCTGAACATGTTTATCGCGTTGCCAGTGCAGGTTGGTTGCACTGCCACGACCATCGGGCGGAAGACATTGCACCCTGGCCCCGGCTTTCGCACCAGGCGCTGGTCGTTCTGGACCTGGACGACGTCTTCACGGATGTCTGGCGATTCGAGGGCAAGGGCGAATACGCGGCTGCCCTGATCGAAAAGCGGGTGCGCACCCAGGGTCTGGTCGACGGGGCCGCCCATATCGTCATTCACCGCCTGGTCAAGCTGCCGGGGGGATTTCAGGCATTCTTTTCCGCGATCTCGCTCGAACTCTGGCAACGCTGCACGCAGTGGGCCGACGAGCAGGCGGACCATTGCCTTGTGTTGATGGCCCCGGGGCTGCTGTGCCACGGCGTGACTTCTGCCAACGCACGGCTGCTGCTGTCCCAGCGGCGGTTGATGTGTTTCGCCGAAACCGAAGAGGGCATGGTTTTTGGCGCCACGCAGGCGCTGGGTTCCGGGTCGTCGGCCATGGCCAGTGCTGCACAGGTGCTGGTGACCAACCACAGTGAGTTGCTGGCCCGGCTTGGGCCCGAGGCAGTGGAGTGGGGCGCCTTGTGGTCCACACAGGTGTCCGATGCCGAGAATTGCCTGGCGGCTCTGAGCGGTGTGCTCGGCGGTGCGCCCACGGTGCTTGCGGCCGAAGAGCTGACGCTGGCTGGCGAGCGCGTGCAGACCGTTATGCCGGCCCTGGCGCATCAGGCCGCGGGGCGCCACGCCCTCAATCCCTTGGCCGAGCGGGTGGCGTGGCGCGCTGAACGCTGGGTGGCGCCGATCACCGCAGTCACGGCCCTGGTGGGGTTGGTGCTGGCGATCGCGGGTGTGCTGGTCGGCCAGATGGCAGACCAGCAGCGCACCGCGGGCCAGGGGCAACGCGCAGAGCTGGTGGCCCTGAACGAGCGCATCCAGGCCGTTGCCACGGTGGAAGCGCCCCAGAAGCTCCTGCCTGTGGCCGAGTTCTCGCGCGTGCTGGACGAAGGCGCGCGGCATGACCCCGTGGCTTTCATGGCGCTGCTGAAGGCAGCGTCGGGAAAAGACGTCCGCATCCAGCGCGTCCATCTCGAGGCGCCTGCCGGTCAAGCCCGTGTGCGGTCGTTCCGTGTGGACGGCGTGATGGCGCCTGGCGCTTCGTCTGCCATGACGCGCTGGGTTTCGCAGCTGTCGGCCGCGGGCTGGTCGCTGAAGGCCGTCGATCCCGCCTCTACCGCGCCTGGCGCCTTTTCATACGAGCTGGTCGCAGCGGCGACAGCATCAGGAAACCCGAAACCATGAAATACGCGGCTTTGCTCTTGAATGGCCTGGCCATTGTGCTGTTGGGCTGGGGGCTGTACGGTGTGCTTCAGCTCAGCCAGTCCCGAACCCCTTCGGTGCGTCCGGTGGTGACCGAGCTCACCCCTTTGCCGGCCGCCCTGCGCAACGACCAGGCACGCGTGGTGGAGGCATTCGGTGCCATGGCACGCATCCAGGCACAGGCTTCGAGCGCCGGAACCGACCCGCAGGGCCTCCTCGCTTTGCCCGTGCCGGGCAGCGATGTGGTCGGCAGCGTGCAGCTGCCGCGCCGTTCGATGTCTTTGCACCTGGACGACCTGGCCGCGCAGACGCAGTCGGTGGTCATCGATGGCCGCCTGGCGCACCAAGGTGCGCGCCTGGATGCGGGCGGCCGTGTGGTGCGGGTGCGCCCCAACGAGGCGGTGGTGTCGGAACGTCTGGGGCGCCAGACGTTGAGCCTGCCCGCTGGCGATTTGCGCGTGGGCACCTTGCGGTGGGCCGATGGCTCGCTGGCGAGCATCAACACCCAGGAGTTCAAGGCGGGTCTTCCGGGCGGCCAGCAGGGCCCCATCAGGAGTCTTCCATGACGAAGCCGACCCGCGCGGGCGCGGTGGGCCGGTGCCGCTGGCTCCGCGCCATGCCCCAGTGCGCCCCCCTTCATGACATTTCAAGAATCACGCGAGTAGCGCCAAGGACAGTGATATGAACCACCCCCCTCTTTTCAAGCCTTTGGCCCTGGTGTGTGCCGCCCTGGTACTGAGCGGTTGTGCCGGCCAGCCACCCCGCAGCGCGTCGAGCCTGCCGCCGCCCGACACCACGGCCGCAGACCAGATGCGTGAACACGCGGTGCAGGAATCGCAGCGGCTGCTCGCACACCAGCAGTTGTTGCTGGCCGAGATGAACAAGCCAGCGCCCACGCCTGTCATTGCGCCTGTGGCCCCGGTGTTCGACCCGCTGGAAGGCAAGCTCATCAATGTGGCGATGTCCAAAGCCAGTATCAGCCAGATCCTGAGCGCATTTGCGGATGCGGGCAACCTGAACCTCATCGTCGACCCCAATGTGCTCAAGGGGGGCCAACTGGCCGACATGTACCTGCGCCAGGTGACGCTGCGCGAGGGCTTCAACGAGGTGCTGCGCACCTACGACGTGGCGGGAGAGTTCCGAGGCAACACCCTGCGCGTGAACCTGACCGAGGAAAAGTTCTTCGCGCTCAACTTCCTGAACACCAAGTCGAGCATCCATATGGGCTCGGGCGGCAATGTGTTCGGCAACAGCAATTCCGGGGGCAGCGGGGGCGGCAGTGGAGGAAGCGGGGGCAGCGGCTCCGGCGCCCAGCAGGGCAGCCTCACGATGGCGGGCTCGGGCGGCGGCAACACCGACCCTTACCTGGAAGTGGAAAGCGCGCTCAAATCGGTGCTCGGCGACAGCGCCCACGAGCGTGCGCTGCAGCAGCAACAGTTGCAGCAGCAGAACATCGCGATGTCGGCCGCGGCTGCCTCGCCCACGTCGGCCTGGATCAGCGGGTCCAACCCCGTCCGTCCGCCGGCCCTGCCGCAGGCGCCGCTGGCAACCATGGGCGAAGACGGCGGCTTCACGCTCAACAAGATGACCGGCACGCTTTACGTCAAGGCACGCCCTTCAAAGATGCGTGCGGTGGAGAAGATGCTGGCCCAGGTGCACAAGGTGCTGGGCAAGCAGGTGTATGTCGAGGCGCAGCTCATCGACGTGCAGCTTTCGGACAATTTCGAATTCGGCGTGGACTGGACCACCCTGCGCAGCCGGCTGGCGGCGGGCTTTGGTTCCTCGCCGATGCAACTTGGCGGCAGCACCGCCACGCTGCCCAATGCGGGCGGCGGCTACCCCGGGCGGGCCATCTCGATCCCTGCCGCGCTGATCGGCAGCGTGGCGGGGCCTGCGCTGGGCGTGTCGTACCAGGGGAGCAATTACGGCATCGTCATCAATGCGCTGCGCTCCTTTGGCAATCTCAAGGTGCTGTCCAACCCCAATGTGCAGGTGCGCAACGGTACGCCAGCGCTGCTGTCGGTGGGGACCAGCTCGCGCTATGTCTCGCAGTCGGCGTCCACGCAGACCGTGCCGGGTGGCGGGGCGTCCACCACCTCTTCGAGCGTGCAGACGGACACCGTGTTTTCCGGCGTGATGGTGGGCGTGCTTCCCATGGTGCGCGACGATGGCCGTATCGAGCTGCTGCTCAACCCGATGCAAAGCGACGTGGATCCGGCCAGCCTGCAGCTGGTCGCCGTGGGCGGCGATAACCTGGTGTCCTTGCCCAAGGTCAGCTACAAGGGCCTGACGACCACCCTCAATGTGGGCGACGGTGACGTGGTGGTGGTGGGTGGCCTGATCGATCAGCGCACGTCCAACAACGATCGTGGAGCACCTGGCGTGTCCGACGTTCCCCTGTTGGGCAAGCTGTTCGGAAACGAGAACAAGGTGCATGGCAGCCGTGAGCTGGTCATTGTTCTGCGGGCGCGCGTGCTATGAGTCTCATCCACGACGCGCTGAAATCCATGGATGCGCCCCACGAGCCAAGGCCGGCGGTGCCGCGCGCGCCAGCGGCGCCGGTGCGTCGCCGGCCGGCATGGCTGGATGCACTGCTGGCGTTTGCCGTGGTGCTTGGAGCGGGCGTTCTGGGCTGGCTGCTGTGGCAAA
>NZ_ACQT01000132.1 GCF_000175235.1 Acidovorax delafieldii 2AN | reverse complement strand
GGGCGGGTGGTAGACCGGTGCCTCCAGCACTTCCGGGGGGCAAGTCCTGCACCGAAATCACCTGGGCTGGCGCCATCACGGTGAGCCAATGGCAAATGTTCTCCAGTTGGCGCACATTGCCCGGAAACGAGAACTGCTCCAGCCGGGCGAGCGCCGACTCGGCAATGCGCTTGGGCTCCACACCGAGCTGCCGCGCACTTTGCTGCAGAAAGTGGCGGGTGAGCATGGGCACGTCTTCATGCCGCTCACGCAGCGCGGGCAGGCGCAGGCGGATGACGTTGAGGCGGTGGAACAGGTCTTCGCGAAAGCCGCCTTCCTTGACGCGCCTTTCGAGGTCCTGGTGGGTGGCGGCGATCACACGCACATGGGCCTTCACGGCCGCGTGGCCGCCCACGCGGTAGAACTGGCCGTCCGACAGCACGCGCAGCAGGCGTGTCTGCAGATCGAACGGCATGTCGCCGATTTCATCCAGAAACAAAGTACCGCCCTCGGCCTGCTCGAAGCGACCGCGCCGCTGCGTCTGCGCGCCGGTAAAGGCGCCACGCTCATGGCCGAAGAGTTCGGATTCGAGCAGGTCCTTGGGGATGGCCGCCGTGTTGATGGCCACGAACGGGCCATCCGCGCAGGGCGAATGCTTGTGCAGCGCACGCGCCACCAATTCCTTGCCAGAACCCGATTCACCCGTGATCAACACCGTGACCTGGCTTTGGCTGAGCCGGCCGATGGCGCGGAACACGTCCTGCATGGCGGGCGCCTGGCCCAGCATTTCGGGGGTGGCGGCCTGGCGTTCTTCGGTGACTTCTTCGCGCTGGCTTTCGTCGACCGCGCGGCGGATCAGCTCCACGGCCTTGGGCAGATCGAATGGCTTGGGCAGGTATTCAAACGCCCCGCGCTGAAAGGCCGAGACGGCGCTGTCGAGGTCGGAATAGGCCGTCATGATGATGACGGGCAGGCCGGGCTGGAGTTCGCGCACCTTCTCCAGCAATTGCAGGCCCGAACCGCCGGGCATGCGGATGTCGCTTACCAATACTTGCGGGCCCTGCCGGGCGGGGTCACCCGCTGTGATGTCGGCCAGCGCATCAAGCACCTCGCGGGGGTGGGTGAAGCTGCGCGTGGGCAGGTTTTCACGGGCCAGCGCCTTTTCCAGGACGAAGCGGATCGAGGGGTCGTCATCTACTATCCAGATCGGCTTCATATGTTTTTCTTACCTTCGCTGTGGTTGCATGTCGGGGACCTCAGGGCAAGGGGATGAGGATCCGGAAGTCGGTGCGACCCGGCACGCTGTCGCATTCGATCAACCCGTGGTGGCGCTGCACGAAGGTTTGTGCCAACGTAAGCCCCAGCCCCGATCCGCCGTCCCGTCCCGACACCAGCGGGTAGAAAATCCGCTCCTTGATGGCATCGGGCACGCCCGGTCCGTTGTCGATGACATGCAATTCCAGTGCCAGCCGATAGCGCTGGCGACCAAACGTTACCTGCCGGGCAACCCGGGTACGCAACGTGATCACGGCGTCGCCCGCGGCAATGCGCTCGGCCAACGCCTGTGCCGCGTTCTGCACGATGTTCAGCACCGCCTGGATAAGCTGCGCTCGGTCGCCCCGGAACTCGGGAATCGACGTGTCGTAGTCGCGCTGCACCTTGAGACCCTGCGGGTGCTCCACCAGCACCAGGGAGCGCACGCGCTCGCACACCTCATGGATGTTGACGTCGCCTACCAGGTGCGGATGGCGGTGCGGTGCCAGCAGCCGGTCCACCAGGCTTTGCAGTCGGTCGGCCTCATGGATGATGACCTGCGTGTATTCCGAGAGCTCACGGCTGTCGAGCTCCATCTCCAGCAGCTGTGCAGCGCCGCGGATGCCGCCCAGCGGGTTCTTGATCTCGTGGGCCAGGTTGCGGATCAATTCCTTGTTGGCCTGGGCCTGGTCGCGCAGCCTCTCCTCACGGTCTTGGCGGGCCTGCTGCTCCAGCGGCCACAGCTCTACTAGGATCTCGCCCACCTGCTCCGCATTGGCCACGTTCACATGCACGGGCACGGGGTCCTGGTGCAGGCGCTTGAGGCTGGCCTCGTAGCGCAGCGCGGCGAAATCCTGGCCCCGGGCACCGGCGAGGGCCGTCTGGAGAAGCGCAGGGTCGGTAAAGAACGTGGAGAAATCGGCGCCTTCAAGGGTGCGGCGCGAAAGGCCCAGCGTATTTTCAAGTGCCGCGTTCGCAAACTGCACGGCCCCGTCCGGCTGCAGTACCGCGACGAGGGTGGACATCAAGTCCAGCGAATGAAAACGCTCTGTTTCAACGGAGGAAGGCTCAAGCACAGGGTGCGGCTTTCGGCTTATTTCGCGGCAGCGGCAGGCGCCAGTCGGCCCAGTTCGCGCCGGATGCCGGCGAGATCACTTTCGCTGCGCGCCAAGCTGGCCTTGAGTTCAGCCGTGCGCTCCATGTAGCGCTGCGGATTGCGCAGATCCAGGGCGTTGCGCTCGGGCGCGCCGTTGTTGTATTCCTTCACCAGTTCAGCATGGCGCGCTTCAGCCTTGCGCAGCTCAGCCTCAAGAATGGCGCGCGCATCCGCATCGCGGGCACGCTGGTCATTGCTGTCCACGCGCGGTGCACCGGCCGGCGAGGTGGCATTGGCGCCGGGCGCGGCCGCTGCCGATGCGTTGGGACGCGAGCCCTGCACCACGGTGACGTTGCCGCCTTCGACCAGTTTGCAGCCTCGTTCCTTGGCCTGGCTGGCGTTGTTGGTGTATTCGTTGCCGCAGCGGTAGATACGGTCTTGCGCCCAGGCGGCGGGGGCCAGGGCGGCGATGACTATCAGGGTGGTGAGCGTTTGTTTCATTCGGATTCCTCGCACATGCTGATGCAGGGGCGCAGTTGAGTATCCCCCAATCGCAGCGCATCGCCAATTCGGCAATGGCAGCCTTCACGGGCTTTGTCGCCTTTTGTATGAAGATGCCGCGCTGGTGGCTTGGTTCCTGAACTGCCCATGCGCACGCGCCCGCCCATGAAAAAAGGCGGCTCGCGCCGCCTTGGTTGCAATGGCCTGCGGGCAGGCAATTACAGCGAGTAGTACATGTCGTACTCGACCGGATGGACCGACATGCGAAAGCGCGTGACTTCGCCCATCTTCAGGTCGATGTAGGCGTCGATCATGCTGTCCGAGAACACGCCGCCCTTGGTCAGGAAGCCGCGGTCCTTGTCGAGAGCTTCCAGCGCCTGGTCGAGGCTGTGGCAGACGGTAGGCACCAGCTTGTCTTCCTCGGGCGGCAGGTGGTACAGGTCCTCGTGGCGGCTTCGCCGGGATGGATCTTGTTTTCCACACCGTCCAGGCCAGCCATCAGCAGAGCCGCGAAACCCAGGTAGGGGTTCATCAGTGGATCGGGGAAGCGGGCTTCCACACGGCGACCCTTGGGGTTGGCGACGTAGGGGATGCGAATCGAAGCCGAGCGGTTCTTGGCCGAGTAGGCCAGCTTCACCGGTGCTTCGAAGTGAGGCACCAGGCGCTTGTAGCTGTTGGTGCCAGGGTTGGTGATGGCGTTCAGGGCGCGGGCGTGCTTGATGATGCCGCCGATGTAGTACAGGGCGAAATCGCTCAGGCCGGCATAGCCGTCGCCAGCGAACAGGTTCTTGCCATCCTTCCACACGGACTGGTGCACGTGCATGCCGCTGCCGTTGTCGCCGTGGTAGGGCTTGGGCATGAAGGTGGCGGTCTTGCCGTAGGCATTGGCCACGTTGTGGATCACGTACTTCTGCAGCATGGTCCAGTCGGCGCGCTCAACCAGCGTGCTGAACTTGGTGCCGATTTCGTTCTGGCCAGCGCCCGCCACTTCGTGGTGGAACACTTCGACCGGAATGCCCAGGGATTCGAGAATCAGGGACATTTCAGCGCGCATGTCTTGCGTGCTGTCGACCGGGGGCACGGGGAAGTAACCGCCCTTGACCGTGGGACGGTGGCCGCGGTTGCCGCCTTCGAGCTTGGCACCGGTGTTCCAGGGTGCTTCGTACTCTTCGATTTCGTAGAAGGTGTTATTGGGTTCGGTGCTCCAGCGCACGCCGTCGAAAATGAAGAACTCGGGTTCAGGACCGAAGAAAGCGGTGTCGCCGAGGCCGGAGGCCTTCAGGTAGGCTTCGGCGCGCTTGGCCACGGAGCGGGGATCGCGGTCGTAGGCCTTGCCGTCGCTGGGCTCGATCACGTCGCAGGTCAGGATCAGCGTCGTTTCTTCGAAGAACGGGTCGATGTTGGCCGAGTTCGGGTCAGGAATCAGCTGCATGTCGGAGGCTTCAATGCCCTTCCAGCCTGCGATCGACGAGCCGTCGAAAGCGTGGCCCGAGATGAATTTGTCTTCGTCGAAATGCGAGACGGGCACCGTGGTGTGGTGCTGCTTGCCACGGGTATCGGTAAAGCGGAAGTCCACGAATTTGACTTCGTTTTCCTTCACCAGCTTCATCACGTCTGCAACGGTCTTGGCCATCAGGTTCTCCTGGGTAAAGCGCTTGTTAAAAAAATATGCCGAACAAAAAGCAGTTTGCGTGCCAGGCAGGTGCGCCACCCGCACTCGCAAGGAGCGCCCACTGCATGGACCATGACGTTTCCACCCAGTCATCACCAAAACAGTGCAGGCACACTCCCGGATGATCTGGTTATAGATTTCGCACCATTTCGGGGCCGCAATTTGCACCAACACGGTGCAATCCTGCCTGAAGGTCTTTCCACGCCGCCGGAACATCCGCCGCCGGACCTTTCACGCCCAATTCTATGTGGCGCCCGTATTGTGGATGATCGACGCTGGGCAGACTGAACACCCGTATGGCCGGATGCTGCTGTTCGATGCGTTCCATCAGCGGCGTGAGCACGGCTTCGAGGGCGCCGTACACAATAACCGACTGCTCTGTCTGCGGAGCCTTGTTGAACAGGTGCGCGTAGTACCGGTCCAGCACCCACTCGATCATGGGCCAAGCCATGACCGGAAAGCCCGGCACGAAGTGCACTGCACCACCGGCTGCACCATCGCAGCTGAACCCCGGAATCTTGTTGTACGGATTGGGGATGATGCGGGCCCCCACGGGAAACACTCCCATGTTGAGGCGGTGCACGTTGTCCGGCCGGTCCGCCTCATAAGGCACGCCCTGCTCGCGTGCCGTGTCCTGCATGCGCTCCCGGATCAGCGCCTCGGCTTCAGGATGCAACGCCAGTTCGGCACCCAGAGCTCGCGCGGCGCACTGGCGGGTGTGGTCATCGGGCGTGGCACCAATGCCGCCGCATGAAAACACCACATCCCCAGACGAGAAGGCTCGGCGCAGCGTGGCGGTGATGCGCGCGGGATCATCCCCCACGTAGTCCGCATACGACAACGCCAGGCCCCGTGCAGCCAAGAGGTCGATCACCTTGGGCATGTGCTTGTCTACCCGCTTGCCGGAAAGGATCTCGTCGCCAACGATGATCAGGCCGAACTGTGAACTCATGGCTTTATTTCTCCGAAGAAGGGGCACCAGGGCCTTGGCCTGGGCCGTCCGTAGTGACAGCGCTGCGCTGATTGTCCACCACCGCACGGGGGGGCTGCTGCACGCCGCGTTTCGAGCGCAGCTGCTCCAGCGCAGCCAGGCAGTAGTGGGCAAACCACAGCGACGAGAAGGCAAAGACCAGCGTGTAGATCCAGATGGCCAGGGGCACCAGGACAAAGAAGAATGCGGCAAAAACCACCCCCGATGCCCAGACAAGGCTGGGTGCAGCACCCATGTAGCCGGTCAGCACCCCCATCGCAAGCAGGCGCCCCCGGTGCCGAAGCAAGAGTTCGCGCCGCTCGTCCTTGCTGGCGTGTTCGGCCAGCACGTCGAACGCCATGACCCGGTAAGTCAGCCAGCCCCAGATCAGGGGCGGTAGCACCAGCACGAGGGGCGGCACCAGCCACAAGGGCACCGACACTACGAGCGCCATCACCGCAAGGACAGTCGACCCGAGGGACCACAGAGCACTGGCCCAGAAAGCCGCGCCCTTCTTGCGTTCAAGGAGCGGGAACCGGCGCTGTGCGACCAGTGACACCAGCGCAGGCGTCATCAGAAGAGAAACCACCAGCAGAGCGAACATCACCAGCACCGGGGTGGCCACCACAACCACGGCCAACGGCGCCATCGCCGCGGTGAGGTCGCCCGCGCCCCAGGCCTGCAGCCAGCCCTGGAAGGAAACCAGCAGCGAGGAAGCTCCCAGCAGCGCCCGCATGCCCGCGACAGCGCCGTCCCAGTAGAAATAGCCCAATATTGCGCCCAGCACCCCGATCAGCAGCAGCGGCGCGACCGACAACAGGATCACGCGCGGGCGCAGGCAATACACTGCCGCGCGCCAAAAAGAGTCCGCCAGAAGTCCCATGCCAGCGAGCATACCCCTTGGCGCGGTGCACGGCTTTGATCTGAACGTTGTCCGCAAGACGCAGCGCCGATGCCCACTGCTTGGCAACTATCCGTGGGCGAGCAACCGCTCTGCCCCAACGAGGGCCGCCCTCTTCGCCGGCGTGCGCAAGTCGGCGCGCAAGCGCCAGCGTGTCAAGCCTTCCCCATCAGCCGCAACACCCCCTGCCATTGCTGCGACCAAAATCCATGGCCGTAGTCCCGGACATGTCCTTGCGCATCAGGCTCCACCTGGTCCCGCACGCCCGTGGGGTCGTAGCGCAGGGTGAAGTCTGCAGTGCCGAAAACCATGTCCCACCACGGCAACAGCACGCCAAAGTTATGCCCACCCAGCACGGACTTGCGCTCGAGCAAAGGCGGTAAATCCGTTTGCGCACCACCGCCCGGCGCCGCCGAAGGCAAGGTTTCGTGACCAAAACCTATGCTGTGGTGCCGCCGATGGAACCGGGGACTGATCCACAGGCGCTCTCCCCAGCGGCCAAACCAGATACGCACGTTGGCGTGCTGGAAGCTCTCACTCAACTGCGTGATCGCCACGATGGCGATGAACTGGCCGGGAGCAACGCCGATGGCTTGCGCCACGACGACCAGAAGCGAATCCCGCAGGATGTCGTCCAGCAGGTGGTTGCGGTTGTCACTCCACATCGTCATCTGGCGCTGCGCGTGGTGCAGAGAATGCAGACGCCACCACCATTCGAAATGGTGCTGGCCCCGGTGGATCCAGTAATCCACGAAATCAAAAACCACCAGATACACCAGCAAGCTGACCCAGGGGATATCCGTGACACCGGGCCAGATGCCATCGAGCTGGAACGTGCTGATTCCCGCCACTCGCAACGCACCAAAAAACCGGTCGGACAACGGGTCAATCGCAAAGAAAAGCGCCACCCGGAACAAACCCAGTCGGTGCAGCAGGGTGTAGAGCACGTCGGTGCGCACGGTGGCACGGTCGGTGATGGGCTCGACAGGGCGCCAATACTGCAAAGGCCCGAACACCAGCACGATCACGACAAGCTGCAGCAAACCCACCAACAGCCAGCCCGTGGCCACATACCCGTTCTCGAGCAGGTTGCCCAATCCCAGCGCAAACAGCAGGGGCTGCAAAGTGGACTCGAACAGCCACTGCTGCGCTGCATTGAATGTGTCCGCCCACCAATCCATCATGTCGTCCCTCTGTCGGTGTCTTGAATCAGGAGTAAGCGTGTTGGGCAACGACCTACGCCGTCACTCATCGCGAGGGCCCCGCTGCGTAATCAGGATGATCGCGCAGGGTGCGAAAACAAAACCCCTGCGCCTTCAAGCCGACGATCAGCGGCTCGAGCACGGCAGGCGCCCACGCATCCTTGCGCGACCAGATCCCCAGGTGTGCCATCAAAATGTCGCCGCTGCGAATGCTGTGCAGGGCCTTGCGCAGCAGGGCTTCGTTGCTGAATTTCTCGCTGGGCAGTTCGTCGCCCAGGAACCCGGCAGTAGCCCAGCCCACATGGGTGAATCCGCAGGATTTAGCGCTTGCCAGCAACTGCGGTGAAGTCTTGCCACCGGGCGCCCGAAAAAGGGGCAATGGCTTTTGCCCCGTGAGCGTCTGCAAGCGGGCGGCCGCGTGGGCAAGCTCATCGCAATAGTCTCGGGCCACCATGGTGAACTCCTGGCCTTGGCGCGGCCCTGCCGACGGCCGCACACGAAACGCGGGGGCATCGGCAGTCCCCAGGTCGCCACGCCAGTACACATGATTCCACGTATGTGAAGCAAAGGCATGGCCTTCGGCACCCCGTGCGCGCCACCAACCCGACCAGTACGCCCCCAGGCTGCCATCGCCCTGGCGGGTAGGCTCGTGCGCTGCAAAAAAGGTAACCCGTACCTGCTGGCGCCGCAACACTTCGGCGATCAGCGGGGCCACCTCCATGTGGCCCGTGTCGAAGGTGAGGTACAGAGGTTTTTCGCAGTCGTTTTCGGTTGCGGCGCTTATATTGAAAACGCAAGCAGCTATCAATATAGAAGCAACCGCCGCTCCACGTATGGCGCGCGTTAGACCCCCGGTCATTCGGTCACCGCGGTGCGTGCTGCAGCGTCCATACGCCGTGGGGCGACTTCCCGACGGCCACTTGCCGCACCACCTTGCCGGCCTGGGTGTCCACCACCGAAAGCTTGCGCGCCCAACGCGAGCTCACGTAGATCCAGCGGCCATCGGCGGACACGTCCATGCAGTCGGGTCCACCGGGCACGGGGTAGTTCGCCACCACTTCCTGGGTGGTCATATCGATCTTGCTGATGGTGTTGGCCACCCGGTTGCTGACGTAGAGGTGGCGACCGTCTCCCGCAGCCCGAAACGCATGGGCACCGTTCCCAGTGGGAATTTTCTTGATGCTGCGCGGCTCACGCCCCGAAATATCGAACACCTCGACGCCGTCACCCCCTGTCAGGCCGATGAACAGCCGTCGATCATCTCCACTGCCATACACGTCTGCGGGCATGACCCCCGTCTTTGTCCGCCATTTGATGGTTTGCGTCGCAATGTCCATGGCGACGAGTTCGTCGCTGTCCTGCATCGTCACATAGACCGTTGCACTGCGGCTGTCTATCCACATGTGGCTGGGCGTGCGGGAGGTGGCAACCCGCTGCACCAGCGTGGGCTCCTTCCCGTCCCAGCGATAGAAATCCACATGGTTGAGCCGGTTCGCCGCAGTGATAAGCCACTTCATGTCGGGAGTGAAGCGCAGGTGGTAGGGATCGACGATACCCCGCACGGTTCGCTGGACTTCGGCCGTACGCGGGTTTAGAAAAGTCAAGGTGTCACCCAGCGCGTTCGCGACAATCAGCGATTTCTCATCCGGAGTGAGATAAAGGTGGTGCGGCTCTTTTCCCGTAGGGATGCGCATGGTTTCCGTCCACGCCACCGGATCGATCACACTGACGTTGGCCTCCAGCGAATTGAGGACGAAAACCGGGGGGGCCGAAGGGGCCGCATTTCCAATGGACAGAGCAAACCAGGCCAGTGCCGCGCCAAAGCGCGCAGGAATTGAAATCTTCACGAAACACCACTTTCAAAGCAGACAGGGAGTTTAGCGCCCCATGCCCCGCGTGCCACTGACGTGTTGGCAACAAGATGCGAACCGCTGGTCAAGCGCACGCGAGCAGGATTACCCGAACGGGAAAGCTCCACCCAACCGCTGGTCTCAGGACGCCGGGGTGAGTTTATGAAGGTCCGCGTCGGACAACCACAACCACTGTCCGGGTGCGAGGTCGGCGGGCAGGTCGAGCGTGCCTATCCTCGACCGATGCAATGCCTCTACGCGGTTGCCTACCGCGGCCAGCATTCTCTTGACCTGGTGGTATTTGCCCTCCGTCAGGGTCAGCGAAAGTCGATGGCTGTCCACCACAGAACAGGCCGCCGCCCGCACCGGTTTGGGGTCATCATCCAACACCACCCCTGCCAGCAGAGCGGCGATTTGGCGCTCGTCCACCGGATGCTTGGTCGTCACTTGGTATACCTTGGGAACGTGTTTCTTGGGAGAACTCATCCGATGGATGAACTGCCCATCGTCACTCAACAGCAAGAGGCCTGTGGTGTCCTGGTCGAGCCGTCCGACCGCTTGAACTCCCTGAATCGCCCCCTTGCACGGGCGCTGGCGCAGCGGGGCCGGCAGCAAGGTGTAGATGCTCGGATAAGTCGATGGTTTTTGCGAGCATTCTGTACCTGCCGGTTTGTGCAACATGATGTAGGCTTTGGCATGGTAGGGCCAGAGCACACCTTGAACTTTCAAACGCAGGTCATCAACATCGAACTCAGCAGAAGCCTCGGTGCACGCACTAAAAGCGGCATCAGGGTCGCCACTGGCGGTTTCGACCCAGCCCTGCTGGACCAAGCCGGCACAAACACGTCGAGTACCGAACCCTTGCGAATACAGAATATCTTGAAGTTGCATTGCCGGTGTATCCAAGAGGACGCTCTCAAGCAGAGGGAAGTCTGGTATCTGCGCTTTTTGCGCGT
>NZ_ACQT01000133.1 GCF_000175235.1 Acidovorax delafieldii 2AN | reverse complement strand
AGAAGCTTTTTTTATTCCACATCGGTCCGCTGACTCCCCGGTGCCACCACTGCCGGCGGGCTCCACCGGGCCTCCAACCACTCAGCCCACATGCTTGCCAAAACGCCACGGTTTAGCGCGGGTGAGCGCAGGCAGCCTGCAGGCTTCGATCGATCATATTGGTATGACCATTGCGCAAAACTAAGCAACGAAAGACCACAACTAAGTATTTACCCTATCATTCACGCCCAAACAAAGAACCAAAATGCAACCAATTCGCATGGATGCATTGTTTTGGTCATACCAATATAAGAAATGACTACCCCATGAAGGCTAGGCGCCAAGCCTGCCGTCATGCCAGCCCAACCTCAGGCCCGCTGACCTGCAGGGCCAGCGGCCGGAGACAACGCCGCCCCAACGCGGCGCATCCACTGCGGTGAAGAAAGCCATGGGCCCCTGGCCCCTGTCTGCGTTTCCATGCCTCACTTACCGTTATGCAAACCCTCTGGCAACAAAACTACGACCCGGCCGGGAACATCTGGCTGTCCGCGCTCGTGGCCCTCATCCCCATCGTCTTTTTCTTTCTGGCCCTGACCAAGCTGCGGCTCAAGGGCTACCAGGCGGGCACCGTGACGGTGCTGCTGGCGCTGGGTGTGGCGCTGCTGTTCTACAAAATGCCCGTGAGCGCCGCACTGGCCTCGGCCGTGTATGGCTTCTTCTACGGACTGTGGCCCATCGCCTGGATCATTGTGGCGGCGGTGTTTCTGTACAAGCTGTCGGTCAAGACCGGGCAGTTCGATGTCATCCGCAGCTCCATCCTGTCGGTCACGCACGACCAGCGCCTGCAGCTCATCCTGGTGGGTTTCTGCTTTGGCGCCTTCCTGGAAGGTGCGGCCGGCTTTGGCGCCCCCGTGGCCATCACCGCCGCGCTGCTGGTGGGCCTGGGCTTTCGACCGCTGTATGCCGCCGGCCTGTGCCTGATCGCCAACACCGCCCCCGTGGCCTTTGGCGCCATGGGCATTCCAATCATCGTGGCGGGCCAGGTGTCCGGGCTGGATCCGTTCGTCATTGGCCAGATGGCCGGGCGCCAGTTGCCCTTCATGACCATCCTGGTGCTGTTCTGGATCATGGCGATCATGGACGGCTGGCGCGGCGTGAAGGAGACCTGGCCTGCCGTGCTGGTGGGTGGCGGCTCGTTCGCCGTGGTGCAGTTCCTCACCGCCAACTACATCGGTCCTGAACTGCCCGATATCACCTCGGCCATCGTCTCGCTGATCGCACTGACGGCCTTCCTCAAGGTGTGGCAGCCCAAGCGCATCTTCCGCTTTGACATCAGCGACAGCACTGCCACCAACACGGCGACAGCCACCACCGCCAAGCCAACAGCCGGTGCCGCAACGACCCTCACCGCAGGCGCCATCATCAAGGCGTGGTCGCCCTTCATCATCCTGACGGGCATGGTCACCCTGTGGAGCATCAAGCCCTTCAAGGCGCTGTTCGCCGCAGGCGGCCCCCTGGCCTCCACCATCATCAACATCCCCGTGCCCATGCTGGACAAGCTGGTCGCCAAAATGCCACCCGTGGTCGCACAGGCCACGCCGTATGGCGCGGTATACACCTTCAACTGGCTGGCAGCCACCGGCACCGCCATCCTGATTGCGGCCATCCTGACGATCGCGTTCGCCCGTTTCTCCCCCGCCAAGGCCGTGGCCACGCTGGGCGAGACGGTGCGCGAGCTGGTCATCCCGATCTACTCCATCGGCATGGTGCTGGCCTTTGCCTTCGTGGCCAACTACTCCGGCCTGTCGGCCACGCTGGCCCTGGCGCTGGCCCATACGGGCAAGGCCTTCACGTTTTTCTCGCCCTTCCTGGGCTGGATTGGCGTGTTCCTCACGGGCTCGGACACCTCGGCCAACGCCCTGTTCGGCGCCTTGCAGGCCACCACGGCCAACCAGTTGGGCCTGTCGCCCGTGCTCACCGTGGCGGCCAACACCACGGGTGGCGTCACCGGCAAGATGATTTCGCCTCAGTCCATCGCCATTGCCTGCGCGGCCGTGGGCCTGGCGGGCAAGGAATCGGACCTGTTCCGCTTCACCGTCAAGCACAGCCTGGTGTTCGCCGCCATCATCGGCATCATCTGCACGCTGCAGGCCTATGTGTTTACGTGGATGATTCCGGGTCATTGAAACCCTGAATTCAAGAGCCCCCATGCGCCTAGCCGATCACGTTGTCGAAAAACTGCTTGCCCTGGTGCAAGACCGCGGACTGCAGCCCGGACAGAAGCTGCCCGCCGAACGGCAACTGGCCGAGGAGCTGGGCGTTTCGCGCACCTCGGTGCGTGAAGCCATCCAGAAGCTCACCAGCCAGGGCGTGCTCTCGGCCCGGCGCGGCGATGGCACCTACGTGCAACAGTCCAACAAACCTGCAGAGTGGTTGCAGGAAGCCATGGTGCCGCTGGCGGGCCTGATCGAATCCGACCCCCACTACCGCTACGACGTGCTGGAGACGCGCCACGCGCTGGAGACCAGCACCGCCTGGCTGGCCGCGCAGCGCGCCACCGCACAGGACAAAGCCCACATCCAGCGCTGCTTTGAAGTGATGCTGCAGCACCAGCAAGGCGGCCACGCCGAACTGGCAGCACGCGCCGACGCGCAGTTCCACCTGGCCATTGCCGAAGCCTCGCACAACCTGGTGCTGGTGCAGGTGATGCACAGCCTGTTTACCGTGGTGCTCTCCACCGTGGAGCGCAACCGCCACGACATGTTCCGACTGAGCGCACCCATCACCCTGCAGGCGCTCACGGCGCAGCACCAGGCGCTGATGCAGGCCATTCTGGACGGCGATCCGCAGCGCGCGCGTGCATGCATCGGTGAACACTTGGAGCATGTGCGCACCACCATCCAGCGCATGGACGAAGACCGCGCGCGGCGCGAACGCTCCATGCGCCTTCCCCTTGATCTAGCACCCCACCCCAGGGATATCGAAACATGAAAGCGTGTCTTCGCACCCATGCAGTCGTTGCAAATCCTCGCCATAGCTACGGCTATGTCTGCGGTTTGCGCCTCGGCCTGGGCACGAATCCATCACTTTCATCCTGTTTCGATACCTCTGCGCCGGGGTGCTAACGCCAACGCTGCGGCCCGCAGCCGAGCCACCCACCCCGACATAAGAGAGCCATCGTGATCATCTCCTCCAGTGCCGACTACCGCGCAGCGGCGCAAAAGTTCCTCCCGCCCTTCCTGTTCCACTACATCGACGGCGGCGCCTATGCCGAGCAAACGCTGCGCCGCAACGTGGACGACCTCGCCGCCGTGGCGCTGCGCCAGCGCGTGCTCAAGGATATGAGCCGGCTCGACACCAGCATTGAGCTGTTCGGCGAGAAGCTCAGCATCCCCGTGGCCCTGTCGCCCGTGGGCCTGACCGGCATGTACCGCCGCCGGGGCGAAGTGCAGGCTGCACGTGCAGCCGACCAGCACGGCATTCCGTTCACCATGTCCAGCGTGTCGGTCTGCCCGATCGAGGAAGTGGCGCCCAAGCTCCAGCGCCCCATGTGGTTCCAGCTCTACGTGCTGAAAGACCGGGGCTTTATGCAAAACGCGCTGGAGCGCGCGCAGGCCGCCGGCTGCACCACCCTGGTGTTCACCGTGGACATGCCCGTGCCCGGCGCGCGCTACCGCGACGCGCATTCGGGCATGAGCGGCCCCAACGCCGCGCTGCGCCGCTACTGGCAGGCCGTGACGCACCCGCGCTGGGCCGTGGACGTGGGCCTGCTGGGCCGTCCGCACGACCTGGGCAACATCTCGGCCTACCGCGGCAGCCCCACGGGCCTGGAGGACTACATGGGTTACCTGAGCGCCAACTTCGACCCGTCGATCTCGTGGAAAGACCTGGAGTGGATCCGCGCCTTCTGGAAGGGCCCAATGGTCATCAAGGGCATCCTCGACCCCGAGGACGCCAGGGACGCCGTGCGTTTTGGCGCGGACGGCATCATCGTCTCCAACCACGGCGGCCGGCAGCTCGACGGCGTTCTGTCCTCCGCGCGTGCGCTGCCCGCCATTGCCGACGCCGTGAAGGGCCAGATCAAGATTCTGGCCGACTCGGGCATCCGCAACGGGCTGGACGTGGTACGCGCCATTGCCCTGGGCGCCGACTGCGCCATGATCGGCCGCGCCTACATCTATGCGCTGGCGGCGGCCGGCGAGGCGGGCGTCAAGCACCTGCTGGAGCTGCTGGAAAAGGAAATGCGCGTGGCCATGACGCTGACCAGCGTGGCCAAGGTCGGCGACATCACGGGCGACCTGCTGGTGCGCGAAGCATGAGCGCCGCCCCGCAGATCACGCGCGAGGCTTTGCTCGCGCAGCTGCGCGACGCCGTGGGCGCGGCGCACGTGCTCACCGACGACCAGGCCACCCGTCGTTTTCGCAAGGGCCACCGCACCGGCGAAGGCCCCGTGCTGGCCGTGGTGCGCCCCGGCACGCTGCTGGAACAGTGGAAGGTGCTGCAGGCCGCCGTGGCGGCCGGGCGCATCGTCATCATGCAGGCGGCCAACACCGGCCTCACGGGCGGCTCCACCCCCGATGGCAGCAACTACGACCGCGAGATCGTGCTCATCAACACGCTGCGCATCGCCGGCGTGCAGGTGGTGCGCGGCGGCGAGCAGGTGGTGTGCCTGCCCGGGGCCACGCTCGACCGGCTGGAGCAGACGCTGATCCCCTTCAACCGCGAGCCCCACTCGGTCATCGGCTCGTCGTGCATCGGCGCCTCGGTGCTGGGTGGCATCTGCAACAACTCGGGCGGCGCGCTGGTGCGCCGGGGCCCCGCCTACACCGAGCTGGCGCTGTACGCCCGCGTGAAGGGTGACGGCACGCTGGAGCTGGTGAACCACCTGGGTATCGAGCTGGGCCAGACGCCCGAAGACATCCTCACCCGCCTGCAGAACGGCAGCTACACCGAGGCCGACGTGCGCCACGAGCCCGAGCGCGCCGCATCGGACGCCCGCTACGCCCAGGACGTGCGCGCCGTGGACGCCGACAGCCCGGCCCGCTTCAATGCCGACCCGTCCCGCCTGTTCGAGGCCTCGGGCTCGGCCGGCAAGGTGTGCCTGTTTGCCGTGCGACTCGACACCTTCCCCAAAGAACCCAGCACGGTGTTCTACATCGGCAGCAACGCACCCGAAGACCTCACGGCCGTGCGCCGCCACCTGCTCACCGCGCTGCCGCGCCCACCCATTGCCGGTGAATACATCCACCGCACCGCGTTCGACATTGGGGAGAAATACGGCAAGGACACCTTCCTGCTCATCGACCGCTTTGGCACGGCCCGCGTGCCTGCGGCCTTTGCGCTCAAGAGCCGGTTCGATGGCATCTTTGAACGCCTCGGAATGCGCGGCTTTGTGGACCATGCCATCCAGGCCGTGACCCGCCTGCTGCCCAGCCACCTGCCCCGGCGCGTGCGCCAGTGGCGCGACCTGTACGAACACCACCTGCTGGTGCGCGTCTCGAACGACCAGGTGGAGGCCACGCGCGCCTTCCTGACGAAACACTTTGCCCAGAGCACCCAGGGCGGCTGGTTTGAATGCGATTCCGATGAAGGGCGCAAGGCCTTCCTGCACCGCTTTGCGATCGCAGGCGCCGCCATCCGCTACCGCGAGGTGCACCGCAGCGAGGTCGAAGACATCGTGGCGCTGGACATCGCCCTGCGCCGCAACGACCGCGAGTGGGTGGAGCAACTACCGCAGGACGTGGAGCGCAATGTGGTGCACAAGCTGTACTACGGCCACTTTTTCTGCCACGTGTTCCACCAGGACTACATCGTGAAGAAGGGTGTGGACCCGCTGGCCATGGAGCACCGCATGTGGGAGCTACTGGACGAGCGCCGCGCCGAGTACCCCGCCGAGCACAACGTGGGCCACCTCTACGTGGCCAAGCCCGCGCTGGCGGGCTTCTACCAGTCGCTGGACCCAACCAACACCTTCAACCCCGGCATCGGCCACACCCCGCGCGGGCGCGGCTGGCAGGAGTGCAACCATGCCACCGGCGGCTGGCCCAAGGGGTATTCGGAGAACGCCTGAGCGCGCCGCGGAACTGGCTTCAGTCAATCCACCGAAGCCGGGCCGGCAGGGGGCACCGGGTGCTTGATGGCGTTCTTCACCAGCTTGCGCTCCACCGCATCGTGCAGGTCCACGCCGGTGTGGTCGGCCAGTTGCAGCAGGTAGAGCAGCACATCGGCCATCTCCTCGCCCACACGTTCCTTCTGCGCCGGGTCGGCGGTGAGCTGCTGCGACTCCTCGGGCGTGAGCCACTGGAACAGCTCCTGCAGTTCGGCTGCCTCTACCATCAGCGCCATGGCCAGGTTCTTGGGCGTGTGGTACGGCTGCCAGTGGCGGGCAGCGGCAAAGGCGCGCAAGGTGGCCTGCAACCGGGTCAGATCCATGCGCCACCGCCTTGCCGCGCCCTGAACCCGCAGGCACCATTTGCTACATAAAAAATAGCTGCCAGCGCAGACTGCATGAGCGCAAGGGGCCAAAAGTACATCAAATTCTCCGGCATGCGGGCTGCAGCGCCCGTCTGCGGGCGCAAGGCGTTGCCCGTGGGGACATTCACAGCGGCGACACCATGGGCTCGCCCGCGAAATGGCGGCGGGCATTCTCGATGAACCGGTCCACCGACGCCTGCACCGCTTCGGGCGACCAGCCCGCCACGTGCGGCGTGAGCACCACGTTGTCCAGGCCCACCAGAGGCTCCGGGGGCTGGGGCTCGCTTTCATACACATCGAGCCCCGCACCCGCAATGCGGCCTTCGCGCAGTGCCTGCGCCAAGGCCGCGGTGTCAACCACGCTGCCGCGGGCGATGTTCACCAGATAGCCGTTCGGGCCCAGTGCATCGAGCACGGGGGCATCCACCAGGTAGCGTGTTTGTGGCCCGCCGGGCGTCGCCACCACCAGAAAGTCGGCCCATGCGGCCAGGGTCTGCACGTCGGCAAAGTAGCGGTGTGGCACATCGGGGCGGGCACTGCGGTTGTGGTAGCCCACCTCCACATCGAACCCCCGCGCACGCTGCGCGATCTTGCCGCCAATGGTGCCCAGGCCGATGATGCCCATGCGCTTGTGCGACACGCCCGGCGGCAGCGGCAACGCGGTGCGCCACACGCCCTGGCGGGTTCTGGCATCCAGCTGGGGAATGCCGCGCACCACCGCCAGCAGCAGGCCCCAGGCATGGTCGGCCACGCAGTCGTCGTTGGTGCCGGCGCCGTTGGCCACCGCAATGCCATGGGCCTTGGCGTGCGCCACATCGATGTTCTCAAAGCCAGCACCCAGCGCGCTCACCAGCGACAGCCGGGGCAGCGCCTGCATCTGCGGCGCATTCAGGCCAATAGAGCCAATCGTGAGCACCACCTGCACCGTAGCGCCGTGCGCCGCAATGGCCGCTGCGCATTGCGCTGCATCGGGCGCGTAGATCAGCTCATACGACCGCGCGAGCTGGGCACGGTGCTCCTCCGACAGAAAGGTGATGGCAAGCAGGACGGGTTTCATGGGGCAATACACAGAAGGATCATGGAAAACACAGGGAACAGCGGGCTGTGACAGGGGGGAAACCATGGGACTTCCACCGATCTTCCAGCACGCAGCGTGTGAACCGGCGCAGCCCAGGCCACCGACGCCCCGCAAGGGCCGCCCCGCAGCGAAGGCGTCGTTCCCCTCATGGGGCCGGCGCCGACGGCGACTCAGGGGGGCTTTCTTTTTGCAGCGCCCACATGCTGGCGTAGCGCCCGCCCAACGCGAGCAGTTCGCTGTGCGTGCCACGCTCGACGATCTGGCCGGCGTCCATCACCAGGATCTGGTGGGCGTCGACCACGGTGGACAGCCGGTGGGCAATGAGCAGAGTGGTGCGGTTGCGCGCGGCGCTTTGCAGCTCGGCCTGGATGGCGCGCTCGTTGGCACTGTCCAGCGCCGAGGTGGCCTCGTCAAAGATCAGGACCGGCGGATTCTTCAGCAAGGTGCGCGCAATGGCCACACGCTGCTTCTCGCCGCCCGAGAGCTTGAGCCCTCGCTCGCCCACCATGGTGGCGTAGCCCTTGGGCGTGACCACGATGAAATCATGGATGCGCGCTGCGCGGGCGGCCTCTTCGATCTCGGCCTGGCTGGCGCCCGGGCGGCCGTAGGCGATGTTGTAGGCCACCGTGTCGTTGAAGAGCACGGTGTCCTGCGGCACGATGCCGATGGCCTGCCGCACGCTGGCCTGCGTCACCTCGCGGATTTCCTGCCCTGCCATGGTGATGCGGCCACGCTGAATGTCGTAGAACCGGAACAGCAGGCGCGCCAGCGTGCTCTTGCCCGAGCCCGACGGGCCGACCACCGCCACCGTCTTGCCGGCCGGTATCTCGAAGCTGATGCCTTTGAGAATGGGCCGCGCGGGGTCGTAGGCAAACTCCACGTTCTCGAAGCGCACCGTGGGCTGCGCAAGCCCTGCCAGCGGCTGCGCGCCGGGCGCGTCGGCCACCTCGCGCTCACGGTCCATGAGGGTGAACATCTTGTCCAGGTCGGTCAGGCTCTGCTTGATCTCGCGGTAGATCACCCCCAGGAAGTTGAGCGGGATGTAGAGCTGGATCATGAAGGCGTTGACCATCACCAAGTCACCCAGTGTCATGCGGCCATCGACCACGCCTTGCGTGGCCCGCCAGAGCATGGCCACCAGGCCGATGGTGATGATGAGCTGCTGCCCCGTGTTGAGCAGCGACAGCGTGCTCTGGGCTTTCAGCCGCGCCGTGCGCAGCCGCTGCAGGCTTTCGTCATAGCGGCGGGCCTCGAAGCCCTCGTTGTTGAAGTACTTCACCGTCTCGTAGTTGAGCAGCGAATCGACGGCCTTGCTGTGCGCAGCCGAATCGAACTCGTTGGCCTGCCGGCGGAACTGCGTGCGCCACTCGGTCAGCACCACCGTGAAGGTGATGTAGCAGGCCAGCGCCGCCAGCGTGATCCACGCGAACCAGGCGTCGAAGCGCAGCGCGAGGATGGTCAGGACCATGAACACTTCGATCAGCGTGGCGCCGATGTTGAACAGCGTGAACGAGATCAGCGACTCGATGCCGCGCACGCCCCGCTCGATGTCGCGCGTCATGCCGCCGGTCTGCCGCTCCAGATGGAAGCGCAGGCTCAGCGCATGCAGGTGCTCGAAGGTCTGCAGCGCAATGCTGCGCGCCGCGCCCTGCGTGGCCTTGGCAAAAACCAGCTCGCGCAACTCGGTGAACAGCGAGGTGGAAAGGCGCAGCAACCCGTAGGCCAGCAGCAGCCCGCCCGGCACCACCAGCACGGCGGCAGGGTCGCCCGGCTGGATGTGCATGGCATCCACCAGGTTCTTGAGCAGCACCGGCACGCCCACATTGGCGACCTTGGCGCCCACCATGAACACGATGGCCAGCACGACGCGCCATTTGTATTGCCATAGATAGGGCAGAAGGCGGGAGAGCGTGGCCCAGTCGGAGCGCCTGTGCGCCGGGTTGTCAGCGGGGGATGGGGGAGAAGGTTCGCCGTGGTGGCGCATGGGGGACAATTCCAGGCATTGTTGTTATCACCGACCCGGCTGACGCCCAGGTGGTTCTCGCAGGGGCCTGCCCGCTGGGGAACCACCGGTTCCTCCAGGAATTGGCCTCAGCCCCAACCGAGATTGTGCCCATGTCTGCCGTTTTCAGCCCGCCCCCCGCCGCATTGCCCTCCGACAAGGAGCTGGTGCTCAAAGTGATCCCCATGCCCGCCGACACCAACGGCAACGGCGACATCTTCGGCGGCTGGGTCATGGCGCAGGTGGACTTGGCCGGCTCGGTGCTGCCGGCGCGCTATATCCAGGGCCGCATGGCCACCGTGGCCGTCAACGAATTCATCTTCAAGCAGCCCGTGCGCGTGGGCGACATCCTGTCGTTCTTTGCATCGATCACCCGCGTGGGCAACACCTCGGTCACCGTGCAGGTGGAGGTGTTCGCCGAACGCTTCTCGGATCAGGGAAAGTACGTGAAGGTGACCGAGGCCCGGCTCACCTACGTGGCCATCGACGACCAGGGCCGCCCCGGCC
>NZ_ACQT01000134.1 GCF_000175235.1 Acidovorax delafieldii 2AN | reverse complement strand
TCGGGGCATCGGCATGGGTAGTTTCTCCTGAGGTAATGGTGGCCGGGCGCCACGACTCGCGACACCTTAGCGTGCGCAGGGCGGGGGAGTTGTCACCACAGGTAACGGGGGCGGAAAGCGGCACCCAGGCCTGCAGAGCTGTTTTTGGTGAGCCGTCGGCGTGTGCGCCATGGGTTGCGGCTCGCGCCAGCATGAGCAAGCCCCGGCGCCAGGGCGTGGGGAGCGGCGCCAGCGGGTTCCTGCGCGCCTGTCCTACAGCGGGGTTGTTGTCGGGCAGCACACACTTGCGGTGATGAAATCGGCCTTCAAGCTCTCTGTGGTGCGGTCCGTGGTTGCGGGCTCGCTGGCCAGCGTTTTCTCGGCCGTGGCACTGGTGCTTTGCGGGCAGCGCGAGACCGGCAGCCCGGCCGCCACCCTCAATGCGGTCAGCCACTGGTGCTGGCGCGAGGAGGCCCTCTATCGCCAGGGGGCCGATGTCCGGCACACGGTGCTGGGTTATCTCATCCACCACGGCGCTTCGGTTTTCTGGGGTGCGCTGTTGGCCTGGGCCCTGCACGGCAAGCCGGCCAGCAAGCCTGCGCATGTGGCGGTTGCAGGCATCGCCACCAGCGCAGTGGCCTGCTTCGTGGATTTTCGTCTCACCCCTGAGCGGCTCACGCCGGGTTTCGAGCACCGCCTCTCGCGTCGTTCCCTGGCGGTGGTGTATGGAGCTTTTGCGGCAGGGCTTGCGGTGGGTTTTTTGCTCATGGGGGGGCGCAAGGCACGCGATCGGGCCTGATGCGCCGCAGGCCGCGCCACCACGCCAATTTCTGGCATCTGCACGCTGCGGTCGGTCATGCGGTGGGCTTTGGAACGTACCCTTGCGGTCAGCGGAGCCCGAGCGACGGGACGCGCCAGTCGGCACCTGGCCACACAGTGCGCCAGCAAGCGCCTCGCCATACAGGTGCGCAATTACTCCGTCAGCCGCGCAATCGAGCGGACCGAGCGGACCGAGCGGGCTTGCCCGGTGCGCGCAGGCGTCACCCCAGCCGTGCCAGGGCGTCCGGCCCGATGGGCGGCTCAGCCGTCCAGGGCACCACGGTGATGGTGTGGCTGGTATGGGCCGCTACGCGCGCCATTTGCCGGCGTTCGCTGTCCAGGCGTGCCTGCAGCAGGGGGTCGGCGGTGCCCGTGGCCAGCAGCGATTTGTTGACTACCCAGGCAAAGGGCTCGATGTGGGCCCGGCGCAGGTCGTCCTGCAGCGCCGCGGCCTGCGACACGGGGGTGGCCTCGGGCAGCGTGACCAGCACGATGCGGGTGTAGTCGGCATCTTGCAGGCGCATCAAGGGGGTGACGATGCGTGC
Source organism: Acidovorax delafieldii 2AN (assembly GCF_000175235.1). Lineage (GTDB taxonomy): Bacteria > Pseudomonadota > Gammaproteobacteria > Burkholderiales > Burkholderiaceae_C > Acidovorax > Acidovorax delafieldii_B. The sequence goes on along the minus strand of NZ_ACQT01000134.1, from coordinate 8,582 downwards.
GGCCCCCTTGCCTTCGAATTCGCGCAGCATCTGGCGGTGGTAAGCCCCCGTGGCATCCATCAGCAGCAGCGAATGCCCGGTGGGGGCGGTGTCCAGCACCACGAACGCGCTGCGGGCCTGCGCCACCACATGGGAAAACGCGTGGAAGACGGCCACCTCTTCGGTGCAGGGCGAGCGCAGGTCTTCGATGAGAAGCGCTTTTTCGTCCTCGGTCAGCGTGGCTGCGCGCGACGCCACGATCTTGTCCACGTATTTCTGGGTTTCCACCTTGGGATCGATGCGGCCCACGCTGAGGCCGGGGATGTCGGCGTTCAACGTCACAGCCAGGTGCGCGGCGGGGTCTGTGGTGCTGAGGTGTACCGACTTGCCGTGGCGCACCAGGCCCAGCGCAATGGCGGCGGCAATGGTGGTCTTGCCCACCCCGCCTTTGCCCATCACCATGATCAGCCCACGCTCGCCCTGGGCCAGTTCGGCCACCAGTTCGGCAAGCCGGTGGTGCGCGGGGTCGGGCGAGGGGGGCGCCACGCTGCCTGCGGCTGGGGCGGGGCTCGCGGACAGCAGGGCCCGCAGCGCGGGCAGGCCCACCGAATCCACCGCCTTGAGCGGAATGCGGTCGGTGGCCAGCTGGCGCAATGCGGCGGGCATTTCATCGAGCGCCTTGTGCCCCAGCGCCTCGATCGCGGTGCCAATCGGGTCTTGTGCATTGCTGCTCTTGAACACGGCATTCACCACGAGACGCTGGTGCGTCAGGCCCAGCGCACGCAGTTCCTCGCAAGTGCGGGCGGCCTCATCGAGCGCGCCTTTTTCGGGGCGGGCCACCAGCACCACGGTGGTCAGCGTGGCATCGTTGAGCGCGGCCAGCGCTTCGTTGAAGAGCTGTTCCTGCATCTTCAGGCCCGAGTGCGGGCCCAGGCATGAGGCGCCGCGGTCGTTGCCGTCGAGGAAGCCGCTCCATGCCTTGGGAAGGCTCAGCAGGCGAAGGGTGTGCCCGGTGGGCGCTGTGTCGAAAATCACGTGGTCATACGTATTGCCGGCGCGTGACAGCAGGCTGGAAAACTCGTCAAACGTGGCGATTTCGGTGGTGCATGCGCCAGACAGCTGCTCGCGCACCGTGGCAATGTCCTGCTCGCTCGCCTGCGGCCCCATTTGCGCGATCACGCGGGCCCGGTAGTCCACCGCGGCGGCCTCGGGGTCGATGTTGAGCACCTGCAGTCCCGGTACGCCTGGTACGGCCACGGGGTGGTTGCTCAGGGTGATGCCCAGCATTTCGTCAAGGTTGGAGGCCGCGTCGGTACTCACGAGCAACACCTTCTTGCCGCTGTCGGCCAGCGCAATCGAGACCGCCGTGGATACCGAGGTCTTGCCCACGCCGCCCTTGCCTGTGAAGAAAAGGTATTTGGTGGGGTGGTCGAGAAGTGCAAGCGAAGAAGGCATGGTGTTTCTGAGCGGTTTGGGAGCGGCGAATGGCAACAACTATAAAGCCCGCACTTTACGATAATTCAATAATCGTTGTATAGTTGTTGCATGCGTGAAATCGATGCCGTCCGTTCGCTTGCCGCCCTGGCCCAGGAGGTGCGGCTGCGTGTGTTCCGCGCACTGGTGGTGGCGGGGCCCAGGGGGCTCACGCCCGGCGCGTTGGCCGAGCAGCTCGAGGTAGCGCCCAACACGCTGTCGTTTCACCTCAAAGAACTCACCCACGCGGGCCTGGTCACCCAGGAGCGCCAGGGGCGCAATCTGGTCTACCGCGCCTCGTTCGACGCCATGAACGAGCTGCTGGGCTTTCTCACCGAAAACTGTTGCGAAGGGGCTGCCTGCCTGGCGCCCGCAGCAACGTCCTGCGATTGCTGAAAAAGGAAAACACCATGAAGAGATTCCACGTCCACATGCATGTCGACGACCTTGCCAAGAGCATCGCGTTCTATTCACGGCTTTTTGCAGCCGAGCCCGTGCGTGTCGAATCCGATTACGCCAAGTGGATGCTGGATGATCCGCGTGTCAACTTCGCGATCTCCACCCGGGGCAGCAAGCCCGGGCTGGATCACCTGGGCTTCCAGGTGGACGACGCGGCCGAACTGGCGCAACTGAAAGCACGCGCGGAGTCGGCCGACATGGCGCTGCTGGACGAAGGCGCCACCACCTGCTGCTATGCCCGCAGCGAGAAGCACTGGATCACCGATCCGCAAGGCATCGCCTGGGAGCATTTCCATACACTGGGTAATATCCCTGTGTTCAATGAAGCGAATGGTGCACCAGCCGCAGGCGCCTGCTGCGCCCCGGCACCCGCCCGCGAGGCAGGGGCACCGGCATGCTGCGCCGGCGACTCCGGTAGCGCCAGTTCAACCTGCTGCGCTCCCGATGCGGCTGATGCACGTTCGACCTGCTGCACGCCCGCTGCCGCAGAGAAATCTGCTTGCTGCGCGTCCGTCCCCTCCACCGCGGCCACCAGCAAACCGCTGAATGTGCTGTTCCTGTGCACGCACAACTCTGCGCGCAGCATCCTGGCCGAGGCACTGCTCAATTCGATGGCCCAGGGCCGCTTCAAGGCCTATTCGGCCGGCAGCAGCCCCAGTCGGGATCAGCAACCCCATCCCCTGGGTCTGCAGCTCCTGCAGAAGGCGGGCATCCCCATCGAAGGGCTGCGCAGCAAGAGCTGGGACGAGTTCGCCCAGCCCGATGCTCCGCACATGGATCTGATCATCACCGTCTGCGACAACGCCGCCGGCGAGGTCTGTCCGATCTGGCCCGGCCATCCTGCCACGGCCCACTGGGGCTATCCCGATCCCTCCCAGGGGGACGGGACCGACCAGGAAAAAACCGAAGCCTTCCGCAAGACCCTGCACATGCTCCACCAGCGCCTGGAGCTTTTGATCAACCTGCCCAGCGACAAGCTGGAGAAGGCAGTGCTGCAAACCACTGCCCGTGATCTGGCCACGCGCTGAAAGCCCCCATGAGCGTTCAATGTGAAACCACCGCCAAGCAAGCCGCCGGCGCGCCCATGAGCGTGTTCGAGCGCTACCTGACGGTGTGGGTATTTCTGTGCATCGTTGCAGGCATCGCCCTGGGGCAGTTTTTTCCAGATGTCTTCCAGGCGGTGGGCCGCATGGAGGTGGCGCAGGTCAACCTGCCGGTGGGCCTGCTGATCTGGGTGATGATCATTCCAATGCTCGTGAAGGTGGATTTCGCCGCATTGGGCGAAGTGCGCAGGCACGTCAAGGGCATCGGCGTCACGCTCTTCGTGAACTGGCTGGTCAAGCCCTTCTCGATGGCTTTTCTGGGCTGGCTCTTCATCCGTCACTGGTTTGCGCCGCTGTTGCCGCCCGACCAGCTTGATAGCTACATTGCCGGCCTGATCCTGCTGGCGGCGGCCCCTTGCACGGCCATGGTGTTCGTATGGAGCAGGCTCACCGGTGGCGATCCGTTGTTCACCCTCTCGCAAGTGGCCCTCAACGACAGCATCATGGTGATCGCCTTCGCGCCGTTGGTTGCCTTCTTGCTCGGCCTCTCGGCCATCACGGTGCCCTGGGATACCTTGCTCACCTCGGTGGTGCTCTACATCGTGGTGCCAGTGTTTCTGGCGCAGTGGCTGCGCCGCTGGCTCCTGAAAAGCGGCCCTGCGGCCCTGGATGCCGCCATGGCCCGGATCGGTCCTTGGTCCATCGCGGCCCTGTTGGCAACGCTGGTCCTGCTGTTTGCTTTCCAGGGCGGCGCCATCCTGAAGCAACCGCTGGTGATTGCCCTGCTGGCAGTCCCTATCCTGATACAGGTGCTCTTCAATTCCGCATTGGCTTACGGGCTCAACCGCGTGGTGGGCGAGAAGCACAACATTGCCTGCCCATCGGCGCTGATTGGTGCATCGAACTTTTTCGAACTGGCCGTGGCGGCAGCCATCAGCCTGTTCGGTTTCAACTCGGGCGCAGCCCTGGCCACGGTGGTGGGGGTTCTGATCGAGGTGCCTGTGATGCTGCTGGTGGTGCACATCGTCAACCACAGCAAGGAATGGTACGAGAGCACATCGGCAAGGACCCTGTGAAGGGCGATAAAGCCGGCCACTGCCAGCAACGGGGTGCGTGGAGGGCAAAAAGACAAAACGGGCCGTGAGGCCCGTTTTGCTTGGTGTTCTGGCGGAGACTGTGGCAGTCGAACCCGGGTTTCACTTTGCGTCAGAAAATCTCAAGAAATCAGAAAATAACCCAATAAAAACAATGGCTTATGCGTTTTGTTGTTTCGCGGGGTTTCTGATGGCATCTCTCAATCTTGTGTTTTTTCCGTATACATTTCCGTATAACGAGGCCAAAATTTGGGTCTCGTCTCCGTCGAACTCCACCCATGGTCAAAGCCAACAAACTCACTCAATTGCAAGCTACCAGGCTCAAGGAGCCGGGCCTGCATGGCGACGGTGCCGGCCTGTGGTTGAAAGTCACCGAAGGGGGCTCCAAGTCCTGGATTCTGCGCTACGCCTTCAACGGTCGTGAGCGCTGGACGGGGCTGGGGCCATACCCCGAAGTCTCCCTGGCCGATGCCCGTGACAAAGCCATGGCCTGGCGTCGTCAGGTGCGCCAAGGTATCGACCCCATGCAAGTCAAGCACCAAGCCGCTGCCGTGGCGCGTGCCGAGCAAGCCAAAACCATCACGTTCGACAGTTGCGCTGAGCGCTATATCGAATCACACCGCTCGGGCTGGAAGAACGCCAAGCACGCCGACCAGTGGACGAACACGCTGCAAACCTACGCAGCCCCCATCATCGGCAAGATGGATGTCGCGCTGATTGAAACCGCGCACATCATGCGTGTGCTTGAACCGGTGTGGCACACCAAGGCAGAAACCGCATCGCGCCTGCGGGGGCGCTTGGAAGCTGTGCTCGATTGGGCCACCGTGCACCGGTACCGCACGGGAGACAACCCCGCCCGCTGGAAAGGCCACCTCGACGCACTGCTGCCCGCACGCTCCAAAGTTGCCAAATCAAAGCACTTTGCTGCACTGCCATGGCGCGACATGAAACCCTTCATGGCCGAGCTGCGCCAGCAAAGTGGCATTGGCGCACTGGCTCTGCAGTTCACCATCCTCACCGCCGCCCGCTCAGGCGAAGTGCGCGGTATGGCCTGGTACGAGGTGGACTTCGAGCACAAACTGTGGACCGTCCCTGGCGAACGCATGAAAGCCGGGAAAGAGCACCGCGTACCGCTATCGGATGCTGCTATGCAACTGCTGGAGTCTTTGAAGGACACCAAGCTGGCAGATACCGACATCGTCTTCCCCAGCACGCGTGACCATAAACCCCTCTCCGACATGACACTCACCGCCGTGCTGCGGCGCATGAAGCGCGACGACATCACCGTGCACGGCTTCCGGTCCTCGTTTCGGGACTGGGCAGCTGAAGCCACCGACTACCCCCAGGAAATGGCGGAAATGGCGCTGGCGCACATTGTGGGCAACAAGGTGGAGGCAGCCTACCGACGCGGGGACATGCTGGAGAAGCGGCGCGCGATGATGCAGGCGTGGGCCGAGCATTCGCTATGAACACAGTGCAGTGATGTTTGATCAACCAGCCCGATATACATTCCCTTGACGGAATATTCCTTGGGGGCTATATTTAACTATGTCTTGGGACGTTGAGTACACCGATGAGTTTGAAGCGTGGTGGGAAGGTTTGTCTGAACAGGAGCAAGTGTCCTTGGCAGCTTCGGTAGCGTTGCTGGAAGAGCGTGGCCCCTCACTCGGACACCCCCCACAGCAGTGGTATCAACGGTTCTCGCCACGGGCACATGCGCGAATTGCGCACGCAGCACGGCGGGCGGCCGTTTCGCACGCTGTATGCCTTTGACCCTCGCCGAATGGCAATTTTATTGATCGGCGGCGATAAGACGGGTGATGACCGCTGGTACGAAGTGCATGTGCCAATCGCTGATCGGTTGTATGACGAGCATCTTGACCAGCTGCGCCGTGAAGGAGAAATAGATGGCTAAGAAGTTTTCTGAATTGCGGGCTGCAATGAGCCCTCAAGCGCGCGCTCAAGCCGCTGAACTCGCGCAAACCATGCTGAACGAAATGCCACTGCACGAGCTGCGCCAAGCTCGGGGGCTGTCGCAAAAGATGCTGGCGGATGTACTGCATGTGCAGCAGCCCTCTATCGCCAAGATGGAAAAGCGCACAGACATGTATCTTTCAACGCTACGCAGCCACATCCAAGCGATGGGGGGCGAGTTGGAAGTCATTGCACGGTTTCCCGATGGGGCGGTGAAGATCAGCAACTTTGCGGAGCTTGGTGCTCCGACACAGGCTGTAATTCAATCGTGAGTGGTTTCCGCGCAAATGGAAACTGCACTGACTTCGGCGCAAAAAACAGTCAGCACCCTGCTGGCCGCGCTGCAATACGCCAAAAATCACCCTGAATCGCCCCGGTTTTTGCAGAGGCTGTTTGGTTAAGTCTGTTGGTGCCGATGCAATCTTGACCAGCTAAACCGCAAAGTGCCAATCCAATATTGACCAGGGTGTTCCACTGACCTGCTGAGAATTTCAGCAGGGGATTCAAGGTGATCACCATGGACATGATTGGCAAGGTCAGGCGCATGAGGCTGCGCGACCAACTCTCTCTCAGCGAGATCGCAAAGCGCACAGGCCTGTCGCGCAACACGGTCAAGAAGTGGCTCAAGGCGCCCGGCGATGTTGTGCCGAAGTACGAGCGGGTGAAGCTCGATGGCAAGCTAACTGCGTTCGAGCCGATCCTGCATCAAGCGCTCACGACCGACAGCCATCGCCCCAAGCAGGGACGGCGCAGCGGCGGAGCTTTGTTTGCTCAGATACAGGCCCAGGGCTATCGCGGCGGCTACAGCGCCGTCACCGACTACATCCGGCGCTGGCGGGTGGAGTCCGCAGCCAGTCCGGCCAAGGCGTTCGTTCCGATGAGCTTCGAGCTGGGCGAGGCCTTCCAGTTCGACTGGAGCGTCGAAGCCATGCTCGTCGGCGGTGTGTTCTACAACGTGCAAGTGGCGCACCTGAAGCTGTGCGCCAGCCGGGCCTTCTGGCTGGTGGCCTACCCCAGCCAGGGCCATGAGATGCTGTTCGACGCGCACACACGCTCGTTCCAGGCACTTGGTGGCGTCACCCGACGCGGCATCTACGACAACATGCGCACCGCTGTGGACAAGGTGCAGCGTGGCAAGCAGCGCACCGTCAACGCGCGCTTCGCAGCCATGTGCAGTCACTACCTGTTCGATGCCGACTTCTGCAACGTCGCCTCGGGCTGGGAGAAGGGGGTGGTGGAGAAGAACGTGCAGGACAGCCGCAGGCGCATCTGGATCGAAGCCGCGACCCGTCGCTTCGGCTCGTTCATCGAACTCAATGCCTGGCTGAGCGAGCGATGTCGTTCGGTGTGGAGCGACACCACGCACCCGATCCATCGGCAGTTCACCGTGGCCGAGATGTGGGAGTTGGAGAAGCCTCACCTCATGTCCATGCCGGCCCCCTTCGACGGCTACGTCGAACGGTTGGCCCGGGTCAGCAGCACCTGCCTGGTGGCTGCCGCTCGCAACCGCTATTCCGTGCCGTGCGAGTGGGCCGGCCACATCGTCAGCACCCGCGTCTATCCCGAGCGAATCGATGTGGCGGCCGCGGACGCCATCGTCGCGAGTCACGCCCGGCTGCCGGGCAGCGGCCAGACCAGCTACGATTGGCAGCACTACATCGACCTGGTGCAGCGCAAACCGGGCGCCTTGCGCAACGGCACGCCGTTCCTGGACCTGCCGGCGCCGTTGCTGCGTTTGCGCCAGTCGCTGCTCAGGCATCCTGGAGGAGACCGGGTCATGGCACAGGTGCTGGCCGTGGTGCCGCAGGCCGGGCTGGAAGCGGTGCTGGTGGCCATCGAGCTGGTACTCGAAGGCAGGACCCCCAGCGGCAGCATTAGCGTGGAACACGTGCGCAACGTGCTGGCCCGCTTGAACAACCCGGCCACGCCGGCGCAGGCGCAGACGTCCTTGCAACTCACCCAGGCGCCCAAGGCCGATACCGCGCGTTATGACCGGCTGCGCCCCACCCACCAGGATCATCTAGGCGGGCAGGAGGTGGGCCATGCGTGAGACCTCCATCGATGTACAGGCCCAACTGAAGGCGCTGCGGCTCAACGGCATGGCCACGGCTTGGGCCGATCTGACGGAGCAAGGCGGCGATACGGCCTTGGCTGCATCACGCTGGCTGGTGGAGCACCTGCTGCAGGCTGAAGATGCTGATCGGGCGATGCGTTCCATCGCCCACCAGATGAAGGCGGCACGCTTCCCGATGCACCGCGACCTGGCTGGGTTCGACTTCACCGTCGCGCCGGTCGACCGCGCGTTGATCCAGAAACTGGCGGACCTCTCGTTCACGCAGGATGCGCAGAACGTGGTGCTGGTCGGCGGCCCAGGCACCGGCAAAACCCACCTGGCCACGGCGCTGGGAATTGCTGGGCTCACCCGGCACGCCAAGCGAGTGCGGTTCTACTCCACGGTCGATCTGGTCAATGCCCTGGAGCATGAGAAGAGCCAGGGCCGTGCCGGACGCATCGCCATGAGTCTGGTGCGCATGGACCTGGTCGTGCTCGACGAGTTAGG
>NZ_ACQT01000135.1 GCF_000175235.1 Acidovorax delafieldii 2AN | reverse complement strand
CGCCCAACCCGCCCGCTCCGCCCAGCACTACGCACCAGTTGGGTGCACACCGCCCGCATCGGGGCTTCTCCTGCGGCGAAAGCAGGCATCGATTTTGCTGGGTACATGGCCAGGTGGCCGTGTCCGGCCCTTCGCTGCCCTTTCCCGCACAGGAGTTCCCATGAAGAAACGATCGTTCCTGCAATCCGCCATGTTGCTGGCCGCTGCCAGCACGTTCTCGCTGGCGCAGGCACAGGCCCTCACCCCTCTCAAGTTCCAGCTCGACTGGCGTTTTGAAGGCCCTGCGGCCCTGTTCCTGCAGCCCGTGGCCAAGGGCACCTTCAAGGCGGCGGGCCTGGATGTGACGGTGGATGCCGGCAACGGCTCGGGCGGCGCCGTGCAGCGCGTGGCCTCGGGCACCTACGACATGGGCTTTGCCGACCTGGCCGCCCTGATGGAGTTCCATGCCAACAACCCCGACGCGCAGAACAAGCCCGTGGCGGTGATGATGGTCTACAACAACACGCCCGCCTCAGTCATGGCGCTGAAAAGGAGCGGCATCGCCAAGCCCGCCGACCTGGCCGGCAAGAAGCTGGGCGCACCGGTGTTCGACGCCGGCCGCCGCGCTTTTCCGATCTTCGCCAAGGCCAACAAGGTGGGCAGCGTGCAGTGGACCGCCATGGACCCGCCCCTGCGCGAAACCATGCTGGTACGCGGCGACGTGGACGCCATCACCGGTTTCACCTTCACCTCGCTGCTGAACCTGGAAGCGCGTGGCGCAAAGGCCGCCGACGTGGTGGTGCTGCCCTACGCCGACTTCGGCGTGAAGCTCTATGGCAACGTGATCATCGCGTCTCCGAAGCTCATCAAGGAGAACCCGGCGGCCATCAAGGCCTTCCTGTCGGCCTTCACCAAAGGTGCCAAGGAAGTCATCGCCAACCCTGCGGCCGCCATCGAATACGTGAAGGCGCGCGACGGCATCGTGAACGTGGCGCTCGAAACCCGCCGGCTGCAACTGGCCATCGACACCGTGATCAACAGCCCCGACGCCCGCGCCGAGGGCTTTGGCCAGGCCAAGCCGGGCCGCCTGTCGCTGATGGCATCGCAGGTGTCCGATGCGTTCAACACCAAGACGCGTGTGAACGCCGACGAGGTCTGGAACGCCGCCTTTCTGCCCAGCACGGCCGAGCTGAACATCCTGCCCAGGAAGTAAGGCAACCACGACAACGTCTTCGCGAAGGCCCGCGTCCGAAGAAGGACGGGCCGCGACGTGCTTGGCTCAGCCATGGCCTGCGCCCGGGCGGGCGTGTGCAACGACACGCCCCCTGGGAGCGCAGGGCTCGATGGAATTGGCCAGGGTCGCATCACTATCAATTCAATAGCTGTATGCGCTCAACCAACAAGCGCCACAGGCAATTTCAACCCCTATTTCTTCCATGCAGGCTGCTGAATCCTACTTCGTGGACTTCCGCGACGTCTGGCTCGCGTACAACGACGAGCTGCGCGCCCAGAACCACTTCGCCGTCGAGGCCATCGACCTGCACGTCGGGCACGGCGAGTTCATCGCCATCGTCGGCCCCTCGGGCTGCGGCAAGTCCACCTTCATGAAGCTGGCCACGGGGCTGAAGATGCCGTCGATGGGCAAGATCCTGATCGACGGCCAGCCCGTGACCGGCCCGCTCAAGATCTCGGGCATGGCCTTCCAGGCGCCTTCGCTGTTGCCCTGGCGCACCACGGTCGACAATGTGCTGCTGCCGCTCGAGATCGTGGAGCCCCACCGCAGCCAGTTCAAGCAAAAGCGCAAGGAATACGAGACGCGCGCGCGCGCCCTGCTGCAAAAGGTGGGCCTTGCGGGCTACGAGGACAAGCACCCCTGGCAGCTGTCGGGCGGCATGCAGCAGCGCGCCAGCATCTGCCGCGCCCTCATCCACGAGCCCAAGATGCTGCTGCTCGACGAGCCGTTCGGCGCGCTGGACGCCTTCACGCGCGAAGAGCTGTGGTGCATCCTGCGCGACCTGCAGGCCGAGCAGAAATTCAATGTCATCCTGGTCACGCACGACCTGCGCGAATCGGTCTTTCTGGCCGACACCGTGTACGTGATGAGCAAGAGCCCCGGCCGCTTCGTCGTCAAGCGCGACATCGCGCTGCCGCGCCCGCGCGACCTCGAGATCACCTACACCAGGGAGTTCACCGACATCGTGCACGAACTGCGCGGCCACATTGGGGCGCTACGCCAGGGTGCAGGCAAAGCGGGCGCCCCCATCCCGCAATAAGAAGGCATCCCCACCATGCACAAGAAAACCGCAGAGCGCTGGTCCCCATGGATCCTGCTCGTCGCCATCGTCCTGCTGTGGCAGATCGTCTGCTCGGCCTTCAACGTTTCAGAGTTCATCTTCCCCAGCCCCTGGGCCATCGGTGTGCAGCTGGTGGAATTCGGCGACGTCATTGCCGGCCACGCCTGGCGCACCTTCTGGGTCACTATGGCGGGCTTCGGCATCGCCATCGTCGTGGGCGTCCTGCTGGGCTTTCTGATCGGCAGTTCGCGCCTGGCGTATGCCGCCGTGTACCCGTTGATGACAGCCTTCAACGCCCTGCCCAAGGCCGCCTTCGTGCCCATCCTGGTGGTGTGGTTCGGCATCGGCGTGGGGCCGGCCATCCTCACCGCGTTTCTCATCAGCTTCTTTCCCATCATGGTCAACATCGCCACGGGCCTGGCCACGCTGGAGCCCGAGCTGGAAGACGTGCTGCGCGTGCTGGGCGCCAAGCGCTGGGACGTGCTCACCAAGGTGGGCCTGCCCCGCTCCATGCCGTACTTCTATGGTTCGCTCAAGGTGGCCATCACGCTGGCCTTCGTCGGCACCACGGTGAGCGAGATGACGGCGGCGAACGAAGGCATTGGCTACCTGCTGATCAGCGCCGGCTCGTCCATGCAGATGGGCCTGGCGTTTGCCGGCCTGATGGTGGTGGGTGCGATGGCCATGGCCATGTACGAGCTGTTCAGCTGGGTCGAAAAGCGCACCACGGGCTGGGCGCACCGGGGCTCGCAAGGAGAATGACGGGCCCAATGCACGGCACGCCCCTGCCAGCAGGCCCCTGCGCCGTCGCCGGGGAGGCGGTGTGAGCAAATTTACGCCGATCCGGCATGCAGCGCTTGCCAGCCATGGGTTTTAAGCTCTTTTTTCTATAGCTATAGACACTGCAGACGACTGTGGAAAACCCCTGCCGCTATACTCGCCGCCCCGAGACAACAGGATCTCTTGGCATGCGGTTGGAAGGTTTTTTGCGCCCGCTGGCGCTGGTGGCTGGTGGGCTTCTTGCGGCGTGCGGCAGCGCGCCTCCCGCCAAGCCTGCCGCGGCAACCGAGCCAGCCGCCACCGCAAACGCTGCGCCTGCGGCGCCCCCCGTCAAGATCGGCATTGCCCTGGGCGGCGGGGCGGCCAAGGGCTTTGCGCACATCGGCGTGATCAAGATGCTGGAAGCCAACGGGTTTGCGCCATCCGTCATCGCCGGCACCAGCGCGGGCAGCGTGGTGGGTGCGCTGTATGCCAGCGGCATGAATGGCTTCGAGATGCAGGAGCGGGCCGTGGCGCTCGACGAAACCAAGATCCGCGACCTGCAGCTCTCGTCCGGCGGGCTGGTGCAGGGTCAGAAGCTGGAAGACTACGTGAACGAACAGGTGCGCCGCAAGCCGCTGGAGCAACTGGCCAAGCCCTTCGTGGCCGTGGCCACGCGGCTCGAAGATGGCGAGCGCACCGTGTTCGCGCGCGGCAACACGGGGCAGGCCGTGCGTGCATCAAGCAGCGTGCCCGGCGTGTTCCAGCCGGTCAGCATCGGCAAATACCACTTTGTGGATGGCGGCATCGTGAGCCCCGTGCCCGTGGATGCAGCACGCCAGCTGGGCGCTGACGTGGTGGTGGCCGTGGACATTTCCAACAAGGCCCGCGGCCAGTCGCCAGCCAACATGCTGGGCGCGCTGGGCCAGTCCATTGCCATCATGGGGCAGAAGCTGGGCCAGGCTGAACTGGCCCGGGCCGACGTCGTCATCCGCCCCCATGTGCTGGACATCGGCCCCGCCGAATTCAGCCAGCGCGCCAGCGCCATCGTCGAGGGCGAAAAAGCGGCCCTGGCCGCCATGCCGCAAATCCGCGAGCGCGTCGCCCAGTTGCAGGCCGAACGCACCCGGGCCGCGCAGCAGGCCCAGCAAAAAGTGATCGAGGCCGAGCACCGCGCCTGCATGGACAACCGCTCGCGCCTGCAGCGGCTGGCAGGCATGGCAGGGCTGGACGACGCCTGCCCCACCGCCGCCAAATAGCGCCAGGCGCGCAGTCCCCATGCCCTGGCACGCCCACCTGCAGCTCGACTACACCCTAGAGGGCGCCCGCAGCGTCGCCCGCTTCCAGCACAACGGCCCCCTACGCATCCTGCAAAGCCTGTACCCCGAAGGCGATAGCGTCTGCCACAACGTGCTGGTGCACCCACCCGGCGGCCTTGTGGGCGGCGACACGCTGGACATCACCGCCACCGTGGGGCCCGGAGCGCACGGCCTGGTCACCACGCCCGGTGCCACGCGCTTTTACCGGTCCACCGGCCCGCTGGCCTTGCAGCGCAGCCATCTCACCTTGGCAGAAGGCGCACGCCTGGAATGGCTGCCACTCGAAGCCCTGTGCTACAGCGCCTGCCGCGCCGAGAACCACCTCACTTTGAACCTTGCCCCCGGTGCCGAATGCATCGCCTGGGACGTAACCGCGCTGGGCCTGCCCCACGCAGGGCAACCTTTTGAACAAGGCCGCTTCACCCAGAACCTGGAAGTGCCCGGCCTGTGGCTGGAGCGCGGCGTGATCGACGCTGCCGATGACCGCCTGCTGAGCAGCCCGTTGGGCCTGGCGGGCCACCGCTGCATGGCCAGCCTGTTCTTTGCCGCAGGCACCCCGCTGGACCGCAACCGCCGCGACGCCGCCCTCGACGCCGCTCGCGCCGTGATGGACGCTCACCCCCAGGTCAAAACGACGGCAGGCGCCACCAGCCCCAACGGCCGCATGGTGGTGGTGCGCGTGCTGGCGCCGCAGGTGGAACCCGCGATGCAGTTGCTCAAGGCCGTGCGCGTGGCTTGGCGGGAGGGGTTATGGGGGCTGGAGGGAGAGGCGCCGAGGATTTGGGCGATGTAGGGTGGTTCGCCTGTAGCCAAGTGGAAAGTTCCTCTGCCCCCAGTCAGCGATCCATTCACAAACCTTGGACCCAGCCAGTTATGGGTAGAACTTGCGGATCAATGTTGCATCGCGCTGCACATCGCCCGGCAGCGATGTTGCCGCGTGCTACTACTGTCTGGAGACATATTCCCCCAATACCATTTCCGACTGGTGTGATGGCGACAATCAGGATCAGACCGCCATCTGGCCTCGATGCGGCGTTGATGCCGTCGTTGTTTTCAACGGACCACCCGACCAAGCTTGGCTGAAGGCGACCCACGCACGCGCCTTCGGTTTGGATTGAGCTTCAGCTTTGGGCCCACATCGGCCCTTCGATGCACCGCGTGCTTATGCCAACTTTGAATTGGCCAGTTGAGCTCGCTTGTGCCCATTTCGAACGGACCGGTCATATTCGCTAGAAAAGTGCATCCAACTTAGGGCCTGTTAACACAAACCGCGAAGACCATCCGCGACCAGCACAAAGCTGAGGAAGCCGAGAAACATGGCGTCGAGTTTCTCGAACCGAGAGAAGATTCGCCGATAGCCTTTCAAGCGCCGGAACAACCGCTCGACTTCATTGCGCCGGCGGTACATGGCCCGATCGTATTCCCACGGGTCAAGGCGTTTACGCGTTGGAGGAACGACCGGAATGAACCCCAAGTCCAGGGCCAATTGACGCGTCTCGTTGCCTTCGTACGCGCGGTCCATGAGCAGGTGAATAGGCCGACTCGTAGGCCCCAGGCTTTGCAGGAGGCGACGCCCTTCAGGGGCATCATGAGCCTGTCCAGGCGACAGGCTGAAAGTCACGGCCGTTCGAGCATCCGCGGCAACCAGATGAATCTTGGTGTTCCATCCGCCTCGGGACTTTCCGATGGATTGCGGGCCGTTTTTTTTAACGCACCTGCGCCGTCCGGGTGGACCTTGATGCTGGTGGAATCGAGCGAGACAGCTTCGATACGGATGCGCACCACCTGCTCTCGTTGCAGTTCCTGAAACATCTTGTCCAGCACGCCGGCTTTCTCCCAGCGACGCATGCGCGTGTAGATGGTGTGCCAGTTGCCAAATCTCTTGGGCAGGCCCCGCCATTTGCAGCCGTGTTCGGCCACGTAGAGCATGGCATTGACCACCTGCAGGTTGGACATGCTCACGTTGCCGCGTTGCGTTGGCAGGCAGTGTTCGATACGAGCAAACTGTTCGGGCGTGATTTCCATGCCCGTCAGTGTCACCCGTCAAGACCAATGTGGCAATTAGTGTTAACACGCCCTAGCTCTGCAAGGGTTTCAGGGTGACATCAAACGACTGGCGGTGCTGATCATTCAGGAGTTGGCACCAACAGCTCTTGGCCAATACGCGATGCCATGACCACGATTTGGCTGCTTGGCATATATACAGCTAAACTGTACAAATTCAACAACCCGTTCTCTCTTGATGGGAGCAGAAACGAAAGGTGCATATGGCGCATGAACGCAACAAGCAAGTGGTCAGCAGCTTCAATGTGCAGGTCATCCAGAATGGCCGTCGCGATGTTTTCGAGGCGCTGATGGCGGATGATTTTGTCAACCACTCCGCGCCTGCGGGAGCGCCGAATGGACCAATGAGCATGTGGAATACGTTCGACCAGGTTCTGCGTCCCGCATTGGCAGGACTCACCGTCACCATCCACGACCAAATCGCAGAAGGCGACAAAGTGGTGACGCGCAAGACCATCTCCGGGGTACATGTTGGCCCGCTAATGGGCATTCCCGCAACCGGTAAACCCGTCACCATCGATGTTATTGACGTCGTCCGGGTGACTGACGGGCGCTATGCCGAACACTGGGGTCTGAATACTCTGGCTGCGGCTCTGAACCAATTGCGCCAGAGCTAAAGGAATCATTCGCGTCGATACATCAGTAGACGCTTTAGCACACTCACCCCTTTTGCAAGGTCCTGCCGCTCTTGCTCAGATAGCTCTGCTGCGATAGCTGTTTCGATGTGAAGGCTACGCGCGTGTCTCGACAGGCGCACAAATTCCGTCCCAGCATGAGTCAGAGTAATCAATTGGCTTCGGCCATCGGCCGGGTCGGACATTCGCGCAACGAGCGACTCGCTCTCCAGTTGCGCGACCACCAAGCGCATGCTTTGGTGCCTTACGTTCCGATGCGCGGCAAGGCTTGCAATACTCATCGAGCCCTGGCGGTCAAGAATTCCTAGCGTTTCGGAACGCGCGGTAGAGGGTGTGCCTGCCTGGTCGCGGGTCAGCCGAACAAAATCCCCGACGACTTCGCGCAACGATTCAGCAAGGGCTTTAGGTGATGGGCTCAAGGTCTAAGAAAGAGTAACCAATGTTTCCATAGTATCGAAAGACTTCAATCCCGCAGCGTTTCCGATGCCAACGGCATCCACCGTGGCAGAGGGTTCGGCGGCCACTATGTGATGGTTGCGAATGTCCACAGCTGACCGCTAACGAACGGTGGCCAGTTCAAAGCCAACCGTTCGGATTTGGTTTTGGTTTGATCTAAAACCGGCGGGTTTAGCTAATTCAAACCGCAGCCACCGTTGGTATCTTCAACAGCCCATCCGCCTTGAACATAGCGCGAATCCCCCGCACCGCCTGCCGAATCCGCGCCTCGTTCTCGATCAGCGCAAAGCGCACGTACTCATCCCCCTGGTCGCCAAAGCCGATACCGGGCGACACGCACACCTTGGCCTTGTCCAGCAGCTGCCGCGCAAACTCCAGCGAGCCCAGCGCGCGGTAGGGCTCTGGGATGCGGGCCCAGATGTACATGCTGGCCTTGGGGCAGTCCACGGCCCAGCCGGCTTCGGTGAGGCCCTTGTAGAGCACGTCGCGGCGGCGCTGGTATTGGGCGGCAATGTCTTTCACGCACTGCTGGTCGCCCTCCAGCGCGGCAATGGCGGCCACCTGCAGGGGCGTGAAAGTGCCGTAATCGTGGTAGCTCTTGATGCGGGCCAGGGCCGCCACCAGGTCAGGGTTGCCCACCATGAAGCCAATGCGCCAGCCGGCCATGTTGTAGCTTTTGCTGAGGGTGAAAAATTCCACCGCCACGTCCTTGGCACCGGGCACTTCCATGATGCTGGGAGCGCGGTAGCCGTCGTACACGATATCGGCATAGGCCAGGTCGTGCACCACCAAAATATCGTGCTTCTTGGCCAGGGCGACCACGCGCTCGAAGAACTCCAGCTCCACGCACTGCGCCGTGGGGTTGCTTGGAAAGCCGAAGATCATCATCTTGGGCTTGGGGTAGCTGCCGCGGATGGCTTTTTCCAGTTCGGCAAAGAAGTCCACGTCGGGGGCCACGGGCACGCTGCGGATCTGCGCCCCGGCAATCACCGCGCCGTAGATGTGGATGGGGTAGCTGGGATCGGGCACCAGCACGGTGTCGCCCCGGTCCAGCGTGGCCAGCATCAGGTGTGCCAGGCCTTCCTTGGAGCCGATGGTGACGATGGCCTCGGTGTCGGGGTTGATGTCCACCGCATAGCGTTCCTTGTACCAGTGGCTGATGGCGCGGCGCAGGCGCGGGATGCCTTTGCTGGCGCTGTAACCGTGGGTGTCGGGCCGCTGGGCCACTTCGGTGAGCTTGGCGACGATGTGCGGCGGCGTGGCCCCGTCGGGGTTGCCCATGCTCATGTCGATGATGTCTTCGCCCCGGCGGCGGGCGGCCAGCTTGAGTTCGGCCGTGATGTTGAAGACGTAGGGAGGAAGGCGATCGATGCGCGCAAAGCGGCGCTTGCCTTGGGAAGCAGACATGCTGTGTGACTTTCACGTAAGCGCCCGGAACCGTCCGAGCGACGTGGCCGGCAGAAAGGCCAGCCCGCAGCCACTGTAATGCTGCAACGCAACAAGCGCAAGAGTGCGCCGTGCATGTTGCACCTTCCCCCCCGTGCGGGGGCGACCCGTTGCCCGGCGCAATGCACTGCAGGTGCGCGCGCATTACGATGTGCCCATGCACGCCCAACCGCCATCTTCTACGGTTTCCGCAGACCACCCTTTTGCCGAGGTGCAGGTCCTGGCCTTCGACATCTTCGGCACCGTGGTGGACTGGCACGGCAGCATCGTGCGCGAGATGCAAGCGCTGTACCCTGCGGTCGACGCCAGCGCCTTTGCGCGGGCGTGGCGTGCGGGCTACCAGCCAGCCATGGCCCGTGTGATGCGCGGAGAACAGGGCTGGACCCTGATCGACGACTTGCACCGCGGCATCCTGGACGACATCCTGCCGCGCTTCGGCCTGGCCCACTTGACCGAAGCGGAACGCCAGCACCTGAACCGCGTGTGGCACCGGCTGGATGCGTGGGCAGACAGCGTGGAAGGCCTGGCGCGGCTCAAGCGCCGGTTCATCATCACCACGCTGTCCAACGGCAACATCGGCCTGCTCACGCGCATGTCCAAGCGTGCCGGCCTGCCCTGGGATTGCGTGCTGAGCGCCGAGGTGTTCAAGGCCTACAAACCCAGCCCCGAGACCTACCTTGGCGTGGCGCGCGTGTTTGATCTGCCGCCCCGGCAGGTGGCGCTGGTCGCTGCCCACCACGACGATCTGGCGGCCGCGCGCGCCTGCGGCCTGCGCACGGCCTATATCGAGCGCCCCCAAGAGTTCGGGGCCGACCATCCCAAGGACGTGTCGCCCCAGCCTGGCAACGACATGCACTGCACCAGCCTCACGGCGCTGGCCGACCGGCTGGGCTGCTGACGCCCCGGCCGCACCGCCAAGGCGTTGCTTTCGCACCCTCAATCCCGCGCGGCGGGCTGTGCGGGCGAGGGCACC
>NZ_ACQT01000136.1 GCF_000175235.1 Acidovorax delafieldii 2AN | reverse complement strand
CCACCACGCCATCACCACCTGCGCCAGCGGCGGCCGCGGCGCGGGGTCGGCCCGGTTCACGCGCCACATGGCCACGAACTGCAGCCCCAGCACCAGCCCAAAAACTGCCAGCGCGGCAGCCACGCCCGCCAGCGCCACCAGCGGTGAGCGCGGCCACTGCCACGCCAGCCACGCGAGGGTGGCCAGCACATTGAAGAAAACCACCTTTTGCTGCCAGCGTGCGTTCATGGATTCGAGGGTGTTGCAAATGAAAGAGGAAAGAGGACGCGCCCGGAGCACAAGGCCGTGCTGCAAGCCACGCCCCCATTGTGCTGCCATGCCTGCTGGCCCTTGCCGGCCGCCGCTGGGGCCCATCCCGCGACACCTCGGACGTGCGGGCGGGGCCGACAGCCCTGAACGCAAGGCCCGGTACTGACACCCTTTGCCCTTCGCATGCTGGCCCGACTGTCGCCTGCGGGACGAAAGCGGCGCGCACCCTAGGACAAGCCCGGTAGCCGGCCCGCGCCACCGCTTCCACAATCTGTGCCCACACCTACTTCCCCCTACCGGAGCACCTGAGGAAACCGCATGGAAAAGATCTGGCTCAAAAGCTACCCCCCGGGCGTTCCCCACGACGTGCAGCCCGAGCAATACCGCTCGGTGGCGCACTTCCTGGAGGAATCCTTCCGCAAGCACGCCTCGAGCCCGTTTTCGGTCTGCATGGACCAGTGGATGTCCTACGGTGAACTCGATCGCCTCTCGGGGGCCCTGGGCGCCTACCTTCAAAGCTTGGGGCTGGAGCCCGGTGCGCGCGTGGCCATCATGCTGCCCAACGTGCCGCAGTTTGCCGTCACCATGGCCGCCGTGCTGCGCGCGGGCTACACCTGCGTGAACGTGAACCCGCTCTACACCGCCCGCGAACTGGAGCACCAGCTCAAGGACTCGGGGGCCTCCGCCATCGTGATTCTGGAGAACTTTGCGCACACCCTCAGCGACATCATCGAGCACACCGCGGTGCAGCACGTGGTGATGGCGTCCATGGGCGACCTGCTGGGCGCGGTGTATGGCCCCTGGATCACGTTTGCCGTGCGCCATCTGGCCAAGATGGTGCCTGCCTACGACCTGCCCCTGTCCAATGGGCGCAAGGTCGTCACCTTCAAGAAGGCGCTGTCGCTGGGCGAGCGCCGCACCCTGGCACCCAGCCAGGCCACGCTCGAATCCATCGCCTTCCTGCAATACACCGGCGGCACCACAGGCCTGTCGAAAGGCGCGGTGCTGACCCACCGCAACATCGTGGCCGCCACGCTGCAGGCCGAGGCCTGGTTCACGCCAGCGCTGTCCAAGGTGGGCGATCTCAGCAAGGCCAATAGCATCGCCGCGCTGCCGCTGTACCACATCTTCGCGCTCACGCTGTGCCTGCTGGCCATCCGCCAGGGCTCCAGCCTCACGCTGATCCCCAACCCGCGCGACATTCCGAAATTCGTCGAGGTGCTCAAGAAGCGCCCCTTCCACATGCTGCCCGCCGTGAACACGCTGTTCAACGCGCTGCTGCAGAACCCGCAGTTCAAGACGCTCGACTTCTCGCACCTGTGCGTGTCCCAGGCGGGCGGCATGGCGGCGAGCGAGGGCACGGCCAAGCAGTGGCAAAAGGTGACGGGCAGCACCATGATCGAAGGCTGGGGCATGAGCGAGACCTGCGCCATCGGCACCAACAACCCGGTGACCAACACCGAGTTCTCGGGCTCCATCGGCCTGCCCCTGCCGGGCATCGACATCGCCATCAAGGACGATGCGGGCAACAGCCTGCCCCAGGGCGCCTCGGGCGAGATCTGCATCCGCGGCCCCAACGTGATGGCGGGCTACTACAACCAGCCTGAAGAGAACGCCAAGGCCTTCACCCCCGACGGCTTCATGCGCACGGGCGATATCGGCATCATGGACGCGCAGGGCTACACGCGCATCATCGACCGCAAGAAGGACATGATCCTGGTGAGCGGCTTCAACGTGTTCCCCAACGAGCTGGAGCAGGTCATCAGCCTGTGTCCCGGCGTGGTCGAGTGCGCGGCCATCGGCATTCCCGACGAGAAGCAGGGCGAGGCCATCAAGATCTTCGTGATCAAGAACGACCCCGCGCTGACCGAGGATGAGGTGGCCAACTACTGCCACGCCAACCTCACGGGCTACAAGCGCCCCAAGTACATCGAGTTCCGCGACGAGCTGCCCAAGAGCAACGTGGGCAAAATACTGCGGCGCGAACTGCGCACGGCCAAATAGCCCATTCACTCACATATCCATAGCAAATGCCGCATACCCAGCCTGCGCCACCACCAGATATCACGGTGCTTGAGCGCGGCTGGCTGTCGGCCAACAACATCCTGTTCCACGGGCGGCACGGCACGGCGGTGGTGGACACGGGCTATTGCGCCCACGCCAACCAGACGGTGGCGCTGGTGCAGGGCGCGCTCGGCGGCCGCGCGCTGGAGCGCATCCTCAACACCCACCTGCACAGCGACCACTGCGGCGGCAACGCCGCCTTGCAGCAGGCCTGGCCCGGAGCAGAAACCGCCATCCCGCCAGGGCAGGCCGCCCAGGTGCGCCACTGGGACGCCTACGCGCTGAGCTACACCCCCACCGGGCAGGAATGCCCGCCCTTTCGCTTCGACACCGTGCTGCAGCCCGGCACCACCACGCTGCTGGGCGACCGGCCCTGGCAGGTGCATGCAGCGCCGGGGCACGACCCGCATTCGGTGGTGCTGTTCGAGCCGCAGGATCGCCTCCTGATCTCGGCCGACGCACTGTGGGAGAACGGCTTCGGCGTGGTCTTCCCCGAGCTGGAGGGCGACAGCGCTTTTGCCGACGTGGCCGCCACACTCGACCTCATCGAACACCTGGCGCCGCGCACGGTGATTCCGGGCCACGGCCCGGTGTTTGCCGACGCAGTCCGCGCGCTCGACGGCGCACGCCGCCGCCTTGACGGCTTTGCGCGCAACCCGGCCAAGCATGCGCTGTATGCGGCCAAGGTGCTGCTCAAGTACAAGCTGCTCGAATGGCAGCAGACCCCCATGGCGGATCTTCTGGCCTGGGCCCAGGCCACGCCGTACTTCGGCATGCTGCACACCCGCCACTTCGCCGACCAGGCCGAGGCCGAATGGCTGGAGAGTCTGGCCGCCGACCTGGTGCGGTCGGGTGCGGCCGTGCGCCAGGGCGAGTGGCTGCACAACGTTTGACACCACCCGGTGAGAGAGCCCGCCGGGTCAGTGCCACCAGCGCGGCTCCGCGCGGTTTTTTGCATCAAAACAGGCGGTAGCGCTTGCTACGCAAGCGCCATAAGCTCTCTATTCCATAGCAACCAGCCACCAACCTGGCGGGTGGATCGGGTCAGGGCAGGTCGGGATTCGCCTCGGGCGCAGCCACATCGCGCGGGCCGATCGTGCCGAGGCGACTCTTGAGCGACTGGGGCTGGCCCGTGAGCAGCGCGGCGTAGTTGGTGGTGTTGGCCAGCACCTTCTTCACGTAGTCGCGTGTCTCGGCAAAGGGCACGTTTTCGGCCCAGATAGCGGCGTCGAGCACCGGGCCGTTGCGCCAGCTGCGCGGGCGGCCCGGGCCGGCGTTGTAGGCGGCCGCTGCCATGGCCATCGACCCCGCGAAATCATCCAGCGCCAGCTTGAGGTAGGCCGTGCCGATGGTGATGTTGGTGTCGCGGTCGGTGATCTGGTCGGGCGTGAAGCCGGTGAGCCCGATCTTGCGGGCCGTCCAGCGCGCGGTGGCGGGCATCACCTGCATCAGGCCCGAAGCGCCCACGCCCGAGCGCGCATCCATCACGAAGCGGCTTTCCTGGCGGATCAGGCCATACACGTAGGCCGGATCAAGTCCGATGCCCTGCGCGCGCTCCACCACGGCACTGCGAAACGGCGTGGGAAAGCGCTGCGCCGCATCGGTCACGGCCTTGGTGCGCTCACTGGTGTTGATGCAGCGGTCCCACACTTCGCGCTGGCAGGCAAAGTCGGCCGCGGCCAGCAGTTCGCGGTCGCTCATGCCGCCGGGGGTGTGCAGGTTGGTGGTGTAGTTCCATTCGCGCACCCCTTCGCCACGCAGGCCCAGCAGGATGGCGTAAAGGCCCCGGTTAAGCCCCGGGTTGGCGCGCGCAGCCGCCTTTTCTTCGGCGGTGAGCGGGGCCGGCGCGGGGGGCGTTGCAATGCGCTGGCCCAGCTCTTCCAGGGCCAACTGCTCGTAGAAGCCCCGCGTTCCGGCAATGCCTTCGAGCAGTTGGCGCGCTTCGGCGCGCTCGGCCTCGCTGGGCTTGCCTGCGAGCAGCGCGCGGGCCTTCCAGTAGACCCAGGTGGTTTCCTGGCGGGCGTCGTCCCCCATCGCATCAATGGTTTTGCGCACCGCCTTCCACTGGCCGGCACGCAAGGCGGCACGCGCCTTCCAGCCCAGGATATCGTCGTTCAGGTCGCCATCGCGGCTCACGTTCGCGAAATAGTCCATGGCGTCGGGCGACAGCTTCTGCGCAGCCTGCTTGCCGATCACGCCCCACACCCAGTTGCGCTCTTCGGGCGACAACTGCCCGCCCCATTTGGCGTCCAGCTGGTTGGCAGCGGCCTGCGGGTCGCCGGCGGCCAGCCGGATGAGGGCCAGCACCACCAGTTCCTGGCGCATCTTGCCGCGTGCGGTGGCGCGGCCCAGCAGGTATTTGGTGGGCGAGTCGAACACCTCACGCAACTGGGGCAAGGCGTCGGGCGCCACGATTTCCACGGCATTGCGCACCACGCGCGTACGGTTGGCTTCGGCCGCCAGGCGCGCCTTGCGCCACACATCGAGCACGCCCAGCTTCTTGTCGGCGAACAGCTGGCTGGCCGCATGGGTGCAGCCGTCATCGGCGTCGCGCAGCGCATACCAGTTGCGCCGCACCTCGTCGGCGGCGCTGGCGGGCGCGCTGCCCTTGATCTGGTCGATCAGCAGGGCGTAGCAACGCACCTCGCGATCGTCCGACATGCGGTAGCCCGGATGCAGTTCGGCAAACTGCGCCCAGTCGCGGCGCTGGCCCAGCAGCAGCAGCCAGTCGTTGCGCAAGCGGTCTTCCTGGTAGCTGCCGGCATAGCGCTGCAGGAACGCCTGCACCTCTTGCGGCGTGGCCTCGGCCAGGCGCACTTTCAGTTCCCAATAGGCCGCCCAGGGCTCCAGCGCATGGCCGCGTGCGGCGGGCAGCAGCTGTTCGAGCTTTTTACGGTCGCCTTTGCGGAAGGCCTGCTGCATCTCCAGCAGGGTATCGTCGCCACGGTTTTGCGCCTGGACCAGGGGCGCGGCACCCGCCAGCACGGTGGCGGCAAGCAAGGGTGTCAGAATCGCTCTGAGAAATTGCATGGGGGAATTATGTGATGGACAAAGCAGCCCTTCGGCGCGCATTGATAGAAGAACGCCTCAACATGCCCGATCGCCTACAGCGGGCCGACTTGTTACAACAAGTGATGCGCATCTGGCTGGTGAACCGGCCCGACACCGTGATCGGCGCCTACTGGCCCATCAAGGGCGAGTTCGACCCCCTGCCCGCCCTGCACCGCTGGAAGGAAGACGGCGAATTGCTGGACGAACCCCTGCGCCGGCGCATCGGCCTGCCGGTGGTGAACAAGCAGCACAAGACGCTCACCTTCCACGCCTGGCACCCGGGCTGCCCCATGGAAGAAGACGCCTACGGCATCCCCAAACCCAAGGACACCGAGGCCATCGTGCCCACACTGCTCTTCGTGCCCTGCGTGGGCTATGCCCCCGGCGGCTACCGGCTGGGCTATGGCGGCGGCTTCTACGACCGCACGCTGGCCACCCTGCAACCCCGGCCCTTCACGGTGGGCCTGGGCTTCACGAACGGCTACCTGGACGACTTCGAGCCCGAGGAGTTCGACCTGCCGCTCGACGCCATCCTGAACGACAACGGCGTGGTCTGGCCGGTGTGAGCCGGTGCGGCGCGGGCGCTGATGCGCCCGGCGCATCATTCGTGCGGTGTTTTCGCATCGCTGCGGCCGGCCACTGCCGCTAGCATGGCGGGCTGACCGCTTTTCTCTGTTTTCCATCGACAGGTGCCCCCATGCTCAAGCTCTACATCGGCAACAAGAACTACTCGTCCTGGTCCATGCGCCCCTGGGTGCTGCTGCGCCAGGCCGGCATCGTGTTCGAGGAAGTGCGCGTGCGCTTCGACAGCTTCGAGGCCGACTCGCAGTTCAAGCGCGCCATCGGCGCTGTGAGCCCCACGGGCAAGGTGCCCGTGCTGGTCGATGGCGACCTCGTGGTGTGGGACACCCTGGCCATTGCCGAATACGTGGCAGAGACCCATCCTGAACAGCACCTCTGGCCCCAGGATGCCAAGGCGCGCGCCCGCGCCCGCAGCGTGTGCGCCGAGATGCACAGCGGCTTCACCGCCCTGCGCGGCAACTGCCCCATGAACATCGAGGCCGACCTTGCCACCACCGGCGCCCTGCTCTGGCGCGACAAGGCGGCCGTGCGCGCTGACGTGCAGCGCCTGGTCGAGATGTGGACCGACCTGCTGGCGCAATACGGCGGCCCCCTGCTGTTCGGCGAGTTCACCATCGCCGACGCCTTCTACGCCCCGGTCTGCATGCGCCTGCACAGCTACGGCCTGCCGGTGCCACCGCATATCCAGGACTACGTGCAGCGTGTGCGCCAGTTGCCCGGCGTGAAGGCCTGGATCGACGAAGCCCTGACCGAGCAGGACTTCCGCGCGTTCGAGGAGCCCTACCGGCTCCAGCGCTGACCCCGAGCGCTTTACCCCTGCCGGAACTGCTTGCGCAGGAACGGCTTGTGGCGGGCGATATGCGCCATCTGCGCGGGGGCGATGGTGCCGCCCAGGTCCACGCCGTCGCCGTTGAGCACCTCGTTGGCGTGCTGCAGGGCGCGCGCCACCACTTCGGCCTCGTCCACGCCCAGTTGCGTGGCCAGATCCAGCGCCACGCGCCTCATGGCACGCTGCGACAGCATCCACATCGCGCCAAAGGCGTCCCATGCGGCGGCGGCCTCCTGGGCCTTTTCACGGTCGGCAAGGATCTCGTTCAAGGGCTTGGCCAGCACTTCCTGCAAGGCCTCCACCTTGGCCTGCAGGGCCTCGAACTGGGCCTCGCGCTGCAGGGCGGCTGCGGCGGCGTTGGCCGCGGCATCGGGGGCGGCAGGCACGGGCACGCTGCCGTCGGGGTTGAGTTGTGCAATGGTGAGGGAGGACGTCAAGGACATGGATTCAGACTCCGGCAAGCCGACGGACCGGTGAGGGGTGGCCACTATACGGCCTGCTTTCAAGGCGCCGCAGGCAGGCATTGACCTAAACTGCTCGCATGCAAATCTACATGGTGGGGGGCGCGGTGCGCGACCGGCTGCTGGGCCGCCCCGTGAACGACCACGACTGGGTGGTGGTGGGCGCCACGCCCGAGCAGATGCTGGCGCTGGGCTATCTGCCCGTGGGGCGCGATTTTCCGGTTTTCCTGCACCCTGAAACCCGCGAGGAATACGCCCTGGCGCGCACCGAGCGCAAGAGCGGGCGCGGCTACCGGGGGTTTGTGGTGCAAAGCTCGCCCGACGTGACGCTGGAGGAAGACCTCTCGCGGCGCGATCTCACTATCAATGCGATAGCTTCCAGCGCAGACGCATCGGGGGCTACAGGCCTTTTTGACCCCTATGGCGGCGCCCGCGACATCGCAGCGCGCGTGCTGCGCCATGTGACCGACGCTTTCCACGATGACCCGGTGCGCATCCTGCGCGTGGCGCGCTTTGCCGCACGTTTCACCGATTTTTCGGTGGCGCCCGAAACCCTGGCGCTGATGCGCTCGATGGTGGCGCATGGCGAGGCCGACCACCTGGTGGCCGAGCGCGTGTGGCAAGAGTTGGCGCGCGGCCTGATGGAAGAAAAGCCCTCGCGCATGTTCGAGGTGCTGCGCGCGTGCGGTGCGCTGAAGGTGGTGCTGCCCGAGGTGGACCGCCTGTGGGGCGTGCCCCAGCGCGCCGAGTACCACCCCGAGGTGGACACGGGCGTGCACCTGATGATGGTGCTGGACATGGCCGCGCGGCTGCAGGCGCCGCTCACCGTGCGCTTCGCCTGCCTCACGCACGACCTGGGCAAGGGCACGACGCCGCTGGATGCGCTGCCGCGCCACATCGGCCACGAGCAGCGCAGCGCCCGCCTGCTCAAGAGCCTGAGCGAGCGCCTGCGCGTGCCCACTGAATGCCGCGAAACGGCCGACGTGGTGGCACGCGAGCACGGCAACATCCACCGCAGCGCCGACCTGGGGGCGGCAGCCCTGGTGCGCCTGATCGAGCGGTGCGACGCCATCCGCAAGCCGGCCCGCTTCGACGAGATCCTGCTGGCGTGCGAGTGCGACGCACGGGGCCGCCTGGGCTTTGAGGAGGCGCCCTACGCCCCGCGCCAGCGGCTGGGCGCGGCGCTGGCTGCCGTGCAGTCGGTGGCTACCAGTGTGATAGCTGCGCGCGCAGCAGAGTCGGGCATCACAGGGCAGAAAGTGGGTGAAATGATCCACGCCGCGCGGGTGCAAGCCGTGGCCGGCTGGCTGGCCGGCACCTGAATCTCTGCACCACGCGCAGCGCTCGTGCGCTCAGGCTCCAAAAGCGTTCAGCCCACCGAGCGCACCCAGCGCACGATGTCGGCGGCGCCCAGCGCCCCCGAAATGCGCGCCACCTCGCGCCCGCCCTTGAACAGCACCATGGTGGGAATGCTGCGGATGTTGTAGGGCGCAGCCACCTGCGGGTGGGCTTCGGTATCGAGCTTGGCCAGGCGCACGCCCGGCTCCAGCTCCCGAGCGGCCTGCGCAAACGCGGGCGCCATCTGGCGGCAGGGGCCGCACCAGGGAGCCCAGAAATCCACCAGCACCGGGATATGGCTGCGCCCCACGTGGCGGCTGAAGCTGGCGGCATCGAGCGCCAGCGGCGCGCCGGTGAACAAGGGCTGATGGCAGCTGCCGCAATCGGGTGCGCTGCCCAGCTGGGCGGCCTGGACGCGGTTGGTGGTGTGGCAGTGCGGGCAGACGATGTGCAGGGCGTCGGTGGTCATGGCGGTTGTGGGGTGCGGCAGACGCACCGGGCAAGAGGGTGATGGCGCTGTAGCTGCGGTCCCCGGGGCGCTTTTTCAATGCCTACACCGGCTTGGCACCCCCGCCTACACGCCCACCGCCACAGGTTGCATATGGTTTGTGGCAATGCCCATACCGCCTTTGCCGACACCCCGCCACGCCCTGTTTCTGGATTTCGACGGCACGCTGGCCGACATCGCGGACCAGCCCCAGGCCGTGCAGTTGCGGCCCCAGGTGCTCCACACCCTGCCAACGCTGCATGCGGCCCTGGGGGGCGCCCTGGCCATCATCACCGGCCGCACGCTGGCCGACATCGACCGCTTTCTCAGCCCCTTGCGGCTGCCCGTCGCCTGCGAACACGGTGCCCAATACCGCCTGAACGCAGGCATCCGCAGCGACGCACCCGTGCTGGACTGGGAGCCGGTGTTCTCGGCCCTGCATCCGCTGCTGGAACACCACCCACAACTGCTGCTGGAAGCCAAAAGCGCCGGCCTGGCCCTGCACTACCGCCAGGCGCCGCACCTCGAGGCCCTGTGCCGCCAGACGCTGCAGGACGCACTGCCCGCCGTGCCGGGGGCCGAGCTGCTGCAGGGCAAGTGCGTGCTGGAGATCAAGACCGCCGGCCCCACCAAGGGCCGTGCCATCGCACGGTTCATGCAGGCGGCGCCGTTTTGCCGGGCGCTTGCCCCTGTTCCTGGGTGACGACGCCACCGACGAAACCGGTTTTGCCGCCGTGCAGGCCCTGGGCGGCCTGGGCGTCAAGGTGGGCGATGGGGCC
>NZ_ACQT01000137.1 GCF_000175235.1 Acidovorax delafieldii 2AN | reverse complement strand
GGGGCGAAAACAGCAAGCTCCCTTGTGCTGCCGGCGACGAGCGGCAGAATCTGAGGGTCACGCCATCAGGGCCACAGGACCGCGCAAGTCACGATTGACACCACGTTGGGCACTTGCAGGAGCCCGCCTGCAGCCCGGCGCCGCCAAGCCAAGGCCACAGCCGTGGACCACGGCATTGAAAGGCGCCAGCAAAAAATGCAATAAATCACCACATCCGCCGGCAGTGCCTCTGTAGCCTCGAGGACGAGCGAGCACCCTGCCCGGTGAGGCCGGCGTGCAGGCCGCTAGCCGGTGTCGCCCGCGCGGCGCTTGCGGGGGCGGCCTGCCAGCAGCCGGTCGAACAGCGCGTTGGGCAGCAGGCGCAGCAGCTTGGCGACCACGCCCATCTGCCACGGAATGACGCGATAGCTCACCCCCGACATGATCGCCCGGCAGGCCCGTTCGGCAAACGCGTCGGCCGACATCAGGAACGGCATGCCGTAGCGGTTCTGGCGCGTGAGCGGCGTGTCGATGTAGCCGGGCGAGAGGGTCACCACGCGCACCCCGTGCGGACGCATTTCGCCGCGCAGGCTTTCGCAGTAGCTGATGACGGCAGCCTTGCTGGCGCAATAGGCCCCATGCC
The DNA here is from genome assembly GCF_000175235.1 of Acidovorax delafieldii 2AN. Lineage (GTDB taxonomy): Bacteria > Pseudomonadota > Gammaproteobacteria > Burkholderiales > Burkholderiaceae_C > Acidovorax > Acidovorax delafieldii_B. Next base: position 9,073 of record NZ_ACQT01000137.1, on the reverse strand, counting down.
CCGGCAAGCCCCGGATGCCGGCCACGCTGGCAATGCCCACCAGGGTGCCACCGCCCCTTTGCACCATGGCCTGCACAAAAGGCTGGAACGTGGCCGCCATGCCGATGTTGTTGGTAGCGAAGGTGCGCGCCATCACCTCGATGTCGGCGCCCATGGCCGTGTCCATGCCCACGCTGATTCCCGCATTGGCCACCACCACGTCGGGCAGCCCCTGGCGCACCATGCAATCCTGTCCCGCCGCCATGATGCTGGCCGGCACGGACACATCTGCACTATAAATCTGATAGCTATCTGTGCTTATTTCTTGAGCGCTGGCCCATGATTCGATCTCAGGCGTGCGCCGCGCCACCAGCGCCAGCCGGAAGCCCTGCCGGTAAAAGCGCAACGCCAGTGCCTGGCCGATGCCGCTCGAGGCACCGGTGATGTAGACGAGAGGGGCGTGCATGGTGCGGTCAGTGTGTGGCGAACGGCTTTACCGCGCCGCACCGGGCATCAGCACGCCGCGCACACGCCCACGCAGCTGCAGCACCTGGTCGAGGTGGTCGTATTCCATGGCGTCTGCAGTGAACCGGTCATTGCCCCGGGTGAGCACCACCGGCTGGTCCGATCGCACCCGCTCGGTCTGCGTGAACGCATGCAGGAACTCGCTGCGAAACTCCATGCGCGGCTGGGCCTTGCCTGCGGCCCCTGGCGCCGCCTCGCGGGTGACAATGGCGTTGCCGAAGAGCTGAACCTCCGAGCCATCCGCGTTGCTGAGGGCCCGGTCGGCCGTGGCAAGCGTGAGCACCCCTTGCGGCGTGACCGAGCGCATGCGCGCCTGGTCGATCTCCAGGGTGTCGTTGTCGGCAAAATGGCGCGCCATGTCGCCCTTCACCTCGCTTTGCATCCGTCCCGTGGCATCGAAGCTCTTGACCGAGAAGGTCTTCATGAAATAGTCGGGCTCATGGGCATTGCCGGGTGCGGCCGCCGGGGCCACGGGGGCCGGGGCATTGCGCACCAGCCACCAGGTGCCCAGTGCCAGCAGACCCATGAGCAGGATGGGCAGGTACAGCGAGAGGCGCTCCCAGCCCTGGCGCAGGATGGGTTTCATCGCGTGTAGTCCGCCAGCAGGCTGGCATAGCGGCCACTGGATACCAGCAGCAAATCGCAGAATTCACGCGCGGCGCCGTCGCCCCCCCGTGCCGTTGTGACGTAGTGCGCAGCATGGCGCACCTCGGCGTGGGCATTGGCGGGCGCGCAGGCCAGGGCGCAGCGGCGCATCACGGGCAGGTCGGGCCAGTCGTCGCCCATGGCAGCGGCCTGCGCCCAGTCCAAGCCCAGCCCCGCCAGGATCTGTTCAGCAGCCGGGCGCTTGTCCTCGGTGCCGAAAATGGCGTGCACCACGCCCAGGGCCTTCAGGCGCAGGCGCAGCGCCGCCGAGTCGCGGCCGGTGACCACGGCCGGCGTGATGCCCGCCTTTTGCAGCAACTTGATGCCGTGCCCGTCCAGGGTGTTGAAGCGCTTGAGGGTTTCGCCGGCTTCGCTGAAATACAGGCTGCCATCGGTGAGCACACCGTCAACGTCAAAAAAAGCCACGCGCACCTCCTGCGCGTGCAGCAGCAGCGTGGGCTCGAAATTCAGCACGGGCGCCTGCGCGTGCGATAAAGATCCTGCGTTGCGGCTTTCCATCAGATCACCTTGGCGCGCATGAGATCGCGGATATGGACCACGCCTTCGAGCGCCCCGTCTGTGCCGACCACCAGCACGCTGGTGATGCCGTGGGATTCCATCATCTCCGCAGCGTCGACGGCCAGCGCATCCGCTGCAATGCGGCGCGGCTTGGCATGCATGACCTCGCCCGCCGTGGCCGTGCGCAAGTCGGCGCCCGCTTCGATGCGGCGGCGCAGATCGCCGTCCGTGAAGATTCCCAGCACCTGCCCGGCGCCATCCACCACGGCAGCGGCGCCCAGGCCCTTGGCACTCATCTCCCGCATCAGTTCGCTGAACGAGGCATCCGGCGGGACACGGGGAACCGCTTCGCCCGAACGCATCACATCGCTCACATGCGTCAACAGCTTGCGGCCCAACGCGCCGCCGGGGTGCGAGCGGGCAAAGTCCTCGGGCCGGAAGCCGCGCGCGTCCAGCAGGGCCACGGCCAGGGCGTCGCCCATGGCCAGTTGCGCCGTGGTGCTGGCGGTGGGCGCCAGGTTCAGCGGGCAGGCCTCGCGCTGCACGCTGCAGTCCAGCGTGAGATCGGCGTGGCGGGCCAAGGTGGACTGCAAGCCGCCGGTCATGGCGATCATGGGCACTCCCAGGCGCCGCAGCACCGGCAGCAGCACCGTGAGTTCGCCACTTTCTCCGCTGTTGGAAATGGCCAGCACCAGATCGTCGGCGGTCACCATGCCCAGGTCGCCGTGGCTGGCCTCGGCCGGGTGCACGAAAAACGCCGGCGTGCCCGTGGACGCCAGCGTGGCCGCGATCTTGCGCCCCACGTGGCCGCTCTTGCCCATGCCCATGACCACCACGCGCCCCGTGGTCTGCAGCACCCGCTGAACCGCCTGCACGAAGTGTGCGTCCAGGCGCGCGGCCATGGCCGACAAGGCCGCTGCCTCGATGTCGAACGTCTCCCGCGCGAGGCGCAGGACCTGATCAGGATCAAGAGGCGAAAAAGCGGCAGCAGTCATGCACGGATTCTATCGACCGGGGTGCATGGGCTCGGATAGCATCGCTGCATGTCCTCACTCGCCCTGACCCTGCTCTACCTTCTGGCCGCAGTGTTGGGCGTGGTGGCATGCCGCAGCCTCAAGCTGCCGCCGATGCTCGGGTATCTGGCGGCCGGCGTGCTGATCGGGCCCCATGCGCTGGCGCTGGCGCAGAACTCGGAAGGCGTGCGCCATCTGGGGGAATTCGGGGTGGTGTTCCTCATGTTCGCCATCGGGCTTGAGTTCAGCCTGCCCAAGCTGCGCGCCATGCGCCGCCAGGTGTTCGGCCTGGGGCTGATGCAGGTGGTGCTGAGCATGCTGGTGGTCACCCTGCTGGCCCTTGCGCTGTCGCACGCGGTGGGCGGCGTGTGGGAGATGGGCTGGCAGTCGGCCCTGGCGCTGTCGGGAGCCCTGGCAATGAGCAGCACCGCCATCGTCGTCAAACTCATGGCCGAGCGGGCCGAACTGGAAAGCGAACACGGCCGCCGCGTGATGGGCATTCTGCTGTTCCAGGATCTGGCGGTGGTGCCGCTGCTGGTGCTGATCCCGGCCCTGGGCTCGTCGCCCGACCACCTGCTGACAGCCCTGGGGCTGGCACTGCTCAAGGCGGCGGTGCTGGTGGGGCTGCTGCTGACGGGCGGGCAGCGCCTGATGCGCTGGTGGCTCACGCTGGTGGCACGCCGCAAGAGCGACGAGCTGTTCATGCTGAACCTGCTGCTCATCACGCTGGGCCTGGCGTGGCTGACGGAGCTGGCCGGCCTGAGCCTGGCGCTGGGCGCGTTCATTGCCGGCGTGCTGGTCTCGGAAACCGAATACCGCCACCAGGTGGGCACCGACATCCGCCCCTTCCACGACGTGCTGCTGGGCCTGTTCTTCATCACCATCGGCATGATGCTCGACTGGCACATCCTGGTCGATCGCTGGGCGCTGGTGCTGGTGCTGCTGGCGGTGCCGCTGGTGCTCAAACTGGTGCTCATTCTGGTGCTGGCGCGCGGCATGGGGGCGACGACGGGGGTGGCCCTGCGCACCGGGCTGTACCTGGCGCAGGCCGGTGAATTCGGCTTCGTGCTGCTGTCGCTCACGCTGGACAACGGGCTGGTGCAGCCCGCGCTCATGAACCCCATCCTGGCGGCCATGGTGCTGTCGATGCTGGCCACGCCGTTCCTCATCATGTACAGCAACCGCATCGTGATGAAGCTGGTGGCCAGCGACTGGCTGCAGCAGTCGCTGCAGATGACCACCATTGCCCGCAAAACCATCAACACCAGCAAGCACGTGATCATCTGCGGCTTTGGCCGCTGCGGCCAGAACCTGGCGCGCATGCTCGAGCGCGAAGGCATTCCCTACATGGCGCTGGATCTGGACCCCGACCGCGTGCGCCAGGCCGCCGCCGCTGGCAATTCCGTGGTCTACGGGGATGCCACCCGGCTGCAGGCGCTGATGGCGGCGGGCCTGGTGCGTGCCAGCGCGGTGGCGGTGACCTATCTGGACGTACCGTCGGCGCTCAAGGTGCTGGCCAACACCCGGGCCCATGCGCCGCAGGTGCCCGTGGTGGTGCGCACCCAGGACGACCTGCATCTCGACAAGCTCCAGGCTGCTGGCGCGACCGAGGTGGTGCCCGAGGCCATCGAGGGCTCGCTCATGCTCGCCAGCCACGCGCTGGCGCTGGTAGGAGTGCCCATGCGGCGCGTGCTGCGCCTGGTGCAGGACCAGCGGGATGCACGCTACAACCTGCTGCGCGGCTACTTCCATGGGGCCGACGACGACACACTGAACGAGCGCGAACAGGAGCGCCTGTCCACCGTCACCCTGCCGCCCGGGGCCAAGGTGATCGGCCAGCCCCTGGGTGAGTTGGCGCTGCCCGCCATCGGCGTGCGAGTGGTCAACCTGCGGCGCGGCGACGGCCACACCGGCGCAGCGGTGGGCGAGGCCGTGCTGGCCGCCGGCGATACGCTGGTGCTCTCAGGGCCGCCCGCCGCGCTGGCACTGGCCGAGGACAAGCTGCTGCGCGGATAGCCCAGGCCGGCCCGCAGGTGCGCACCGGGGCCCGCACCTGCTGCTCGCACGGCCAGGGTGACCGCAGCCAACAGCGGCATGCCTGCTGGCGGATCGGGCCGGCTGAAGGGCCGGGTGGGCCCGCCTGGTTGGGCGGGCACGCCAGGGTTGGAATACCGCCAGGCCATTTGCAGCCCCATGCTTATTCCCCGTGCCCCGCACGGTGCAGCGATGACCACCAGGGCAGCGCTCCGGTCGTCGGGCGCGCCTTTGCCCGCCTCTGCACGATATTCAAGCCAAATAGGCTTGTAGCGCTTATTCAAAAAGCGCAAGCAGCTATTGTTTCAGGAGCAAACCAGTGCTTCCGCCGGGCCCGGGCGACCCCACAGGTAGCCCTGGAATTGCCGGCAACCGTTGCGCAGCAGAAATGCGCGCTGCCCCTCGGTCTCCACCCCTTCGGCCACCACCTCCAGGCCCAGGCTGTGGGCCAGCGCCACGATGGTGCAGGCAATGGCGGCGTCGTTGGGGTCGGTGAGGACGTCGCGCACAAAGCTCTGGTCGATCTTGAGCTGGTCGAGCGGAAGGCGCTTGAGGTAGCCCAGCGATGAATAGCCCGTTCCAAAATCGTCCAGCGAAAACCCCAGGCCCACGGTGCGCAGGGCCTGCATCTTGAGGATGCTGTCCTCCACGTCGTGCAGCATCAGGCTCTCGGTCAGCTCCAGCTTCAGCCGGTGCGCGCTGGCGCCCGATTCGCGCAAGGTCTCCAGCACCTGCGCGACGAATTGGGGGTGGCGGAATTCCTGGGCGCTCACGTTCACCGCAACGCTCCAGCCAGCGGTGCGGGGGTCGCGGGCCCACTGCGCGAGCTGGTCGCAAGCCATGCGCATGACGCGCCGCCCCAGCGGCAGGATGAGCCCCGTCTGCTCGGCCAGTGCAATGAACTCGCCCGGCGGCACCATGCCCCGCTGCGGGTGCTGCCAACGCACCAGGGCTTCGGCGCCGAGCATGTCGCCCGCCTCGTTCACGACGGGCTGGTAATGCAGCAGAAATTCGTTGCGCTGCAAGGCCTGCCGGATGTCGCCCTCGAGCGCCGAGCGCGCGCTCGCGGCGGCCTGCATCGCCGGGTCGAAAAAGCACAGCGTGTTGCGCCCCAGGGCCTTGGCCTGGTACATGGCCATGTCGGCCCGCTGCAGCAGCTCGTGCACGGGCTCCTGGGCGTCGCGAAAAAGCGCGATACCGATGCTGGGCGTGCTGTGCACGTCGCGGTTGCCCACCTGGAACGGATCGTTCAGGGCACCGATGATCTTCTGGGCGACGGCCTCTGCCTCGGCAGCAGCCTCCGGCGCCGCGCCGTGCAGGCCCTGCAGGACCACCACGAATTCATCGCCTCCCATGCGTGCCACGGTGTCGGCGGCGCGCACGCAGGCCTGGATGCGCGCGGCCACCTGCACGAGCAGGCGGTCTCCCCATTCGTGGCCCAGGGTGTCGTTGATGGCCTTGAAGTTGTCCAGATCGAGGAACAGCAATGCGCCATGGTGCTCTTCGCGGGCGCACAGCGCGGTGGCGTGCGCCAGGCGGTCCAGCAGCAGCCTGCGGTTGGGCAGCGCCGTGAGTTCGTCGTAGAACGCCAGACGGCGTATCTCGGCCTCGGCCGCCTTGCGCTCGGTGATATTGCGCGCCACGCCCCGGTAGCCGGTGAACCGGCCCTCGGCGTCGAATATGGGCTCGCCGCTGATCGACACCCAGACCACCGTGCCGTCGCTCGTGGTGCGCTGCATCTCGAAGTCGTGGAACACCTCGTGGGCTTCCAGCTGCTGGCGGTGCTTGCGCCACTGGCCCTCGGCCACTGCGGTGTGCGGCAGCTCCCAGCGCGCCAGGCCGTAGTGCATCTCATCGGGCAGGTTTTGCGCGCGCTCGGCGCTGCCGTCGAACCGGACGAACCGGAAGTCCGCATCCTGCTCCCAGTACCAGTCCGAGGACAGATGGGTAAGGCTGCGCCAGCGGGCCTCGCTTTCGCGCAATGCCTGTAGCGTGCCCAGGTAGTCGGTCACGTCCGCGAAAGTGCGCACCCGCCCGCCCGACTCGAGCCGCCGCGTGCGCACCTCGAGAAACCGCCCAGCGCGCGTCTTGCGGACGTAGGTTTCCGGCACCTGCGGGCCGCCCGCATGCGCCGCGCGCTCCGATGCCACATAGGCGCGCGCCGGGGCCTCGATCAGCTCGTAATCGGTGCCGAAATCGCCACGCTCGGTCTGAAAGCGCACCACTTCCTCCACCGACGGCTGCCTTGCCAGCAGTTCCTCGGGCAGGTCGAGCAGTTCGAGGTAGCGCTTGTTGTAGACGCGGATGCGCCCCTCGGCGTCCACGTTGGTGATGCCCTGCGAAACGCTGGCCAGCGTGGCTTCGAGCGCACGGGTCTTTTCCGCCAGCAACGCGCTGGTGCGTGCGAGTTCGGATTCCACCCCACTGCGTGCCAGCTCGGCCCGCCGCGCCAGCTCGAGCTGCCCCACTGTGTTCAGCAGGGGCTGCAGGAATTGCACGTCGGCCTCGCTGTAACCGCCGGGGCGGTTGGCCAGCCCGACCATGGCCACGAACTCCCCTGCAGCGTGGATGGGCAGGCCCAGGTAGGCGTGGAGCGGCGGATGCCCGGGCGGCACCCCCGCGCTGCGCGGGTCGCTGTCCGGGTTGTTGCTGATGACCGGTTCGCCTGTAGCCAGCGCCGTCCCCACCAGCGTGTGCGGGCGGTCGAAAACCATGCCTTCCTGGGCGTGCCGGGCGTACAGGGCGCGCGAATCGTCGTCCCAGCTGATGTCGGTCATGGCATGCACGCGCAGGAACGGCTGCCCCTCCGGGGTGCGCTGCACCTGTCCCACCATGCCGAACGCACTGTCCGTCAGTTCCATGAGAGCCCGCAGCACCGTGTCGAACACGGCCCGGGGCGAGGTGCCTGCAATGAAGGTCGCCTGGGCCAGTGAGATGGCCTGCAGCAGGCTGTGCTGGCGGGCCAGCAGCGCCTCGGCATTCTGGCGTGCGAGCGCGCCTGTGCTGCGCTCGAGCGCCGCCTCGATCTGGGCGGGCAAGGCCAGCAGGTGGTCTCCCGACGGGCTCTGCACCAGAAAATCGCAGAAGCCGTGCCGCATGGCATGGGCGGCCTGTGCCTCCTCGCCCGTCGGCACCATGATCAGCACGGGAATGCGGCCCAGCAATTCGAGCGCATCGAACGCCGTGCCGTCGGCGAGTCGGGCCGCCGTCAGCGCGACGTCGGGCAGCCGGCGCGCCAGCAGGGGGCGGATCTGCTCCAGCGAAGCCGCCACCTCGACCCTCCAGTCCGACCACGCGTCGGCCAGCGCACGCACCACTGCATCCGCCTGGGTTGCGTCGCCTTCGATCAGTAGCACGGAGATGGGCATGGCCTGTCCGGGGGAACCGCAGGCAGGGGCCCCGCGGCACAACAAGAAACAAGAGTTACCCATTATGGGGGCGGCCCAGTGGCACGCAAATGATTACTGCGCCGACACAAGGCCGCACTCCTTACACTCCAGGGCGGCGCATTCACCTGCGCAGCGCACCTTCTTCTGCCCCGTTCCTTGCAATTGCCGCCATGCAGCCCTTCAACGTCAACGAATACCTTCGCCAGCACATCCGCACCGTGGCGGACTGGCCCGCGCCCGGCGTGCAGTTTCGCGACATCACCCCGCTGCTGCAGGACCCCAAGGTCTTTCGCGTGCTGATCGATGCATTTGTACACCGTTACATGGACCGCGCGCTACGGCCCGATGTGGTGGCCGGGCTGGATGCACGCGGCTTCATCCTGGGGGCCGTGGTGGCCTATGAGCTGAACGTGGGCTTCGTGCCGATCCGCAAGAAGGGCAAGCTGCCCTTCACCACCGTCGAGGAAACCTACGAGCTCGAATACGGCAGCGCCACGGTCGAGCTGCACACCGACGCCGTCAAGCCGGGCGACCGGGTGCTGCTCATCGACGACCTGATCGCCACCGGCGGCACCATGATGGCAGGCAAGAAGCTGCTGGAGAAACTGGGTGCCACGGTCACCGAAGGCGCAGCGATCGTCGACCTGCCTGAACTCGGCGGTTCGCAGCGGCTGCGCGATGGCGGCCTGGCGCTCTACACCCTGGTGGATTTCGCCGGGCATTGAGCCCGGCGCCCTGCGCTCCCGGCAGCGGCCGGGCACGGCGCGGCCGCAGGGTCAATTGAGGTCGCCGTACTGCGTGCTGCTGAGGTCGGGGAAGGCGCCGTCCGAGCCCGACATCACCGTGTCTTCGAACCCGGTGGGACGCGATGGCGACAAAAGAGGCCCCGAGCGCACCGGCACGCCCGGCTTCGCAGCCGCTGCGGGGGCCACCCGCGCGCCGGCCGCATCGGAAAGGGCACGCTTGAAG
>NZ_ACQT01000138.1 GCF_000175235.1 Acidovorax delafieldii 2AN | reverse complement strand
ATCAACCTGCTGCCGCACGCGGTGAGCGTACTCGCGGGCCTGGGGCTGCTGCCCGCCCTGGAAGCCATGGCGGTGCCCACACGCGCATTGGTGTTCGCCAACCGGCACGGACAAACGATCTACGAAGACCTGCGCGGCCTGGCTGCGGGCAGCAGCCACCCGCAGCTCAGCATCCACCGCGGCCACCTGCAGATGCGGCTCTGGAACGAGGCCGTGCAGCGCCTGGGCCCGGCCCAGGTGCGCACCGGCGAACGCGTCGTGGCCGCGCGCGAGACGCCCAACGGCGCGGTGGCCGAAATCCTGCACGCCGACGGCACGCGCAGCGAGCGGGCCTGCGACATCCTGGTAGGGGCCGACGGCATCCACTCGGCGCTGCGCCAGCAGTTCCACCCCGACGAAGGCGCGCCGCGCTGGAACGGCATGATGATGTGGCGCGGCACCACGCTGGCACGGCCTTTTCTGGACGGCCGCACCATGGTGCAGGCGGGCCACCGGCGGGCGAAGTTCGTGGTCTATCCGATTGAGCCGGTGCGCCCCGACGGCCTGCAGCGCATCAACTGGATCTGCGACCGCCGCCTGCGCGAAGACGGTTTTGGCGGCGGCCTCACGGCCCCCAGCCGCGAGGACTGGAGCCAGCCGGGCTCGCTGGACGACCTGCTGCCCACCTTCGGCAGCTGGCACTTTGACTGGCTCGACGTGCCCGGGCTGATCCGTGCGGCCGAGCAGATCCTCGAATGGCCCATGGTGGACCGCGACCCGCTGCCGCGCTGGCGCCATGGCCACACCACGCTGCTGGGCGACGCCGCGCACCCCATGTACCCCATCGGCTCGAACGGCGCGACGCAGGCCATCCTCGACGCGGCCGCGCTGGCCGATGCGCTGGATGCCCACGCCAGCATCACCGCCGCGCTGGACGCCTACGAGGCCGCCCGCCTGCCCATGACGCGCGAGATCGTCGCAATGAACCGCCGCGAGGGCCTGGACGCGATCCTCGACATGGTGGAAGAAGCGGCGCCCGAAGGCTTTGCACGCATCGAAGACGTGACCGACCCGAAAGTGCTGGCCGAATGGGTGCAGGCCTACAAGAAGGCGGCCGGCCACCAGTTGGCCCGCAACCCGGCAGCCCCCTGACGCCACCGCGCACGGGCCGTGCGCCAGCACGCACGGCCGGCGCACAAACGCGCGGGTCCGGCGCGGCCGATAATGGCCCGATGCCCCGCACCAACCAACAACTGCACCCCCACCGCGAACCCGTTGCCACCCGCCCCGCCGCCACCGTGCTGCTGCTGCGCGATGCGCCAGGCGACGGCGGGCTTGAAGTGCTGATGACCCGGCGCTCTGACAAGGCCAGCTTTGCGCCCGGCGCCTATGTGTTCCCAGGCGGCGGCATCGATGCGCTCGATGCCGCGCCCGCCACACACGCCGCCGCCGACCGCCGCGCCACGCAGAGCGACCTGCACCTCACCCAGGCCATCGCCGCCATCCGCGAGAGTTTTGAAGAACTGGGGGTGCTGCTGGCACGCCATGTGGATGGCCTCCGCAAGGGGCAGATGGCCGATGCGCAGGACATCGCCGCCATCGACCGCCACCAGCCGTTTGCCGCGCAATGCCAGGCCCGCGGCCTGCGCCTGGCGGCCGACGGCGTGTACCTGCTGGCCCACTGGACGGCCGACCGCGACCTGGCGCGCCGCTTCGACGTGCCCTTTCTCGTGGCCCGCATGCCCGAAGGCCAGGAACCCGTGGCCGACGAAGCCGAACAGTTCGAGCCTGTGTGGGTGCGACCTGCCGATGCGCTGGCGCGGCACGAGGCGGGCCAGTTCTTCATGATCTTCCCCACCATCCGCACGCTGCAGCGGCTGGCCCGATTCACCAGCACCCAGGCTGTGCTGGATGCGGTGGCGCACGAGCAGCCGCTGTGGGTGAGCTGCCCGCGCGCCGGCTTGCTTGGCGGCAAGGAAGCGCGCTACATGGAAGACGAAATGCCCTTTGGCGAGCTGGCGCTGGTGTGCCCCGACGGACAGATCGTTCACCCGCTCGACTGGCAGGCCGAGCGCCCCGTGCCTCTGCTCAAGAACGTGCAGCGCCTCACCGCCCCCAACCCCGGCGTGATGACCGGGCCCGGCACCAACAGCTACCTGGTCGGCGACCCGGCCACGGGCTACATCGCCATCGACCCCGGCCCGGCCGATGCCGAGCACCTGGACAAGCTCTGGCGCGCGGCCGGTGGCGACATCCGCATGATCGTGTGCACCCATTCGCACCCCGACCACTCGCCGGGCGCCGCGCCGCTGCAAGCGCTGTGCGTGCAGGCGGGCAAGGCCAAGCCGCCCATCCTGGGCCTGCCCTCCGCGCCCACCGCGCGCGCGGCCAGCCAGTTCACGCCCGATCGAGCGCTACAAAACAATGAGCTGCTGGCGCTTGCAGGACAAGCGCTAGAACGCGAAATTACCCATACCCTGCAGGTGATCCACACCCCCGGCCATGCGGCCAACCACCTGTGCCTGCTGCTGCAGGAGGACGGCCTGCTGTTCAGCGGCGACCACATCCTGAACGGCAGCACCACCGTGATCGACCCGCCCGACGGCAACATGGCCGACTACCTCGATTCGCTGGACCGCCTGGACGCGCTGTGCGCCGAACACAGCGTGGAGTTCATCCTGCCCGCGCACGGCTATGTGCTGGGAGGCCCAGTCTATGGCGCGCGCAACGCCATTGCCAGGCTCAAGGCCCACCGCCTGGCGCGCGAGGCCAAGGTGCTGGCCGCCATGCAGGCCCTGCCCGACGGCAGCATGGAAGACTGGGTACGCCACGCCTACGACGACGTGCCCCCCCGCATGTGGCCCGTGGCCCAGCGCTCGCTGCTGGCGCATGTGGAGCGCATCCGCGCGCTGCAGCCTGGCAATAACTGATGCCCCTGGGGCGCTGGCCGACGGTTGCAACGTCGTCGGCCTGCCCCAGCCGGCAAGCGTATAGCCGCAGAAAGACGCGGGCAAGCCCGTAAAAACCGGTTCCACGGCCGCAACGGCAGGAAGGCCGCGCCGCCACACGCAGAGCAGCCGACAATCGGACCATCGCACCATCGCTTCCCCGGCGAATGCCCACCTTATTTCTTCCATGACCGACAAGCATCCCGCCCCCGATCACATCCGCCTGGCCAAACGCGTTGCCGAACAACTGAACTGCTCGCGCAGCACGGCCGAGCAGTTCATCGAAGGCGGCTTTGTGAGCGTGGACGGCCGGGTGGAAGAAGCCCCCGGAGCCCGCGTGCGTCCCGACCAGGCGGTGGTGGTGGCGCCCGATGCCAGCCTACTCGCGCTGACACCCGTCACGCTGCTGCTGCACAAGCCCGCGGGTTTCGAGGCCGGGCTGGGCCAGCCGGGCCAGGGCGGCGCACCGCACAGCAGCCAGGGCAGTCGCAGCCAGGGCGCGCCGTCTGCAGCCACGCTGCTCAGCGCCGCATCCCACCTGCCCGAAGACGCCTCGGGCATCCGCGTGCTGCAGCGCCACTTCAAGCAACTGGAATGCTTCACGCCGCTGCCCACCGAAGCGAGCGGGCTGGTGGTCTACACACAGGACAAGCGCATCGCGCGCAAGCTGGCCGAAGACATCGAATCGCTGGAGCAGGAATGCATCGTCGAGGTGGCGGGCGATATCGCACCCAACGGCCTGCAGCGCCTGTGCCACGGCCTGTCGTTCAACGGCCGCCCGCTGCCGCCCATCAAGGTGAGCTGGCAGAACGAGACCCGGCTGCGCTTTGCACTCAAGGGCATCCGGCCCGGGCAGATTCCGGCCATGTGCGAGGCCGTGGGCCTCACGGCGGTGGGTATCAAGCGCATCCGCATCGGCCGCGTGCCGCTGGCCAAGGTGCCCGAGGGGCAGTGGCGCTACCTGCAGCCGTGGGAGCGGTTCTAGTCGGCCTGTTTGCTACCTGAACGATAGCAATTTGCGCTTGCCTGACAAGCGCCAGAGGCCCATTTGCATGAAAAGTGTGAAGCGCGCCGATAAGCCGGATTCTGTGCACTGCGGTTGCCCGCAGCGTGACCGCCATTACTCTGGGCCGGGGGTCACCCACCCGGCTCGGTGCTACCTACCCGCCAGCTCTGCGGAACCACATCAACGCTGGCCTACTTGGTATTGCTGCGCGTAGAGATTGCCCGTTTCACCCCCGGTGGTTTGCCTTGCGGCACTCCCCCGGGACTCGTCTCTGTTGCTCTGATCCTCACCTCACGGTGGGCAGCCGTTAGCTGCTACGCTGTCCTGTGCAGTCCGGACGTTCCTCCAGTGCCTGGTTTCCCAGATTGCACCAGCGGCGGTCTGGCACGCTTCACGGCGCGGATTATTGCATTGTCCGCTTCACCCTCGGCCGCCGCAGGCATAGTTACCGCTCGATCCCAAAAAACTGGCATGAAGACTTTTCAACGCAAAACCGCAGGGCGCATTGCCGCCGTCACGCTGGTGATGGCCGCTTGCGCCAGCCCGCTGGCCTGGCGGGTCTCGCGTGAAAACGCCGAGCAGCAGGTGGTGGCCTTTGCCCAGGAAGAATCGCGCCGCGTGTTGGCCGGTCAGGGCAGCGTGCGCCTGGATGGACCACAGGCCGCCACCCAGGCCCGGCAGGCGGCGCAGCTGCTCACCGGCGGTCTGTTCGAGATCGCTGAAATCTACGGCGCCGACGGCAGCAAACTGGCCGAATCGGTCACGCCCACGGGGCATGCGCTGGAGCAGCGGCTGCCCCGGCACGGCGCGCCCCGGTACACGCAATCGTCTTATGAGAGCCTGGAGCTGCCAGGCGGCGAGTGGGCATTGCGGGTGTTCGTGCCGCTGCGCGAAACGCCAGCGGGCGCCATCACGGGCTACTTCGAAGGGGTGCGCACCATCCCAGGGTGGCAGCACCAGCAGATCCTGTCGGACGCCTTCATCGCCAGCCTGATGGTGTGCCTGGCCTCGCTGGTATGCGGCGCGGTGATCTATCCGGTGGTGGTGCACCTGGTCAAGGAAAACGAGCACAAGGCCCAGCAGGTGCTCGACTCGCACATCGCCATGATGGAGGCACTGGGCCGGGCCATTGCCAAGCGCGACTCCGACACCGGCGCGCACAACTACCGCGTGGCCTGGCTGGCCGCCAGCGTGGCCGAGGCGCTGGGCCTGCGGGGCGCGGCCATGCAGTCACTGATCGCGGGCAGCTTTCTGCACGACGCGGGCAAGATCGGCATCCCCGACGCCATCCTGCTCAAGCCCGGGCGCCTGGACGATGCCGAAATGACCACCATGCGCACCCATGTGGCGCTGGGCGAAGACATCGTCACCGGCGCCGGCTGGCTCGATGGCGCCCGCGATGTGGTCGGCAACCACCACGAAAAGTGGGACGGAAGCGGCTACCCGCATGGCCTGGCGGGCGATGCCATCCCGCTGTCGGCGCGCATATTTGCCATTGCCGACGTGTTCGATGCGCTCAGTTCGCGGCGACCATACAAAGAGCCGCTTCCGTTTGCGCAAGTGATGGCCATCCTGCAAGACGGCCGGGGCAGCCACTTCGACCCCGCCGCGCTCGACACCTTCACCCAGCTGGCACCCGCGCTGCACCGCCAATTGCAGGGGCTGGACGAAGCGGCCACCCGCACGCTGATGACCGACATGGTGCGGCGGCATTTCGACATTCTGGTGTGAACACCCCAACGACCACGGCCCCCACGAATCCCACAACCCCCATGACCACCACGCATTTCGACACCGCCGCCCGCGACTGGGACCAGCGCCCGATGTCCCTGCAACTGGCCGCCGTGGCGCCGTGCATGCTGGCGCAGCTGCCGCTGTCCCCCACCGACCACGTGCTGGACTTCGGCGCGGGCACCGGCCTGTTGGCCACTCAGATCGCGCCACTGGTGGCGCATGTCACGGCGCTCGACACCAGCGCCGCCATGCTGGACGTGCTGCGGGGCAAAGGCCACGCCAACATCACCACGCACTGCGGCGACATTTTTGCCGGCCTGCCCGGCCACTACCACGCCATCGTGAGCTGCATGGCCCTGCACCACGTCGCGGACGTCGGCGCGCTGATGCAGGTGTTTGCCGACGCGCTGCACAGCGGCGGGCGCATCGCGCTGGTGGACTTGTACGCCGAGGACGGCAGCTTCCATGGCGACAACGCCGCCAAGGGCGTGCAGCACCTGGGCTTTGCGCCCGAGGCCTTGCAGGCGCTGGCCGAGCAGGCGGGCCTGCGCGACATCGGGTTCCGCGAAATCCTGCGCCTGCAGCACCGCAACGGGCGGGACTATCCGCTGTTCCTGATGACGGGACGCAAGCCATAGTTCAAATTTGATAGCTGTCTGCGCTCAGTTAGCGAGCACCACAGGCCATTTTGATGCTTAATTCCCCACCCGGTGCCGCCGCCATCCAGGCCGCCGTACCTGCCGCGTGGGTGCCAATGCCGGCGCGACTGCGGCAGCGGCCGGCCCCACGGCGCCTTGAAAGGCACCGCCCCGGCGCGCGATGCCCCCTCGGGCATATCCATATGCCCCCGCGGCAGAACAAGTGGTTCAGAATGTGCGCCACACCCTTTCCCCGTTCACAGGAGACGCCATGAAAGTCGACAACATTCTGCAAACCATTGGCAAAACCCCGCATGTGCGCATCAACCGCCTGTTCGGCCCCGGCGCCAACGTGTGGATCAAGTCCGAACGCAGCAACCCTGGCGGCTCCATCAAGGACCGCATTGCCCTCGCCATGGTCGAAGAGGCCGAAAAATCAGGCGCCCTGAAGCCCGGCGGCACCATCATCGAGCCCACCTCGGGCAACACGGGCGTGGGCCTGGCCGTGGTGGCGGCCGTCAAGGGCTACAAGCTCATCCTGGTGATGCCCGACAGCATGAGCATTGAGCGCCGCCGCCTGATGCTGGCCTATGGCGCCAGCTTCGACCTCACGCCGCGCGAGAAGGGCATGAAGGGCTCGATCGCTCGCGCCCAGGAGCTGCAGGCCCAGACGCCCGGCTCATGGATTCCGCAGCAGTTCGAGAACCCGGCAAATATCGACGTGCATGTGCGCACCACGGCGCAGGAGATCCTGGCCGACTTTCCCGATGGCCTGGACGCGCTCATCACCGGCGTCGGCACGGGCGGCCACCTGACCGGCGTGGCGCGGGTACTCAAGGCCAAGTTCCCGCAACTGAAGGTGTTTGCCGTGGAGCCCACGCTGTCGCCCGTCATCAGCGGCGGCGCGCCTGCGCCCCACCCCATCCAGGGCATTGGCGCGGGCTTCATCCCGAAGAACCTGGACACCAGCGTGCTCGACGGCGTGATTCAGGTCGATGCCGAACCGGCCCGCGAATACGCGCGACGAAGCGCGCGCGACGAAGGCATGCTGGTGGGCATCTCGTCCGGCGCCACGCTGGCCGCCATTGCACAGAAGCTGCCTGAGCTGCCCGCCGGTGCGCGCGTGCTGGGCTTCAACTACGACACCGGCGAGCGCTACCTGTCGGTCGAGGGCTTCCTGCCCACCTGAGGGACGGTGGGCGCGGCCAGCGCCCTGCCTTGCAACCCCGGGGCCCGCGCGGCCCCTTTTTTTTGGCCGCTGCAGCACACCGCCACGGCCCGCAGTCCTACAGCCGCCGCGCTGCAGGGCCAGAACAATCGTTTCACCCGCCGGTCGCCGCCGGCCGCCCCTGGCGGCGCCGTGCGACGGGCCTGCACAACGATTGCTCCTGCCCATGGATTCCTCCACCCACTCTGCACCCATCGCGTTCAAGGTGCTCACCGTGAACGTGCACAAGGGCTTCACCACCTTCAACCGCCGCTTCATCCTGCACGAGCTGCGCGAGGCCGTGCGGGGCGTCGGGGCCGATCTGGTGTTTCTGCAGGAGGTACTGGGCACGCACGCGCGCCATGCCAGCCGGGTCGCCAATTTTCCGCAGGTGCCGCACTACGAATTTCTGGCCGACGCCCTGTGGGCGCAGTTCGCCTACGGCCGCAATGCCGTGTACGACAACGGCGACCACGGCAACGCCCTGCTGTCCAAGTTTCCGATCACGCACTACGAGAACCACGACATCTCGGTCAGCGGGCCCGAAGCACGCGGGATGCTGCACTGCGTGCTGCAGCCGCCGGGCCACCAGCGGCCGGTGCACGCCATCTGCGTGCACCTGGGCCTGCGCGAATCACACCGCCAGCGCCAATTGCAGTGCGTGTGCGAACTGGTGCACGGCCTTCCTGCCGATGAGCCCGTGGTGCTGGCGGGCGATTTCAACGACTGGCGCAACCGCGCGCATGGCGTGCTGCTGCGCGGGGCGGGCCTGCAAGAGGTTTTCGTGCAGGCCACCGGACGGCCGGTGCGCACTTTTCCGGCCGCACTGCCGCTGCTGGCGCTGGACCGCATCTACGTGCGCAACGCAGCCGTGCACGCCCCCCTGGCCCTGCCGAAGACGCCGTGGAACAAGCTCTCGGACCATGCGCCGCTGGCGGCGGAGATTCTGCTATGAGCCGCGCCTTCCATCCGCCTCGCTCTTCCCGCTGGGTGCCGGGCAACCACTTCGAGCTGCTCGAAAACGGCGAGGAGTTCTTTCCGCGCGTATTCCACGCCATCGCCCAGGCGCGCCACGAGGTGATGCTGGAGACCTTCATCCTGTTCGAGGACAAGATCGGCCGGCAGTTGCACGCAGCCCTGCTGTGCGCGGCGCAGCGCGGCGTGGAGGTGCATGTATTGGTCGATGGCTTCGGCTCGCCCGACCTGTCTGACGAATTCGTGGGCAGCCTGGTGCAGGCGGGCGTGCGGTTTCGCGTTTTCGGCCCGGGGCGGCGCTTTCTCGGCCAGCGGCTGAACCTGCTGCGCCGCATGCACCGCAAGATCGTGGTGGTGGATGGGCAGTTGGGCTTCATTGGGGGCATCAATTACTCGGCGGACCACGTGGCGGATTTCGGTCCCGAGGCCAAGCAGGACTACGCCGTGCAGGTGCGCGGCCCCGTGGTGGCGCAGATGCACCGCTTCACCCGCGAGGCCGTGCTTGACCGCGCCGAGCGCAAGCGCCTGCGCCAGGCGGCGCCGCAAGACCTGCCGCACGCGGGCAGCGCCCACGCCATGTTCGTCACCCGCGACAACCGCCAGCACACAGCCGACATTGAGCGCCACTACCGCGTGGCCCTGCGCGCGGCCCGCCACCGCGTGGTGATCGCCAACGCCTACTTCTTTCCTGGCTACCGCTTCATCCGCGAAATGCGGCGCGCCGCCCGGCGGGGGGTGGACGTGCAGCTCATCCTGCAGGGCCGGCCCGATATGGCCATTGCACAAACGGCGGCCAGCCTGCTGTACGACCACCTGCTGCGCGCTGGCGTGCGCATCTACGAATACTGCGAGCGCCCGCTGCACGGAAAGGTGGCGCTGGTGGACGACGCTTGGTCCACCGTGGGGTCCAGCAACCTCGATCCGCTGAGCCTGTCGCTGAACCTCGAGGCCAACGTGATCATTCAGGACAGCGGCTTCAACGCCCAGCTTCACCGCCGGCTGGCGCACCTGATCGACAACAGCTGCCGGCAGGTCGAGGCGTCGCCGACCGGCCGCTGGGAAAGCCTGCGCTTGCTGCGCGGCTACGCCGTGTACCACTTCATGCGCTGGTTCCCGCGGTGGGCGGGCTGGCTGCCCCGGCACGAACCCGTCATTGCCCAGGCACAGCCCGAGCCCGGCACC
>NZ_ACQT01000139.1 GCF_000175235.1 Acidovorax delafieldii 2AN | reverse complement strand
GCGGATTCCTCGCGCGGCAAATTTCTCGGGTCTCCCGGTCCTTCGCTGCGCTGCGGCCCCTTGGCTTCGCTGCGGGATGTGGCGCGCCCGACCCTCACCCATCGGATCACGCCAAGGCCGCGATGGGCGCGACCTGGACAACCTCGAAAGGACTTCATCATGGCCAACATCGGCACCTTCACCGCACAGAACGGCAGCTACACCGGCACGGTTCGCACCCTGACGCTCAACGTCAAGGTCCGGCTCGTGCCCAGCGACAAGGCAAGCGAGAACGCCCCGGAATACCGCGTAGTCGCTGGCAACGGGCTGGAGATCGGCGCAGCGTGGAAGAAACTCAGCAAGGCGGAGCGCCCCTACCTGTCCGTGACCCTGGACGATCCATCCTTCCCTGCCACCCTCTATGCCCGCCTGGTCGAAGGCGAGGATGGTGCGCACAACCTGATCTGGTCGCGCAGCAAGGGCGACTGACGTCGCCTTCGGCGCCCCGCTGGAGCGGGGCGCTTTTGTCTCGTTGCTTTGGAGTGGAGGGCGGTGCGTGAGTTGTTTCGTTCGGCGGTAGTACGGAAATACGAGAAAGCGTTCATCCGTCTTTGAGGGTGGGCGTATTTTGGGATCTGTGGATTTGCTGCTTTGCGGTTTTCCGTAGATCCGTCGTGATGGGTCTACGGAATTGGTTTTTTGCGCAATGTGTCTTTGTGGCTTAACGGAGTTGTGCGTCTCCGGCCTGGCCGGACCGCGCTGGCGTGCTGTGCACCGAGCCACCGGAGGCGTCTCGTCCCTGCGGGCTTTCATCGCTGACGCCTTCGCCCCTGCGGTGGTGCGCGCTGTGCTTGCCTCCTGGGGATCGACCTGCGGCCCATCCCCGCCGCGCCGGGCTTGGCGCCCCCTTCGATACCGCCGAACCGGCTTGCCGGATCGGCAGGGAGGGCTGTGTCTCCGACGAACGGCTTGTTTGGTCGGGCGGGGCTGGCTTGCTGTTCCCTTCACCGTATCACGCCGTTCTCGTCGTCAAGGTCTGCGCGTGCGGTGCACGCTGGCGTCCTGGCGGCCGTCTGCGAACCCTGACGGCTGCGCTGCGCCGTGCTGCTTCCGGTCTCGGGCAATCCCGCCCTGATTCCTTCCAAGGAGAAGACCATGACGAAGCTCATCACGGACGAACAACGCGCGCAACTGCTGGCCAATGGCCGGCAGTCCCTCGAACAAGACAACTTCGACCCCGCTCCGGTGGTCAAGCTGTTCACCCCGGATGCCGGGGCGACCTGGCTGCTGACCGAGATGGACCCCGACGATCACGACCACGTGTTTGGGCTGTGTGACCTGGGTCTGGGCTATCCCGAGTTGGGCTGGGTCAGCCTGGCAGAACTTGCGACTGTGCGCGGCCGGCTGGGACTTCCAGTGGAACGGGACCTGTACTTCACTCCGCTGAAGCGGCTGAGTGTCTACGCGCGTGAGGCGGGTCTTGCGGGGCGGATTGTGGCGTAGCAGTCCCGGGCGCCGCTTTGGTGGTGCCCTTCACTGTGACATAGGCAGTCGCTTCAGTGCTTTGTTCGGGGCCGATGCGTTCGCTATGAGGAACAGCTAAATACCCGCAGTGGCTAAAAGGGTGGATGGGCGAACCTCGAGCGCCTCGGCGATCTTGCTCAGGTTGATCACTGCCACGTTGTGCTCGCCTCTCTCGATTCCACCCATATAGGACCTGTCAATGCCAGCGAGGTCCGCCAATGCTTCTTGAGAAATGTTGCGAGTGGCACGCGTACGTCTGATCGCATCGCCTATTGCGATGAGGATCGGGTCTTTTGCGAAAGACGGAGACGGTTTGGCCACAACCGTCACTGTCTCGGGTGACGGGAAATAACACCACGGGATAAGATACCCAGAAAGGAGTGCTACTGAAATCCACTGGTACTACAGGCCGGACGCAGGTGGCATGCGATGACGGCTACGGAAGCCCTTAAACGGAATACCCGGTGAAGTGTTTGCGTTCTGTACTAGGATGTAACTCTTAGATACGACCACAATGCCCTTTCTTACCAACGAACAGCAAAGCCAGATGTTGGCCAACGGCACTGCGCGTGCGCGTGGTGAGGCATTGGATCCCCTGCCGGTCGTCAAGCTCTACACGCTGGATGCTGGGGCCGTGTGGTTGCTGACGGAGTTGGATGCCGATGGAGACCGGGCTTTTGGGCTGTGCGATGCAGGCACTGGGAGTCCCGAGCTGGGGCATGTCAGCCTCTCTGCCCTTGAGGGTGTCCGGGGTCCACGAGGCATGCGCATCGTGGCGGATCCGCATTTCAAGCCACGCCAGACGCTCTTGGGCTACCTGGCCGACGCGCAGCGCGACGGTTCGATCAACGACTGATTGACACAGTCCTTTCAAGATCGCGCGGCGCGCGAGGTGACCTCGCCGAGATAGCGACGCTGTAACTTTCCCCCCTGTGGCAGGTTTCCCCTTTTTTGCTGGAGGATTCCGTGACCACACCCACCCCTGAAGATCTTCCCCATGCCCCGTGGGCTGTGTCCGCCGCCTATCTCTACGTCCTGGACCTTGACAACCCGGCTCTTGCCTGGGAGTACCTGCGACGTCATTCGGGCTATCGCTCGGATTGGGCTCGTCGCAAGCGCGCGGTGTCTTTTGCCCGCTGGGGGTTGCGATGTCGCCGAAGATCCCGAGCTGGACGGACGTGTCGCACACCCGGTGTGGCTATCGTCCTCTGACGGGCTGCTGCATGTGCGTGCCGACGTGCATGCGCACGGTGCGGCAACCCGCCGGTTCGATCTGTGGCGCATCCCCGGCCGAAAGCGCCTGGTGATGGACGGCCACGACCTGGCACTCACCGCAGATCTCAGCGCGCTGCGCATGCGCTTGTCGCTCTCCGGCACTCTGGAGGATGGTGGGGCCTATGTGGGCGCCGTGCCGCTGACTCCGGGGCTTCGCGGCCAGCTCGGCGGGTTCTATGGACACGCACAGGCCTTGGAAGGCCATGTGCCTCAGATCCCGTTTGTGCGGGCGGCCACCCGTGCCGCATTGCTGCACCTGCGCGCCCTGCAGGCGCTCGATGCTTCGACAGCCGGAGCCTCCCATCGCGACATTGCCCAGGCCCTGTTTGGCCTCGAAGCCGTCGTCCTGCGCTGGCACGAGGACAGCGAACTGCGCGCGCAGGTGCGCCACTTGCTGCGGCGTGCCGAATCTTTCATGAATGGCGGTTACCTGTCTCTGGCGGGTGTGCTGGATTCCGCTGCAAAGCCCCCCGGAGACGAACCGGTGCGCTGAATCTCTCCCTGCCTGGATCTGACCCGATTCCCGAGACTGCCTCCATCGGGCCGCGAATGGTTTGCGGCCCATCGACAGCGATGGAGTCCGTCATGGCCGTTGGCAGTTCTTTTCCGTTTCGTGCAGCTGCATTGGCTGCGCCGCAGTCCTCTGCGGGTACTGTCCCCGCAGCTTCTGCGAATCCTGAGTTCCTGACCACCGAAGAAGCGGGCGCCTTCCTGCGGCTCTCGCCGCGCACCTTGGAGAAGCAGCGCGTTCTGGGTGGGGGGCCGCGCTTTCGGAAGTTCGGTGCGCGGGTGGTCTATGCGGCCACCGACCTGCGTGCCTGGGCCGATGGCCGTGCCTATGGCATGACTTCGGATCCCGGCTACGTGCAGCGCGACTCCGTTCGTTGATCAGATTGGAGGAGGGAGCCCCACCGATGTCGAAGCGCCCGAATGAACGCGAGCAGCTTTCGCTGTTCCGTGCGCTGCCGGGCAGCGACATGGCGCTGCGCGACGCGCAGGACCTGATGGCCTATCCGTTCTTCTCGCTCGGTAAGTCGCCGCGCATTGTGCCGATCCGATTTGAAGCGGGGGGAATTTCTCTCACGGTGGAGGGGGTGCCCGAGCATGGCATTGCCACCATTTGGGACGCCGACGTGCTGATCTGGGCGGCGAGCCAGATCATCCAGGCCAAGAAGGAAGGCATTGCGCCTTCGCGCCTGATGGTGGCCACACCCTACGAGATTCTGCGTTTTGCACAGCGGGGCACCGGCCGCAGTGACTACCTGGCACTGCGCGCCGCGTTGGACCGCCTGCAGTCCACCACCGTCGCCACGACGTTGCGCCAGCGCGAGCGACCGAACGGTGCAATGCGCGTGCACCGCTTCTCCTGGATCAACGAGTGGAAGGAGTATGTCCAGCCCGGGGGGCGTTCCGACGGCATCGAACTCATTCTGGCCGACTGGTTCTTCACCGGTGTGATGGATGAAGGGCTGGTACTCACGCTCGATCCGACGTATTTCCGGCTTTCCGGTGGCATTGAGCGTTGGCTGTACCGGCTGGTCCGCAAGCACGGTGGTCGGCAACAGGCGGGATGGCGCTTCGACATGCGCCACCTGCACCTGAAGTCGGGAAGCCTGCAGCGCCCCTCCGACTTTGCCATCCAGGTGCGCCACCTGGCACAGCGCCAGGCGTTGCCGGGCTACTGGCTGTCCATTGAGCGCAGTGGCGGTATCGAGTGGTTGGCCTTCCTGCCCGACCCGGACAACCGACCCCGGAGCGACTTGTCCACAGATCCTGTTGATGAACCTGTGGATGGTTTGGGGATGGGCTCGGTGGATCGCCCGCACGACCGTCGGGGGATCACCCGCACGGGTATCGGTGGATCGCCCGCACCGATCGACCGGAAATCCACGCCCAGCAACGGTTTTGGCACTCCCTAAACATCTAAAGGGATACATAAATGGAAGTCACGCGCGCGCGAACAGAGGCTGCTCAAAATTTGGGCAATGGTTCTGCGATGGCAAATCAGGCAGGCCCAGAACCCCAAAACCTTTCACCAGGAAAGCAGGGCACCCGTCCTGGCAAGGTCATCGCCCTGCTCAACCAGAAGGGTGGGGCAGGGAAGACCACGCTCGCCACACACTTGGCGGGCGAGCTGGCCCTGCAAGGCAACCGCGTGACGCTGCTCGATGCCGATCCGCAGGGCTCCGCCCTCGACTGGGCGCAACGGAGGCTCCAGAGCGGCCAGGAGAGGCTGTACGGTGTGTTCGGCCTGGCCCGGGACTCATTGCACCAGGAAGCGCCGCAAATCGCCTTGCAGGCGGATTTCGTGGTCATTGACGGGCCGCCCCGGGTCGCAGCGCTTGCGCGCTCCGCGCTGCTGGCTGCCGACCTGGTGCTGATCCCGGTGCAGCCCAGCGCCTACGACGTGTGGGCCAGCCATGAGATGGTGCAGCTCATCACGGAGGCCCGGGTGTTCCGGCCGCAGCTGCGTGCGGCCTTTGTGATCAACCGGCGCGTGGTCGGCACGGTGATCGGGCGCGAAGCGCGTGCGGCGCTCGCGGACCAGCCTTTCGCCGCACTGGAGACTGAAGTCGCGCAGCGCATCGTGTTCGCCGACAGCGTGGCCGCTGGGCGGCTGGCATGCGAAGTGGCGCCGCAGTGCGCGGCCGCACGTGAGGTCGTGGCGCTCACGCAGGCCGTGCAGGAAGTGCTGCGATGACGGCACTTCCTCCAGCAGTGACGCCGCACCGGGTGCCGATCGGACGCAGGCCCGGGGCAGATCCTGCATCAACCTGGGTGCGGCAGGCGGACGCGCCTGAGATACCGGCCAAGGCCTCCATCTACACCGCGCGGCTCACCATCGATGTGACACCGGCGCTGCGCGGGCGCATCAAGGTCGTGGCGTTCCGGCGTGGCATCACAGCTGCGGACATGCTGCGCGAGTTGTTGGAGCGCGAGTATCCGGAGGACGGGGCATGAAGGGGCCGGTATCCCATCTGGCGCCAGCCGTCCGGCAGACTCCGCTGCAGGCGATGGTGCCGCCGAGGCCGACCCGCATGCGCGTTTCGCTCGCTTTCGTCGAAGATCGGGTGAACGTCTGGTTGCGGTTTGGGCAGCCGACGGCGGAGATTGTCCTGGACCGTTGGCGGCGCGTGGCCATGTTCATGCCGGATACCGTTTGCTGTCGCGTGAAGTGGATCGGCAACATCTATGGAACGGTGCTCTGGCAGCTCCTGGTGATGCAGGCGCCGACGCCTTTCGAAGACGCGCAGCACGTAGCGGGTGTGCTGCCGGGCGCGCGCATACTGCTGCGTGCCGATGGCGAGATGCAGGTCAAGGTGGTGCTTGCGGCCATTGATGCCATTGAGGTACTGGGCATAAACCCCTGCACCGTTGCCGCCACCTACTGGCGCACAGTGGGCAACCGATTGGCTGCGCGCCAACCGCTGCCGGTGTATACGGCCGAGCGGCATGCGGCGCACCTTGCGCGCGAGGCGCTGCGATGAATCGCCGTGTGCTCTTGGCTTGCATAGGAATCGGCGTCGCTGCGCTGTGTGCGCCAGCGGTAGTGCAACTCCGCGCACAGTTGGTCTACAACCCGAGCAACAGCGTGCCTCGCGGCTGGTACCGCATTGGCTCGCCCGACTCGCTGCAAGTTGGCGGCATCGTGCTGGTCCAGCTTCCGGCTGATGTGGCAGCTTGTGCGGCACGGCGCGGATACCTGCCTGCGGGCGTTCCTTTGCTCAAGCGGATTGGTGCTGTGGCGCCGCAGTCGGTGTGCGTGGGGGAGGGGGCTGTGCGCATCGATGGCGTGCTTGTTGCGGCGGTGCTGGCGCAGGACGGCGCGCACCGGCCGATGCAGTCATGGGTACGGTGTCGAGCGCTTGCAGATGGCGAACTTTTTCTGCTCAGCAATGTCCATCCGGCGTCGTTCGATAGCCGCTACTTCGGTCCTGTCGATGCATCAGCGGTGATCGGTCGCGCGCATCCGTTGTGGACCTGGGGTACGCCGTGAACGGTGCTACTTCTCGCGTCTGCACAAATTGTATGGTGCGTCCACGTCAGGTGCGGGTCTGCACTCAGCCTGCACTGCGAGCGTGCTCAGTGCCACGCAGCCGATGCTGCCGAATTGCACCGACGCACGTGCGTTGGTTGAATACCACCGTGCAGGATTTTTGCCACCAGCGTGCAGCGCCTGCTGCTCCTTCGCTGCCTTTGGGGCAGCGCTTCGCACTCGCTGCGTGGCTGGCGGCGGGTCGGAGCCGGGAGCGGATGCGGGAGGCGAAGACTGAGGGCAAGATAAAAGGTCGCGGCACTTCGTTGTGCGGAAAGCCTGTCTGCACGTGGGGGTGGCGCGGCACGCGCCAGGGAGCAGCGGCGTGCCGCCAGAGTGCGCAATTCCGCATCGGCATTGGCGAAGGCGCGTGCTTCGCCCGCCCGGCTACCCTGGGCTTGGATGGAGGCGCCGCATGAGCAATAGCGACAACGACCGTTTCCGCGTGCGGCCTGGTGCTCCGAAGCAGCGCGGCTATGCCTTCATCAACCAGGTGCTGCGCCAAGCTAGCAAGGCCGGCACCAGGCTCGGCAAGGCAGCCGGCAAAGCTGGCCAGCGGCCCGGTTCTAGGTTAGGGCGCGGCCACGTCGCAGCCCGCTTCGCCGGGGCCTCACTCGCGCCCAACGCCCGGCGCGTGACGATCAAGGCACGCCTGGTCCATCTGGCCAAGGCCGGGTCGCGCTCGTCCGCTACGCATCTGCGGTACATCGAGCGCGAGGGCGTCGATCGTCAGGGCGGGGCAGGGCACGCCTATGGCCCGGCAACCGATGTGGCGGATACCTCCGCGTTCGAGGAGCGCGGGCGCGAGGATCGGCACCAGTTCCGCTTCATCGTCTCGCCGGAGGACGCCGAACAGCTTGATGACCTGCGGACCTACACCCGGCACCTGATGGCGCGCATGGAAGCTGACCTGGGAACCCGGCTGGACTGGGTGGCGGTGGACCACTGGAACACCGACAACCCGCATACCCACGTCGTGCTGCGCGGCAAGGACGACACCGGCAAAGACCTCATCATCTCCCGCGACTACATCGCGGAAGGGATGCGCCGCCGCGCCGCTGAACTGGCGACCGAGTGGTTGGGGCCGCGCACCGAACTGGAGATCCAACGCGCCATGCAGCGTGAAGTCGATCAGGAGCGGTGGACGGGCCTGGACCGCACCTTGCAGCGTGAGGCCAAGGACGGCCTGGTGCTGCCGGAGACGCCGGCGGCACCCCGACTGCAACGGCAGCGGCAAATGCTGATCGGCCGCCTGCAGCACTTGCAGCGCATGGGCCTTGCGACCGAGCAGCAGCCCGGCGTGTGGGCTATTCACACGGAGGCTGAGCCGAACCTGCGGGCTATGGGCGAGCGCGGCGACATCATCCGCACCATGCAGCGCGCCATGAGCGGCAAGCAGCGTGAGTTAGCCGTGTTCCAGCCTGGCGAGGATGGTCGCACTCTCGTCGGCCGCGTGGCCGGCAAGGGCCTGGCCGATGAGCTCAATGACAAGGGCTACCTGATCGTCGATGGCATCGACGGCAAGGCGCACTACGTCGCGTTGCCGCCGCGGTCGGAACTGGAACGGTACCCGACCGGCGCCGTGGTGGAGGTGAGAGGCTCGACCGAGGTCCGAATGGCCGACCGGAACATCGCCGAGCTGTCGGTGGGCGGAATCTATCGCACAGTCCATCACCTTGCGCTCGCCCAAGGCCAGGTCACGCCCGACCGTGACCCGAGCGAGGCGGTGGCAGCACACGTCCGGAGGCTCGAAGCCTTGCGGCGCGCCGGCATCGTGGAGCGCGTGGCCGAAGGTGTCTGGCGCGTCCCCGATGACCTGGCCGAACGGGGGCGGCAGTACGACGCACAGCGGCTGGGCGGCGTGGTGGTGGAGCTGAAATCGCACCTGCCCATTGAGCGGCAGGCCCGCGTGATCGGAGCGACCTGGTTGGATCAGCAGTTGATCGGCAGTTGCAAGGGGTTGGGTGACCTGGGCTTTGGCGGTGAGGTCAGGAGTGCGCTGCAACAGCGTGCGGATTTTCTGATCGAACAGGGGCTCGCCGAGCGGCGTGGACAGCAGGTAATCCTGGTGCGCAATCTGCTGGGCACGCTGCGCAATCGAGAGCTGGCGCGAGCTGCCGAGGGCCTTGCCGCCGAAACCTGTCTGGAGCATCGGCCTGTGGCGGAGGGGCTGCGCGTGGTCGGAATCTATCGGCGTGACGTGATGCTCACCAGCGGCCGCTACGCGATGCTCGATGATGGTATGGGCTTCTCGCTGGTGCCATGGAAGCCAGTCATCGAACAGCGGCTAGGGCAACAGCTCACCGCGACGGTACGTGGTGGGGGAGCGTATTGGGACCTTCGGCAGCAGCGGGGAGTCGGCATTTGATTGCAAGGCTCACGCTGTGAGTTGCCCTAGATGGTCTCCGCCGACTCTACATCCTCGTTCGTTGCCCGCGCGGCCTCAATGACTGGAAGGTTCGCCTGAGCCCACGAAGCAAGCGCACTCAACGGTTCGATGAGTGAGCGGCCAACATGAGTGAGTTGATATTCGACCTTGGGTGGCATTGTCGGATAGACGGTTCGTTTTGCCAAGCCGTCCCCTCGAGTTCCTGGAACGTTCGGTGCAACGTAGCCAAGCAGATGCACGCGCGGCACCGATACAACACTGCTACTTATGACTGCTGATTCAATCAGCTGACATTCATTGCCGTAAGCGACCAG
>NZ_ACQT01000140.1 GCF_000175235.1 Acidovorax delafieldii 2AN | reverse complement strand
CGCGCTGGTCTGGCAGGCGTTTCAGCACACATATTTTGCTGGCGTTCACCCCGAAGAGTGGGTGGAGTTGATGGATGGTCTGAACCTGCCGCTTGCATTGACAGCTAAGTACGGCGTGCAGGACAACGCCGACGGTCATGCTCTTGAATGGCTAATGAAAGGCGGCGATCTGGTGGCACTGGCATTTGCTTCGGTCAAACACTCCAGAACCAAGCATTGGGCACTGGCTGTCGGAGTGGAAGGCAACGCGGTTGACAAGGTGCAAACGCCGGACACCATTATTTTGCTTGATCCATCTGCTGGAGAACCGTCTTTCAGTCCCGCGAACGCGCGGCTTCGCTTGCCAACGATCGGCCCCGGCAGTCGGCGAGTTCCACCGAGTCTGCTCAAGCCTTCGGGAGACGGCAAGCGCAAGCCGACGCACTGGCTGTACGAGGCTGCGGAGTGGAGTGCCGAAGAAGTTCGCTTGCTGGCCGCCATACGGTTGCAATTGAAGGCGGCAGCGTGAAGCGCACTTTGATGCGGCGCCAAGTCCTCAAGATCGTCGGTGGCATGGCGTTGTCACCCTGGCCACGGCCTACGGCATCCCCCCAAGCCGACGGGGTTCAGCAGACAGTGGCAGCGCTGCTGGCGGCGACGGAAGAAGGTTCCATATTGCAGATCGAGCTGGAAGATTTGCGCGGCACGCTGAATCTCTGCGGTCGCTCACCCGCGAGCTTTACCGTGACGGACCATGACGCGGACAAGGTTCTTGATGCCTGCCGTGACGCATTTACATGGATGCAGAAGCACAAGGTGGCAGTCGCTGTGGTGGTGTGCAGCGGGTACGGCAAGAACTTTCGACTGAGCCATTGCGCCGAGGTCTTCGAGGCGGCCCGGCGCGCCATGGACGAATCAGCGTGTTTGGTGTTCGGCGCGGTATTCGACCCCATGCTGGTGGACGCCATGAGCGTGACGTGGCTGGCTGGCGGACCAGATGGTTAGCGCAGCGGTGAGCGGCGATTGCCCTGTGGTCGATCAGCACCTGTCTTTGCCAACGAGGCCTCATTGATCCGTCGCTTTACCGAGGTGCGGCGAAGATTCTTTGGCAGTTGCGCCTCGAAGCCAGCCATTAATTCGGTCATGGTCATGCCGAGTGCCTTCGCCAGCGAATCCAGCACCAGCAGAGTAGGTGCCGAGAGACCCCTCTCCAAAAGCGACACATAAGTCCGATCCATGGATGCATCGAAGGCGAGTTCGGCTTGCGATTTATCGCTGTCCTTGCGAATGGTTTTCAGGTATTCACCAAACGCCACGGCCAGCGGATGACGGTCGGCTGCGACCTTCTTCGTGGCGGTGGTTGGGGTGGATTCCATTGAGGCAAAAATGCCTCAATGACGACTTAAATACGACAGAGTTAATTCTTCATTGTGAGAGACTTTCAAATTCAGAAAAGAGGATGGAGATGGCAAAGAAATTGAATAAAGCTGCGCGCAGCTACATCAACCTTGTGTGCGCTGGATTGAGTGCCTTCTTCGCAAATACAGTGGCGGCGGCACCGCTTTCCGACCTGACCGGCGGTCAAACCGGCCGCATCGAGTTCACCTCTTCCACGCCCGACCACCGATGGGCTTTGATCCGAGGTCGCTTGGGCCCTGAAGTAACGGTTTACGGTGATCTGTTGATGCCACCCCAAGCAAGCAACGGCAAAGTGCCCGCCGTGGTGTTTTCGCATGGCAGCGAGGGCGTGAGCAGCCTGTACTTCGATGTGTGGGCCAAAGCGCTGAACAACGCGGGGTATGCCGTGTTTGTGGTGGACAGCTTCAAGCCACGTGGCGAGGACCGCGTGACCGGCCCCACCAAGCAGTTGACTTGGAACACCATGGCAAACCTCACGGACGCTATGTATGCGCTGAAGTTGCTGGCGACCCATCCCCAAATTGACAACAGCCGTATCTTTCACATGGGGTGGTCGCGAGGTGGTCAAGTAGCAATGGACGCAGCGTGGCCAACCTACCAGCAGCATGTGCTTCCCGCAAATGTGAAGTGGGCTGGTGGCGTGGCGGTCTATCCCGGCTGCAATATGCGCTACCGAGTGGACCACCACGGCAAGCTACCCGCGCCAATCTTCTTGGTGCTGGGTGAGAAGGATGACATGACCTTGCTGAAGCCTTGTATGGAGTTGGCGGAGGCGTACGCCGCAGCAGGCAATCCAGTGAGCTACAAGGTCTATCCAGGTGCAACGCACGTCTTTGACCGGCTCAACCAGCCCTGGAAGAAATACAACGAAGGCAACTTCAATCTCTGCTCCATGGATGTGCGAATGCCCTATGGCGCCAACGACCGCAGTTGGGGACCGGCACATGACAAGTATTCGGGTAAGACCTTTACGGACAACGCTGAATGGAATGCCTACGTACCAAAGTGCAGACAGACGTCCTGGGTCACTGTGGAAAGTAACGAAAAAGCGCGAGAGCAAGCTGTCAAAGATGTTCTGGCTTTTCTGAAAAGTGTCCAATGAAAAAAGCTCGTATGACCGAACGATTTCAAAGTGCTATTTGTCGATTCGCCACCCTGGTTGCCCTCGGCGTGACCTCGATGAGCAGCTATGCAAACGACGATGTGATCCCTGTGGAGAAGTTTCAGCCTGCTATTACTGTTCAGTTCGCGCCAGAAAGACCAAACGGTTGGGAGTTGGAGCGGCCCATGGCGGCTTATGGCATGAATCTGTTCACCGCCAATGTGCCTTCCTACGATGGAAAAGGAAAGCTGATTTCCAGTTGGACGCCACAGCACGGAAAAGTCTTTGACCGCCCCACCGTCATCCTCGTTCACGGTGGACATGGCGTATCCCCTGCCAACATAGACATGGCCGTTTGGCTGCGCAAAGAACTCAAGGCCAACATCCTGATCTTGGATTCCTATTGGTCTCGTGGAAGATCGGAGAACTGGCTCGCGTGGACGGAGTACGGTGCCAACATGCGCGTGCTCGATCTGATCGCAGCAGCGCGTTTTACGCGAAGCCAAGGCGCTGATCCGAAGAAGACCTTCGTGATCGGTGGCAGCCAAGGCGGCTGGACAGTGCTACGGGCCTTCAGCAATCACAACCTCAGCGGTGAAGTGAAGTCCTTGCTGGTCGGCGGAGCATCGCTTTACCCCAACTGCTACGTCAAGGAATCGATCTTTGGCCGCTCCCCTAGCGGCACCACCGACAAGCAATTTGCACCACCACTTGGCAACTACGTCGCGCCTGTGATTGCGTTTACCGGCACCAATGACTCAGCAACGCCTTTGTCACAGTGCAATGTCGAGAAGGTGTTCAAAGGCGTTGAGAAGTGGATCAACTTTGAAGGTGCGACTCACTCGTGGGATTCGCCGAGTGGAGGTATCGGTCGGCCGGGAGTCGATGGCAGTTGCTCCAATGCACTCAACAAGTACAACCAGTTCCCGGTTTGCCGCAATAACAAGTACACCGAGATCATGCGCAGCGACATTCTTGCTTTTATCGAGCGGCACCTGCCAACCGCGCAATAGCTATTGCCACCGTAGTTCCACCGATGACAAGGAGTGTAATGCCCACATGCCGAAGTGCAAGCAGACCTCCTGGGTCACAGCGGAAAGCAATGACAAGGCCCGCGAGCAGGCCGTGAAAGATGTTCTGTCATTTCTGAAGGGCATTCAATGAGTACATGCCACCACGTATTTCCAGCGGCTGTGCTTGTGCGAGATTGACACCACACGCAGCGCTCGATTTCTCAGGGGCATATGGTCTGATCACCTACGTTCAACACAAAACTTCTGAGCCACATTGCGTCGGTTTCAGTTGCTGTTTCAGCAATCACGCATGCAGTCGAAACCATCAGTATTGTTGACCGCAAACACGAAAGCACGGTTTGCAGTGACGGTGATGATCCAGCGTCGATTTTGGTGTCGTAGACGACACCAGATGCCGCCAGAATGGCCGTTTTGAACGACGTTCAGTGGTGGCATGTCAGTTCATGGTGCCACCACTGAAAGAGTGCCGAATCGTGTCTAAATCAATCTCATATTGTGGCTTTCGCGTGACGATTGAAATGCTTAGCTGCCACCATTTTTTGGCGGCTTCTAGTGTCGTCTGTGACCGCACCTTGGCAAAGCGAATCCCACTTGTGGGCATAGCTTTTGAAGTCGGTACCCTGGAGCAAAACCTCACGAATGGTTTGCATTGCACAACGCTGAAGTTTGACGCTGGGCTCTCCGCGAATCTCGATCCCAGTTTTTGCCAAGATGGTTTTACGCGTAGCTGCAAATGTGGTGGGACTGTTGGTGAATGCCGTCAGGTTTCCGCCAAGCCACAAGAGCAATTTCATTTGTTGAACGCTTGTGAGGTCGTTGAGGTGCTCAATATGGGGTACCACGCCGCCTGCGGTGGAAAGACGATTGAGCCAGACTTGCATCCGCTGGCGAGCTTCTTCAATGTTCCACGCCATCGGGTCGTTCAGTCCAAGGCGCTTGAGTTCAGGTGCGCGCAACACGAGTTCCATACGCGCACAGTTTTGCACTTTGGCGAGCAGATAGTCACGGCCGTAGACGTTGGCGGGTAGGCCCCGGCCGCGCTTCTTGATCTCCAAGTCTTTGCGATAGATTCTGAACGTCCAACGGTTGCTATGCTGGCCTGCGTAGACGGTTTCAATACCGTATGCGCTGAAGTCCTTGGCTTTGGCGTGCATCAGACTACGGACTGCTGCCATGACGGCGGCTGCGCGCTCGGGCGTTCCGCAATCACAGTGCAGAGCATAGTCAACGCGAGTCATCTCGAACTTCCCGCAATTGATTTTGCGGCGCTCTACTTCCGTGGGCTCGATTCTCATCTGCTCAAGGACAGCAAATATCAGTTTTTTGCAGGGTTCAAGAAGCTCTTCCAAGCCAACAATATTCTGGCCAGTCAAGAACTTGGGAAGGGACGCTTCGATCATCAGCTTGGTACCCTTTTCACGGCTGAAGACACGGGCCTTGATCGTGGCAGAGAACGGGGAGTGGACTTCAAACAGGTAGTTGCCGTTCCAGGTGATATTGGGGTTGTTCTGCGCAATCTTCCGCAGGGATTTGTGGTCCACATCAATGAGCACCGCAACGGTGTCAATCAGACATGAAAAGAATGGTTTCCAAGCCAACGCCGGTTGGAGCGCCGTGGTTGCCAGCGGAAAGCGCATGGTCGGCTTCACCGCCGTGGCTGGTTGCTGTGGCATGACCCGTTTGGGCGTGGTGAGCTTATGCGCACTGCCAATAGCCACTGATGCGCGTTTTGCTGGCGATGTTGCGCTGAAAGGCCAGCGAGGGTTAATGGACTGATGCTTGCGAGGATATGCTGAAGATTTCATCATCGTTTCCAAAATTGAATGTATTCGTGGTTTGTTGCGTATTACGGTAGCCAGCAAAAAGGTGGTCTGTTGCCGCTGATCCGGCACTACTAACGCACCCTGGCGCTGGCTTGTTCGTCTGGCTCAAAAATGGACGTGACAACGTGACAGCAGGTCTACGTTGCCTCTGCGACGGATTCGTAGCAAATCGACGCTTTGATCGCGTAAAAGCGCTTGCGCATACCCTTCGCTTGTCCACTCTGGGGCAAACGAAACTGACGCTGAAAACCTTCCGAATCTGCAATCAAATACCCAGCATCAAACAACTTCTGGGTGGCCATTTGCGTGCCGAATTGAGCTCCCACAAGCTCTTCAAAAACGCCCGGCAAAAACAAGAACAAGCGATCTTCACCATCACCTTTGGTGTACCCGTAAATCCCGCCCTGCTCAGTGCGACCAAACATTGACAGCGAGGGAAAGCGATTGGCGTTACGGTCGATCAAGTTACGTACCGCCTGGATCACTTTTTCACCAATAGGTGTCGTGCCATGTTTCTGGCGTGCCACATGCTCTTTCAATACCAGCTTCGCTGCGTCGATGATTTCGGAGCGTGTAACTTGAAGCAGTTTCATCTTGAGAGCCGCGTGACCAGCACAAACCCAGACAGCTAGACCGCGAACCATGCGAGTAGTAACACGATCCGTAATCTCAAGTTCGGAGCACAATTCCGCCTCAACCTCTTGCAACTTCGCCGGGAGACGAACCGCGATCTTTTCGTGATTGCGGGACAAGCCGGAAACCCAACCATCCCAGAGGGGGCCGTAATATGCCTCGCACGCCGTTT
The DNA here is from genome assembly GCF_000175235.1 of Acidovorax delafieldii 2AN. Taxonomy (GTDB): domain Bacteria; phylum Pseudomonadota; class Gammaproteobacteria; order Burkholderiales; family Burkholderiaceae_C; genus Acidovorax; species Acidovorax delafieldii_B. The sequence goes on along the minus strand of NZ_ACQT01000140.1, from coordinate 3,293 downwards.
TCAGCTGATCAGAGAATTGCTTAGGAGTAAGCCCCTCTGGAATCTTGTGGAAGATTCCGTTCTTCCCAGAAACGACCACTTCCAGCAGCCGTGCAGAGATGCCTTCAGTGAGTGTGGCTCTCGAAGTGGCGACGATCTCCGCCAGAGTTTTCTCTGACGCGGCAATAAGTCCGCAGGTCAACGGTGGCGCTTCATGCACCTTTTGATCAGAAGCACTGGTTTTGCGGCTAGCACTATTACCAACAAGGAAAATCAGCTTCACCAAACCGTCCAAGTTCTCCGCAAGGTGAAGTTCGTCAAGAAAAGCCGGACAGTCTTGGTTTTGTTCCAAACGAGCGCGAATGCCGTTAGCTGTGCCAGCGCAGTTTTCGATCTCCCGCGCTTGTTCGCGCGCAGACTGAGCAATTTGCTGTACCGTAGTTTTTCCCTGGCTACTTTGGCCAACAATCATCAAGATCAGGCGGGGCAAATTGAAGGCACGGTGCATCGCTGACGCAAGGGCTGCAAGCACCACAATCAACAGGATTGGATTGCCTTTGAGGTACTTTCCAATGTGGTCATTCCACGTTTGCACGTCACACGACGGTTGCATCAACTTCTGCTCGCTGCTGGGCACGCATGCGATCTTGATCGAAGGTTTCGTACCCAAGGAGTGAATCACCCCGCGATGCACGTAGAAGCGGTACTCAATGCCCTGATCTTTGACCTGACCAAAACCATCGCGGTCAACCAAATGAATGGCTGATCCGATGTTTTGCAGGAAAGCGGCGCCAAGTTCGCGCAAACGCTTTGTGGAAAGGTAGTCATGCATGCCGGCCTGCACTGCCAAGCGAGCGATTTCGTCGTTGCGGCCCTGTGCGATTTGCATGAGATCAAGGCGGCTGTAAAACTGGCGGCCCTTGGCATCGAGTGCCTCCACGACGACTGAGCCGAGCTCATTGCCATTCGCATCAACGGCTTGGTAGACATGTTTGACACTCGGAGGAAGTTCGCAGGCAGCAATGTGCGAGGTGCTGGGTCTGCTGGGAGTACGCGAGACAGGCGGCTTTGTAGCCCGAGAAGCTTGGACGTTTTTTACGGTGGTGTTTTTCATATTTAGGATTGCACTTGGCAGGTGCAAGAAAGCGATTTGTGTTGTTGGCTGATTTCCGCGCTCAATGAGTCTTTACAGTGCTCTGCTTAGCCGCGTGCTTGACGTTCCTTGATGCCCTGCTGATCGACCCAGTCCAAAAACTCTTTCTCGTTGATGAGGACGCGACGACCAACGCGGCGAATTGCCGCAGCCAAACCATTGCCGGGGATGATGTTCTGGGTACCTTTGCGAACTGCGGCAACACGGTCCTTGGAAGCAAAGATCAGTGCGCGCAACGAGTTCTCGCTCCAGGCCGGGTGCTTGACGGCCATCTGGGCGACCGTGAGCCAAGTGATCGCGGGAGGGATTTCCGCGAAAGCCGTGGTGCTAGCCGTGGCTGGCTCGGCACGGCCGCCGAGCTGATTGGTTTTCTGAAGGAACGAGAAAAATGCGGAACTGCCTGCCGTACGGCAGCGACTGGAAAGATGGACTGCGGGCGAAATCGCCGGGAAATTCTTCATACCGTACTCCTTGAAAAGTTATTGATCAGCACTTGCTGACACCCAAACTTTTCCAGCTTTCGAGCACGGAAACAGTGACGCAAACTGGGGTACGTTTTGCGTCACACGAACGATTTCAGCCGCGAGAAGTGAGCGGTGAATCGAGTTGCTCTATAGGGTCGTGCGCGAACTATTGCGCACAGCACCTTGAGTTCGTGATGCAGCAGGTCACGCTGCCACCAGGCTGAGCAATTCAGGAATCGTGCACTCGTGTTTGCCCGTGACAACGTGACGACGCGCGCCAACCGGGTCTATGGAGAACGAAAGCGCGGGTATCTACAAGAAGGCCAGTGCCTTGTAGTCCCGATCCCGCAATCTGAGGGCTCTGAGCATCTTTTGGCGCACTGATTCCGTGATTTTCTCTTTGTCGTGCAGTGGGTTCGCTGGGTCGAAAATCACACTCACCGGCACTGGCTCGGTGTTTTTGCCTCTGCGCCGTCTCACCTTTTTCTCTATCACGGGCTTCAGTTCCAAGGTGAGGCTAGTCAGCGTAGCGCCCTCTTTCAATCGATCAAGGATCAAAAGGTACTCTTGATAGATACCGTGTCTGTCAGCTTGACCTGGATACGAACTCAGTATCTTGGCGTTGCGAAGCAACTTTTGATGCTTTTTAAGTTCTTCTTTCGCGCGTGCGATCTGAAATTTCAAAGGTAAGTTCAGATCAAATCTCACATCGACCTCGGAAGTACCCAAGACAGGTAATTCGTAGTCGTGCCCCCAGACTGTGGCACTACGGATGAACATGTTCCCATCGGCCCCCTTCACCATCGGCCCCTTCGTTTCAACACGCTTTGAACTGGCATTGAAGCGGCGGCCAGACCGAGGCCTGGGACGAAATTCATCAAGGTCCACTCCATCCAACAGAGGAAGCCAAGGCGCACTCGCAAGCCCCCATTCGATGAATGGATGGTGAGCCCAAATGCCAGCGGCGGTCTCGGCATCTAGCTCCGTGTTTTTGACTGGGTCAATCCAACTGCGCAGGCAGTAGGTTTCCAACCAGAAGCGCTGGGAAACGATGAGTTCTAGCTGCTCGTCCGTTTCCATGATCTCGGCAGCTTTTGCGCGATACTCTTCAACCGTCTCGCCTGGATCATCCAAATCTTCAAGGTATTTATCATCGAAAAAACGGAGGTCTAGCGTGCAGATAACAGACTCATCGAGCAGGTCCTCGCCGACGGATAGACCCTTGCGCCGTGCAACCAAACAACTTAGTTGATGGAACTGCTCTTGCGTCAGCGATGAGATCAACTCGTAGGCGGCGACGTACTCCTGATTGCGGCGAAGGAATTGCCAAGCCCATTGCTGGGCTGTCCGGCTATGCCCGGACTCAGATGGTGTTGTATGTTGTTGGGACATTAGACTGCTCCGATAGCGCACCAGTCTAGAAGATCAGACGAGGCCGACCAATGTCTTTGCCTTGCTTCAAGTAACACGCTGCGGCAAGTTAACTCCTCACCTGTCGCGTCACAGCTATGTCACAGTTGCTGCCAAATTTCGGCATAAATCCCGGTTGTTGCGGGCTGTTAAAATCACACCGTCTAGAGTGAAGACAGCCATTGGCAACAATTGGAAGCAGTTAGTGCTGGAGTTCGTAATGAGAAGGTCGGGTGTTCGATTCATCTCTCCGGCACCAAATGAAAAGCCCTGATTCGCAAGAGTCA
>NZ_ACQT01000141.1 GCF_000175235.1 Acidovorax delafieldii 2AN | reverse complement strand
CACGGGCCCGGCAACGCCGCGGGCCACCGTCACCCTGACGTTCCGGCGCCCTCTGAATTGCTCGCGCGCCACAACGCGTGGGAAGCGGCTGGCCCCTCAGGCAGAACTCCACGGCCGTGCGCCCGCATCCGGGCCCCATGGAGGCTCCAAAATGGGTGCGCTTGCTGGTCGGGGCATGGCACCCACGCGGTACCGGCACGCATCGTTCCACCCAGCCTTGCTTGCAAAAGCAGTGAGTTCGGAGTTTCACCGCATCCAGCGCCTTCCACCGCCAGCGATCCACGCTTGGCGGCGACGCGTCCCTTGGGCGGCCTGCCGGCCCTCCCATCCCGATGGTGCGCAGCAGCGCCTGCAAGGCTTCAGCGGGTTTACGTCAGCCGTCGGCAACACATGCGCGCGGTGTGCACCAGACGCGGGAGCTGCCAGGGCCACCGCCGACGGCCCTCAGCGGGCCGCCAGGCTTTTGTAGACCCCGCAGCCCACGTAGAGATCTCCCACGCGCGCCACGAACGACATCTTGGTCTGCACGACACCCGTGGACGGGTTGGTGATGTCGTACTCAACCCATCCTGGTACATCATCGGCCTGGGCCACGATGTCGGACACGAGGCGGTCGCCCGCAATGCCGGGAATATCCTGCACGCGCGTCCCCACCTTGGCCGGGTTGCCGCCAAACGCCAGGTAAGTGCCGGCGGTGTCAAGCACGAACACGTACATGTCGCGGTCGTGAAAAGCCCCCGCCTTGTCGCTGATGGCCCGCAGGAAAGCGTCACGCGAAGAGGTCTTGTGCAGCGCCACCGCCTTTTTCACCAGGGCGACCGCTTCCTCGGCCGTGCCCTGCTGCAGCCGGAAAGCCGCCACGGCCCGCGAGAGCGTCGATGCGCGGCTTTGCAGCGCCTCGGCCTGCTGCACGGCGCTGCCGACCATCTGGGCGTTGTGCTGGGTGATCTGGTCGAGTTGCTGTACGGCCGTGCTCACTTCCCGTAGACCATCGCTTTGCTCTGCACTCGAGCCCGATATTTCCGACATGCTCGCCGCCACGCTGCGGATGCCGCCAGCCATCTCGGCGATGCCGTCGCCCGCCGTGCGGATCAGGGCGGCACTGGCCTCGACCTGGTCCACCGACGCACCGATCAACTGCCGGATCTCGTGGGCCGCATCGGCAGAGCGCTTGGCCAGCGTGCGCACTTCGGCCGCCACCACCGCGAAGCCCCGCCCCTGCTCGCCCGCGCGGGCAGCCTCGACGGCGGCATTCAGCGCCAGGATGTTCGTCTGGAAGGCGATGCTGTCGATCACGCCAATGATCTCGGTCATGCGCCGCGCGCCCTGCTGGATGGCCTGCACCGACTGCACCGCCTTCGCCATCGCCTGCGCCCCCACATCCACCGCCTGCCGCACCTGGGCGGCGTGCTGGTCGGCTCCCAGGGCCGTCTGGGCATTGCTTTGCACGGCCGCCGAGAGCTGCTCCACGCTGGCGGCGGTTTGCTCCAGGTTGGCCGCCTGCTGCTCGGTGCGCTCTGCCAAGGCACGGTTGCCGTGGGCGAGCGTTTGCCCGGCATGGGCCACCAGCGCCGCGTTGCTGCGGATGTCGGCCACCATCGACGACAGCGTGAGCACCATGCGATCCAGTGACTGGGCCATCTCGCCCAGCTCGTCCTGTCCCTGGCCCCCCGCATGCGCGCACAGGTCGCCGCCCGTGGTGCGCTGCATGGCAAAGGCGAGACCCGCCATGTCTGTCGAAAGGCTGGCATACAGGGCCAGCACCAGGTACAGCCCGAGCACCACGCCCGCCAGCACCAGCCACCAGGGCGCCGAGGCACTAGCCGCCGCCACACAGCCCAGCAGCACGCCTGCAGTCACCGCCAGCTTGCCGGGCAGATGCAGCCGGCGCATGAGCCCCTGGCCCGGTCGCAGCGGGGAAAGTCCGGCCATGGTGTCTCCCATGTAGTTAGAAATAGTTACAACCATGCTAGGAGGCCGCTCTTACGCCGGATTGACAAACGCTGCCGGCGAGGGTTTTCCATGAGCCGTCTGCGCGCAGGGCCGCGCGGGGCGGCGCCGCCATGGCATCCACCATAATGCAGCCCCATGAATCCCCTGCTTTCACACCTTCAGCCTTACCCCTTCGAGCGGCTGAGACAGCTCTTTGCGGGGGTGACGCCTCCGGCGGGCTACAGCCCCATCAGCCTGGGCATGGGCGAACCCCGCCACCCCACGCCCCAGTTCATCAAGGATGCTCTCACCGCCCACCTCGGCGGGCTGGCCAGCTACCCCGCCACGGCCGGCGAGCCGCGCTTGCGCGAGGCTTTCTCGGGCTGGCTGTCGCGGCGCTACGGCCTGGCGGTCGATGCCGCCACGCAGGTGCTGCCGGTGAACGGATCGCGCGAGGCCCTGTTTGCCTTCGCCCAGACAGTGATCGACCCTTCCCAGGGCCAGCCCGTGGTGGTCTGCCCCAACCCCTTCTACCAAATCTACGAAGGCGCCGCCGTGCTGGCCGGGGCGGCACCCTATTACGCCCCCAGCAATCCGGCCCGCAACTTCGCGGTCGACTGGGACTCGGTGCCCGGCGCCGTCTGGCAGCGCACGCAACTGCTGTTCGTCTGCTCGCCGGGCAACCCCACAGGGGCCGTGATGCCGCTGTCCGAGTGGCAGAAGCTCTTTGAGCTGAGCGATTGCCATGGTTTCGTGATCGCATCGGACGAGTGCTACAGCGAAATCTATTTCCAGGGCGAGCCGCCTCTGGGCGGCCTGCAGGCGGCTGCCCGTCTGGGACGCGGCGACTTCAAGAACCTGGTGTCGTTCACCAGCCTGTCCAAGCGCAGCAACGTGCCAGGGTTGCGCAGCGGCTTCGTGGCCGGCGACGCAGCGCTGATGAAGGCCTTCCTGCTTTACCGCACCTACCATGGCAGCGCGATGAGCCCCGTGGTACAGGCCGCCAGCATTGCGGCCTGGGGCGACGAGCGGCATGTGGACGAAAACCGCGCGCTCTACCGCAAGAAGTTCGCGCAGGTCACCCCCTTGCTGGCCGGGGTGATGGAGGTTTCGCTGCCCGACGCGGGCTTTTACCTGTGGGCCAAGGTGCCAGACGCCCTGGGCATGACCGACACCGAATTCGCCCGGGCCCTGCTGGCTCAATACAATGTCACCGTGCTGCCCGGCAGCTACCTGGCCCGCGAGGCCCAGGGCAGCAACCCCGGCGCCCAGCGCGTGCGCATGGCCCTGGTGGCCGACACCGAAGAATGCGTGGAAGCCGCGCTGCGCATCGTCCAATTCATCCAATCCCGTACTGCCTGACCATGACCCAACAACTCCAAACCCTCATCGACAACGCCTGGGACAACCGCACCAGCCTCTCGCCCGCGGCCGCCCCCCAGGAGATCGTTGACGCCGTCGAGCATGTGATTGCCGAGCTGAACAACGGCACGCTGCGCGTGGCCACCCGCGAGGGCGTGGGCCAATGGACGGTGCACCAGTGGGTCAAGAAGGCCGTTCTGCTGTCGTTCCGCCTGAAGGACAATGAGATCATCTCGGCCGGCGACCTGGGCTTCTACGACAAGGTGCCCACCAAGTTTGCCCACCTGAGCCCGCAGGAACTGGCCGCCACCGGCGTGCGCGTGGTGCCCCCCGCCGTCGCGCGCCGCGGCAGTTTCATCGCCAAGGGCGCGATCCTGATGCCTAGCTACGTGAACATCGGTGCCTATGTGGACGAAGGCACCATGGTCGACACCTGGGCCACCGTGGGCTCCTGCGCCCAGGTCGGCAAGAACGTGCACCTTTCGGGCGGCGTGGGCCTGGGCGGCGTGCTCGAGCCCCTGCAAGCCAACCCCACCATCATCGAAGACAACTGCTTCATCGGCGCCCGCTCCGAGGTGGTGGAAGGCGTGATCGTCGAAGAAAACTCCGTTCTGGGCATGGGCGTGTACCTCGGCCAGAGCACTCCCATCTTCAACCGCGCCACCGGCGAGATCAGCTATGGCCGCGTGCCCTCGGGCTCGGTGGTCGTCAGCGGCAATCTGCCCAAAACGGCCGCCAATGGCGCGCCCTACAGCATGTATGCCGCCATCATCGTCAAGCGCGTGGACGCCCAAACGCGCTCCAAGACCAGCATCAACGACCTGCTGCGCGACTGATGGCGCGGCGCCGTGGGTGCACGCCGGTGTGATTGAACAGCGTCCCAGGGCCGTTGGCTGACCGAAAAACGAGAGGGAAACACCATGAGTACGATGGAGCGGATTCTTCGCCTGATGAGCGAAAAGAAGGCATCAGACGTTTACCTGTCTGCCAATGCACCGGCGCTGATCAAGATCAACGGCGAGTGCGTGCCGATCAACAACCAGATCCTGCCGCCCGACGCACCGCGCAACCTGCTGTCCGAAATCGTCCCGCCCGACCGCATCGAGGAACTCGAGGAAACGGGCGAACTGAACATGGGTGTGCCGCTGACAGGCGTTGGGCGGTTTCGCGTCAGTGCCATGCGCCAGCGCGGCAGCTACGCGGTGGTGATCCGTTTCATCACGCAGCAGATTCCCGACTTCGCCACCCTGAACCTTCCGCCCATCCTGGGCGACCTGATCCTGGAAAAACGCGGCCTGATCCTCGTGGTAGGCGCCACCGGCTCGGGCAAGAGCACCACGCTGGCGTCGATGATCGACAACCGCAACAACCAGCTCACGGGCCACATTCTCACGATCGAAGATCCGGTCGAATACCAGTTCCGCAACAAGAAATCCATCGTGAACCAGCGCGAAATCGGCAGCGACACGCAGTCGCTGCAGACCGCGCTGAAGAACGCGCTGCGCCAGGCGCCGGACGTGATCCTGATCGGCGAAATCCGCGACCGCGAGACCATGTCGGCCGCCATTGCCTACGCCCAATCGGGCCACCTGTGCCTGGCCACGCTGCACGGCAACAACAGCTACCACGCCCTCAACCGTATCCTGAGCTTCTACCCCGTCGAAGTGCGTCCCACCATGCTGGGGGACTTGGCGTCGGCGCTCAAGGCGGTGGTGTCGCAGCGCCTGGTGCGCACGGTGGACGGCGGCCGCGTGCCGGCCGTCGAGATCATGCTCAACACCAAGCTGGTGTCCGAGCTGGTGGAAAAGGGCGACTTCTCGGGCGTCAAGGAGGCCATGGAAAAATCCATGGCCGAAGGCTCGCAGACCTTCGAGGAAGCCCTCGCCCACCTCATCATGGAAGGCAAGATCGACCGCAAGGAAGGTCTGGCCCATGCCGACTCGCCCACCAACCTGATGTGGCGCCTGCAAAACGACTTCGCCCTGGCCGCCAACGCAGCCAAGGCACAAAAGAAGCGCGGGACACCCCCGACGACCAACCCTCCTTCACCGAAATCGTGCTCGACGTCAAACCCGCCTGACCCGATTTCCCCAGATCTTTCCGATGTCCCGCACCCTGCACCTGGCCGAACAGCTCATCTCCCTGCCCTCCATCACGCCCCAGGATGCGGGCTGCCTCGACCTGCTGGCGGCGCGCTTGGCCCCGCTGGGTTTCGTCTGCGAGCGCCTCGACAGCGGGCCCGAGAACTTCCGCGTCAGCAATTTATGGGCAAAAAGGCCTGCTGCGCTTGCCGAACGTGCGCAAGGCGCTACAAAAACGATAGTTTTCGCGGGCCACACCGACGTGGTTCCCACCGGCCCGCTGGCGCAGTGGAGCAGCCACCCGTTCACCCCCATGCACAAGGACGGCAAGCTCTTTGGCCGGGGCGCCAGCGACATGAAGACCTCCATCGCCGCCTTCGTGGTGGCGGCAGAGGAATTCCTGGCGGCGCACCCCGATCCGCACCTGGCCATCGCGTTCCTGCTGACCAGCGATGAGGAAGGCCCTTCGGTCGATGGCACCAAGGTGGTCGTCGAACAGCTCAAGGCGCGCGGCGAGGTGCTGGATTACTGCATCGTGGGCGAACCCACTTCGGTCGAGAAGACGGGCGACATGATCAAGAACGGCCGCCGCGGCACGCTCAGCGGCAAGCTCACCGTGCGCGGCATCCAGGGCCACATCGCCTACCCACAACTGGCGCGCAACCCCATCCACCAGGCCCTGCCCGCGCTGGCCGAAATGGCGGTCACGGAATGGGACCACGGCAATGCGTTCTTCCCGCCCACCAGCTGGCAGATCAGCAACATGCATGGAGGCACCGGCGCCACCAACGTGATTCCTGGTGAAGTGGTGGTCGATTTCAACTTCCGTTTCTCCACCGAATCGACGGCCGAGGGCCTCAAGCAGCGCGTGCATGCGCTGCTCGACCGCCACAGCCTCGAATACGACCTGCACTGGACCCTGGGCGGACAGCCCTTCCTCACCACGCCCGGTGACCTCGTCACGGCCGTGCAACAGGCCATTACGGCAGAGGCGGGCATCGCCACCGAACTGTCCACCACCGGTGGCACCAGCGACGGGCGTTTCATTGCCCAGATCTGCCCGCAAGTCATCGAGCTGGGCCCACCCAACGCCACCATCCACAAGATCGACGAGCATGTGGTCGTGGCCGACATCGAGCCGCTCAAGAACATCTACCGCCGCACCCTGGAAAACCTGAACCGCCAGGCCGCCACGGCCGCCGCAGCTATCCAGGCAGGTACGGCATGAGCGGCCCCGCGACACCCCTTCCTGCGCTGCAAGGCACCACCGTGGGCGCGCTGGTGCATTCAGGCGCCAAACTGCTCACGGCCGCAGGCGTTTCGTTCGGACACGGCACCACGAATGCCCGGGACGAGGCCGCCTGGCTGGTGCTGTGGCGCCTGGGCCTGCCGCTTGACAGCGATCTGGACGATGGCCCCGATTCCATCGCCAATCAGCCTGTAGCGCACGGTGCACTTGCGCAGGTTGCTACACTTTTTGAAGAACGCATCCACAGTCGCAAGCCCGCAGCCTACCTGACGCGCGAGGCTTGGCTGCAGGGCATCCCGTTCTATGTGGACGAGCGCGCCATCGTGCCGCGCAGCTTCATCGCCGAACTGCTCGTTGACGGCAGCATCGACGACTTTCTGGGCGAGCACACGCGCCGCGTGCTGGACCTGTGCACCGGCAACGGCAGCCTGGCCGTTCTGGCGGCCATGGCCTGGCCGGAAGTCGAAGTCACGGGCGCCGACATCTCGCCGGATGCCCTTGAGGTGGCCCGCATCAACGTGGACCGGCATGGCTTGCAGGCGCGCATCACGCTGCAGCTGTCCGACGGCCTGGCCCAATTGCCCGGCCCGTGGGACCTGATCATCTGCAACCCGCCCTACGTCAATGCGGACAGCATGTCCCGGCTGCCTGCCGAATACCTCGCTGAACCCGCTTTGGCCCTGGCTGGCGGCACCGACGGCATGGACTTTGTGCGCAGGCTGCTCCAGGACGCGCCCTCGCGCATGAGCGAAAATGCCGTGCTCGTGCTCGAAATCGGTAACGAACGCCCCTACTTTGAGGCCGCCTTCGGGCAGTTGCCTGTGTATTGGGTGGACACCAGCGCGGGCGACGACCAGGTGCTGGTGGTGACGCGCCAGGCCCTGGCCGCCTTTTTTGCTTCCTGAAGGAGGTGGTGGGCGCCGTTCCCGGCTTGGCCTGGCTGGCGCTCGCGTGGTTGCCTCCCGGCGCGCCCACCCTCGGCCCATGGGCGATGTCCCGTGCGCAATGCCGCGCCGCCAGGCCTTCCGAGCCGGCGGCAACCGCGCTACCCGCACCCTGTATTCCATTCCCCGGCGGGGGTAATCCCGCCGCTTGAAAAGACTGTCGACCCGTTTCCATGATCACTCTCAAAAATGTCGTCTTGCGCCGCAGCGCCAAGGTGCTGCTCAACGGCGTCAACGCCACCATCAATCCCGGCGAGAAGGTGGGGTTGGTCGGGCGCAATGGTGCTGGCAAGTCGAGCCTGTTTGCCCTGCTGAACGGTTCGCTGCACGAAGATGGGGGCGACTTCCAGATTCCGGCGCAGTGGCGCATGGCCCAGGTGGCACAGAACATGCCCGAGACCGATGAATCGGCCACCGCGTTTGTCGTGGCCGGCGACACGCGCCTGGCCGACCTACACGCCCAGTTGGCGAAAGCCGAGGCCGACGACGATGGCATGGCCATCGCCCATGCCTACACCGACTTGGCCGATGCCGGCGCACACGATGCCGAGCCCCGCGCGCAGGCACTGATTCTTGGCCTGGGCTTCAAGGTGTCCGAGCTCGACAAGCCCGTGAACAGCTTCTCGGGCGGCTGGCGCATGCGCCTGCAACTGGCCCGCGCACTGATGTGCCCAAGCGATCTGCTGCTGCTCGACGAACCCACCAACCACCTGGACCTGGATGCCCTGGTGTGGCTGGAGGCCTGGCTCAAGCGCTACGAAGGCACGATGATCGTCATCAGCCACGACCGCGAGTTTCTCGATGCCGTGACCAACGTCACCCTGCACATCGACAACGCGCAGCTCACGCGCTACGGCGGCAACTACAGCAAGTTCGAGGATCTGCGCGCCCAGCAGCTCGAACTGCAGCAGGCCAGCTTCGCCAAGCAGCAGGAAAAAATCGCCCACCTCAAGAAGTTCATCGACCGCTTCAAGGCCAAGGCCAGCAAGGCCAAGCAGGCGCAAAGCCGGGTCAAGGCGCTCGATCGCATGGAGAAGATTGCGCCCGTGCTGGCCGAGGCGGAATTCACCTTCGAATTCAAGGAGCCGCTCAACCTGCCCAACCCGATGCTGGCCATCAGCGACGCCGCCTTTGGCTACCGCGGCGAGGACGGGCACGAAACCACCATCCTCCAGAACGTGAGCCGCAGCGTGCTGGCCGGCCAGCGCATCGGCATTCTGGGCGCCAACGGCCAGGGCAAGTCCACGCTGGTCAAGACCATTGCCCGCACCATGACCCCGCTGGCGGGCACGGTGACGGAAGGCAAGGGCCTGTCGATCGGCTACTTCGCCCAGCAGGAGCTGGACGTGCTGCGTCCCCAGGAGAACCCTCTCGAACACATGATCCGTCTGGCCCGGGAACTGGGCCCCAACAGCCGCGAATCCAGCCGTGAACAGGACCTGCGCAGCTTCCTGGGCACGTTCAACTTCACGGGCGACATGGTCAAGCAAAGCGTGGGCAGCATGAGCGGCGGCGAAAAAGCCCGCCTGGTGCTGGCCATGATCGTCTGGCAGCGCCCCAACCTGCTGCTGCTTGACGAACCCACCAACCACCTTGACCTGGCCACCCGCGAGGCGCTGTCGATGGCGCTCAACGAATTCGAGGGCACCGTGATGCTGGTCAGCCACGACCGTGCGCTGCTGCGCGCCGTGTGCGACGAGTTCTGGATGGTGGGCCGCGGCGCCGTCGGCCCCTTCGACGGCGACCTCGACGACTACCAGCGGTATCTGCTCGATGAAGCCAAACGCCAACGGGAACTGGCCAAGACCGAGGCGGCGGCGGAAAGTGCCGCGCTCAAGGCCGCATCGGCCGCCGCTTCCACGCCCGCCGTGCCCCCA
>NZ_ACQT01000142.1 GCF_000175235.1 Acidovorax delafieldii 2AN | reverse complement strand
ATGACCAGTGGCCGGATAGGGGTGTCCGACGCCACCAGCCGCCAGCCCAGGCCGGGATGGCGCGCCAGCAATTCGCCCACGCCGGACTGCAACTGCGCCTGCAAGCGCACGAGGTTGGCGCGGCGCTGTTCGCCCTCTTCGCCCGCCAACAGCGCCAGGCTTTGCAGCAGCGCGTGGGCCACGGCGGGCGGCGCGGCGGTGGTGAAGATGTAGGCCCGCGCGGCCTGGATCAGGTATTGGATGACGGTGGGGTGCGCAGCCACAAAGGCCCCGGCCACCCCGGCGGCCTTGCCCAGCGTGCCCACCATGATCAGCCGCTCACTGCGCAGGCCAAAGTGCGCCAGCGTGCCGCGCCCCTGCGGCCCCAGCACGCCAAAGCCATGGGCGTCGTCCACCACCAGCCAGGCGTCGTGCCGTTCGGCCAGCGCCAGCAGGGCATCGAGCGGGGCCACGTCGCCATCCATGCTGAACACCGCATCGGTGACGATGAGCTTGATGCGGGCCGTGCAGGCGCCCAGCAGCGCGTCCAGCTGCGCCACGTCGCAGTGGGCGTAGCGCTGCACCGGCGCCTTGGCCAGGCGCGCACCGTCGATCAGCGAGGCGTGGTTCAGCTCTTCCGAAAAGATCACCGCATCGGCGTCGCCCAGGGCCGTCAGCACCGCCAGGTTGGCCATGAAGCCGGTGCAGAAGAACAGTGCCTCGGCGTTCGGGATGGCGGGTGCCACCGTGGCGGCCAGGGCGCGCTCCAGCGCCGCATGCGCGCTCGAATGCCCGCTGATGAGGTGCGACGAGCCCGAGCCGGCACCGTACAGGCGCGCGCCCTCGGCCAGTGCATCGGCCAGCGCGGGATGGGCGGCCAGGCCCAGGTAGTCGTTGCTGCAGAACATGAGCAGTTCGCGCGATTGCCCGTCGGCGCCGCGCACGCGCTGCACCGGCGCGGTGGCGCTCTCGGCCTCGCGCAGCACGCGCGTCAGGTCCTTGGCCGCGATGGCCTGCAGTTTCTGGTTCAGGTGGTCAAGCAGCATGGTCGAGCACCTCCGTCAGCGTGGCCATCACGGCCTTGAACAGGAACTGCGCCGTGGGCGCGTCGATGAGGTACGGCGGCATCAGGTACACGGTGGCGCCAATGGGGCGGATCAGCAGCTCGTGCGCGCGAGCGGCTAGGTGAAAGCGCTCGGCAAACCGCTCGCCGGGCTCGCGCACATCGAATGCCAGGATCATGCCGCGCTGGCGCAGGTGGGCCACGCGCGGATCGGCGGCCAGCGGCGCGAAGGCCTCGGCCAGCAGCCGGGCCTGCACACGGCTCTTCTCCAGCACCTGGTCGGCAGCAAAGCGGTCGAGCACGGCATTGGCTGCCGCGCAGGCCAAGGGGTTGCCGGTGTACGAATGCGAGTGCAAAAAGCCCCGCCCCACCTGCTCGCTCCAGAAGCTCTGGTACACGGTTTCGGTGGTCAGCACCAGCGACAGCGGCAGCGTGCCGCCGCTGATGCCTTTGGACAGCGTGATGAAGTCGGGCCAGCCGCACTCGCCCTGCTCGAACGCAAAGAAGGTGCCGCTGCGCCCGCACCCCACCGCGATCTCGTCGGCGATGAGGTGGATGCCAAACTCGTCGCACAGGGCCCGCACGGCACGCAGGTACGAGGGCTCGTGCATCGCCATGCCGGCGGCGCACTGCACCAGCGGCTCGATGATGAGGGCGGCCACATGGCCGCGCCGCTCGGTCAGCACGCGGCGCAGGTCGGCCAGCGCACGGGCCTCTGCGTCCGGGCCCTGGCGCGCATCGGGCGAATCGACGATGTGGGCACGCATCAGCAGCGGGTCGTAGGCATCGCGGAACACCGCCACATCGGTCACGGCCAGCGCGCCAATGGTTTCGCCGTGGTAGCCGTTGCGCAGGCAGACAAACTCGCGCTTGTCCTCGAAGCCCCGGTTGCGCCAGGAGTGAAAGCTCATCTTCAGCGCGATCTCGACGGCCGAGGCGCCGTCGCTGGCAAAAAAGGCGTGGCCCAGGGCGCCACCGGTCAGGGCCGAGAGCTTTTCCGCCAGCTCGACCGCGGGCGCATGGGTGCAGCCGGCCAGCATGACGTGGGGCAGGGTTTCAAGCTGGTGCGTGATGGCAGCGCGGAGGCCGGCATCCGAGTGTCCAAACAGGTTGACCCACCAGGAGCTGTTGGCGTCGAAATAGCGCCGCCCTTCCAGGTCGAAAAGCCAGGGGCCCTCACCGCGGGCAATGGCCAGTGGCGGGGTGACGGCGGCACGCGCCATCTGGGTGCAGGGGTGCCACAGCGCGACAAGGCTGCGCGCGGCCAGATCGGGGGAGTTCAGGGACTTCAATCAACGGCTCACTCGCCCGCACTGGCGGGCAGGGATGGGGCACAGGCGCAGAACGCCGTCAGGCCCCCAAAGCGGATGGGGATGAAAAACCGCGGCAAGTATCGCACCGTGCCTTTCGCCCGGGCGCGCAGTCTGGTCCGCATACCCTTGCCCGTGGCCCGAAATTTGAATGAAACCACGGCCTGGCGCTTATGTGGCGGGCGCAAGAAGCTATACAAAAGAGAGCAATACCACCCCTCAAAAACCCAACACAGGCCGAAGAGATCAAGCAACGGCCCGCACCCTGCCATTCACTAACACCCCACGCGGCCCCCGTGATGCCCCCTGCGACACAGCACTGCGGCACGCCGCCAAGACTCTTTACCTGCTTGCCCTGCAGCGATGACAATCGCAGCGCTCAACCACCATCGAACCCAAGGCCTCCCATGCAACTCATCGGCATGCTCGACTCCCCGTACGTCCGCCGCGTGGCCATCGCGCTGCAACTGCTGGACCTGCGCTTTGAACACCAGTCACTGTCGGTGTTCAGCACCTTCGCGCAATTTGCCCAGATCAATCCGGTCGTGAAGGCGCCCACGCTGGTCTGCGACGATGGCGGCGTCCTGATGGACTCCACGCTGATCCTGCAGTACGCGCACGCATTGAGCCCGACGCGCCGCCTTGTTCCCACCGCGCTGGCGGACCTGCAGAACGCCTTGCACATCGAAGGGCTGGCGCTGGCGGCCTGTGAAAAGGCCGTGCAGATCATCTACGAACGCAAATTACGCCCCGCGGAGAAACTGCACGAGCCCTGGGTTGTACGGGTCGCGGGCCAGTTGCGCGCCGCCTGCGACGGACTGGAACATGCCCTGGCGCAGCACCCCTTGGCCGCCACCAGCGCCGGCATCTCCCAAGCAGGCGTGAGCACGGCCGTGGCCTGGCACTTCATCCAGCAGATGGTGCCGGACATGGTGCCCACTGAACGGTACGCTGGTTTGGTGGCCTATGCGGCCCTGGCCGAAGCGCTGCCGGAATTCAGGGCGGCGCCGCATGGCGACAGCGTGTACCGCCACGGCGGCTGAGCAAGCCCGGCTGTCGCCCGGCGCAGCACACGCCCTCCGCCATGGATTTCATCGAAATCACGCTCTAGCGCTTATGCAGCAAGCGCTATCAGCTATACAAAAAAGAGCACCCGAGAGGTGCTCTTTTTGTTGGCAGCGTCGCCGACGGAATCAGACGTCGATGGCCTGTGCCGAGCCGGCCTGCTTGCGCAACTCGAATTTCTGGATCTTGCCCGTGCTGGTCTTGGGCAGCTCGCCAAACACCACGGCACGCGGCACCTTGAAGCCGGCCAGGTGCTTCTTGCAGTGCGCCACGATGTCCTCGACGGTGGTCTGCGCACCGGCCTTCAGTTCGACGAAGGCACAGGGCGTTTCGCCCCACTTGGCGTCGGGCTTGGCCACCACGGCGGCGGCGAGCACGTCGGGGTGGCGGTAGAGCACGTCTTCCACCTCGATCGACGAAATGTTCTCGCCGCCCGAAATGATGATGTCCTTGCTGCGGTCCTTGATCTTGATGTAGCCGTCGGGGTACTGCACGGCCAGGTCGCCGCTGTGGAACCAGCCGCCGGCAAAGGCTTCTTCGGTGGCCTTGGGGTTCTTGAGGTAGCCCTTCATGGCGATATTGCCCCGGAACATGATCTCGCCCATGGTTTCGCCGTCCCAGGGCACGGGGCGCATGGTTTCGGAGTCAAGCACCCGGGCCGCGCGCTGCAGGTGGTAGCGCACGCCCTGGCGGGCGTTGAGGCGCGCGCGCTCGCCGATGTCCAGGTCGTTCCAGGCGTCGTGCCGCGCGCACACCGTGGCCGGGCCATACACCTCGGTCAGGCCGTACACGTGGGTCAGGTCGAAGCCCATCTTTTCCATGCCCTCGATCATCGAGGCCGGTGGCGCTGCGCCCGCCACCATGGCCTTCACGCCCGCGGGCACGCCCTCTTTCATCGCGGCAGGCGCGTTGACCAGCAGGCCATGCACGATGGGTGCGCCGCAGTAGTGCGTGACGCCGTGGTGGCGGATGGCGTCGAAGATGGCCTGCGCTTCCACGCGGCGCAGGCACACGTTGACACCCGCGCGGGCCGCCACCGTCCAGGGAAAGCACCAGCCGTTGCAGTGGAACATGGGCAGCGTCCACAGGTAGACCGCGTGCTTGGGCATGTCCCACTCCAGCACGTTGCTGATGGCATTGGTGGCCGCGCCCCGGTGGTGGTAGACCACGCCCTTGGGGTTGCCGGTGGTGCCGCTGGTGTAGTTGAGCGCGATGGCATCCCACTCGTCGGCGGGCAGTTCCCAGGCGAACTGCGGGTCGCCACCGGCCACAAAGGCCTCGTACGTGGTGCTGCCCAGCTTCTGGCTGGCGGGGCCGTAGAGGGCATCCTCGACGTCAATCAGCAGCAAGGGCGTCTGGCTCTGGCGCAGCGCCAGGGCCTTGGCCATGACGCCGGCGAACTCGGGGTCCACGATCACGGCCTTGGCCTCGCCGTGGTCGAGCATGAAGGCGATGGCCTCGGGGTCCAGGCGGGTGTTCAGGGCGTTGAGCACGGCGCCGGCCATCGGCACGCCGAAGTGCGCCTCGACCATGGGCGGCGTGTTGGGCAGCATCACGGCCACGGTGTCGTTCTTGCCGATACCGGCGCGCTGCAGGCTGCTGGCCAGTTGGCGGCAGCGCGCATACGTCTGGGCCCAGGTCTGGCGCAGGGTGCCGTGCACGATGGCCAGGCGGTCGGGGTAGACCTCGGCAGTGCGCTCGATGAACCCCAGGGGCGACAGGGGCGCGAAGTTGGCTTCAGTGCGGGGCAGGTGCTGGTCGTAGATGGAGGTCATTGCGCTTCACAGGGAATAAATGAACAGGGTCTGGCCGCGGACCTCAGGGGCTGTTGCGGCGGCTTTGCTTGACGCGGTACATGGCCGCATCCGCGCTCGCCAGCAGCGATTGTGCGTCGTGCGCATCGCGCGGAAAAAGGCTCAGCCCGATGCTGGCATGCACCTCCAGCGATTTTCCGCCCAGTTGCAGCGGTTGCGCAAAGGCCTGCTGCAGTTTTTCGGCAATGTGCAGCGCAGCTTCTTCGGTATCGACGTTTTCGCACAGCACGGTGAATTCGTCGCCCGCCAGGCGGGCCACTGTGTCGGCTTGGCGCACCGCCGCCACGATGGCACGGGCCGTGGCCTGCAGCACCGCATCGCCCGCGGCATGGCCCAGGTCGTCGTTGATGGACTTGAAGTCGTCCAGGTCCACGAAGAACAGCGCGCACGCCCGCCCGCTGCGCCGCGACAGCTCGAGTGCCTGCTCCAGGCGCTGCTCGAACATGCGCCGGTTGGGCAGGCCGGTGAGCAGGTCATGGTGGGCCAGATGCGCCATGCTGTCCCGGCTGGCGTTGAGCTCGGCGATCTGGCGCGTGATCTGCTGCTCCATGTCGCTCAGGCTGCGCGCCAGCTCTCCCACCTCGTCCTGCCGCTCGACCGGCAAGGCACCGTGGGGCTCTCCCTGCGAAAAGGCGCGGGCGGCGCGCACCATGGCCTG
Source organism: Acidovorax delafieldii 2AN (assembly GCF_000175235.1). Taxonomy (GTDB): domain Bacteria; phylum Pseudomonadota; class Gammaproteobacteria; order Burkholderiales; family Burkholderiaceae_C; genus Acidovorax; species Acidovorax delafieldii_B. The sequence goes on along the minus strand of NZ_ACQT01000142.1, from coordinate 3,528 downwards.
CAGGGGGCTGGTCACCGCCCGCGACACCAGCGTGGCCAGCAGCATGCCCACCGCGCTCAGGATCAGCAGCATCTTGAAGATGCCGCGCCCGAGCTCGAGAACTTCATCCTGCACCACCGCCATGGGCTGTGAAAGGCCCGCCACCAGGAAGCGCTCCTCGCCCGCCCCGCCCACGGGCAGACGCGTGAACGAGAACACGCGCGGCTCGGCGCCTTCTTCCTGCGCATCCATCATGAGCTCGTTGGAACGCCCATCGATGATCTGCGCCACGGGCGCAAGGGTGTCCTGCAGCAGGATGCGCTGCCCGCGGTCGAAGCCGAAAGTCTGGGACGGGTCGGGGTGCACCAGAATGTCGCCCCAGCGATTGCACAGGTAGAACCCAAAGTTTTCGGGCAGGCTTTTTCTGAAATGGGCCAGAAAGGGATTGGCCGCCACACGCACCACCACGACGGCCTCGACCGCACCCCAGCGCACCACGGGCGACGCCATGTTGAAGACAGGCTGCTGTTGCTCTTCGGACGCCTCGCCTTCGTGGTTGATGCCGAACTCGCTGAAGTACACCTCGCCGGCACGCAACTTGAGGGTTTCGAAAACAAAGGGGAAATGGGCTTTTTCCTGCAGCGCGGCGGCGGGCGCCTCCACCAGGCCATCCCCCAAGCGGTCGACCCGCATGAGTTCGAGGCCATGGTCGCGGGCACTGATGAGGCGGATCTGCAGGTACGAAGGGTGGGCCGCCAGGCTGGCCTTGAACACGTCGGCAAGCATGCGGCGGTCGCGCACCCGGGGGGACTGCGGCGATGGCGCCGCGCGCGGCTCGGTGGCCACACCCGCCACCGCTGCCAGCAACGTGGCATCGCGCGCCACCGCCGCAAAGCCGGTTTCGAGGTGGCGCGTCAGCACCTGCGTGGTGGCCAGGAGCGAACGCTCGGCCCGCTCGCGCAACAGGTCGCGCGCAGCGACATAGGTGTAGTAGCCTGCCAGCACGGCGGCCAGCACGCTGAAAGAGGCCAGAATCCAGCCCAGGCGCGACGCGATGCCCCAGCGCATGGATCAGAACCCCTCGGGGCGCTCGCCCGAAACGATGCGCCGCCACAGCCGGGTGCGCTGCTCTTCACTTTCCACCGGCTCAAGCCATACGATCGGGCCGGCTGCGGCATCCGCTGCACGGCCCGGCTCCTGCAGTGTGTTGGCCAGCCCCTGGCGCCGCGTCAGCACGCCGCTGACCGCCGGCTCGAGCATGTAGTTGATCCACTGGGCGGCCAGCGCGGGCTGGGCAGAGCGGCGCGTGATGGCCCAGCAGTCGAGCCAGGCCAGCGCCCCCTCTTTCGGTATCACGTAGCCCACGTCGAGCCCCGCGTCGCGCAGCAGCTTGAATTGCTGCTGGCCGTAGTTGGCATGCATCACCGCGATGCGGTGGCGGCGAAACAGCTCCACCGACTCCTCTGGCACCGAATAGAAAGTCAGCACATTGCGGCGCAGCGCCACCAGATCGCGGGCCAGTGCGCCGAACCGCGCCGTGTCGATGCGAAAAGGCGGCAGGCCCCGGCGCTGGGCGGCCAGCGAGAAACTGTGGCTGCTGCCGTCGAACGCCAGCACCCGGCCCTGCCAGCGCGGATCCCACAGCACACTCAGCGAGTTCGGAGGTGCGCTGAACTGCTGGCGGTCGTAGATCAGCCCCATCTCGGAATAGGTGTAGGGCAGCGCATACACCGCGCCGTCGCTCGTGATACCGGGGATGGCCGACAGATGCCGAAAGCGGGGCAACTGGCGCCCGGCATTGGCAATGTCCTTCATTGGCAGCGGCACGAGGCGCTTTTGCGCCATCAGGCTGGCGATCTCCACGGTGTTGGCGGCCACCACGTCGTAGCCTGGGCCTGCCGGATCGGCCAGCTTGGCGCGCAGGCTGTCGTCCGAGCCCACGGTGGTCACCTCCACGCGCACCGCGTGTCGCTTCTCGAAGGCGGCCACCACATCGGCATCGGCGTACCCGGGCCACGACAGAACGCGCAGCACCGGCGCCGCCGCCGCACACAGCGGCAGCCAGGCAACGGCCACCGCCCACCAGCCACACGCCCAGGCGCTGCGCCAGCCGCGCTGCGGCACTGCGTGCCCACGGGGTTACCGTTGTTGCCATGGAGATGTCTCGGCTCCGCTAAATGTTAATGAGTGTAACCGTGCTTTGCGCCGACAATACGCCCCGTGTCGATTCCCCAATCTTTCATCCAGGAACTGCTTTCGCGCGTGGACGTGGTGGACATTGTGGGTCGCTACGTCCCGCTCAAGAAAGGGGGCGCCAACTTCATGGGGCTGTGCCCCTTCCATGGCGAGAAATCCCCCTCGTTCAGCGTGAGCCCTGCCAAACAGTTCTACCACTGCTTTGGCTGCGGCAAGAACGGCAACGCCATCAGTTTTCTGATGGAGCACGCTGGCATGGGCTTCGTCGAAGCCGTGCAGGACCTGGCCCAGCAGGTGGGCCTGCAGGTGCCCGACGATGACATCTCGCCGCAAGAAAAAGAGCGCGCCGCCGCCGCCCGGCAGAAGCAGGCCACGCTCACGGACGTGCTGGAAAAAGCCGCGCACGCCTACCGCCAGCATTTGCGCGCCTCGACCCGCGCCGTAGCGTATTTCAAGGGCCGAGGGGTATCAGGGGCAGTGGCCAAGCGCTACGGGCTGGGCTATGCCCCGGAAGGCTGGCGCAGCCTGGCCAGCGTGTTTGCGCACTATGACGATCCGCTGCTCGAGGAAAGCGGCCTGGTCATCGTCAGCGAAGAAGACGGCGGCAAGCGCTATGACCGGTTTCGCGACCGGGTGATGTTCCCGATCCGCAATGTGAAGGGCGAATGCATCGGCTTTGGCGGCCGGGTGCTGGGGGACGACAAGCCCAAATACCTCAATTCGCCCGAAACGCCGGTGTTCCACAAGGGGCGCGAGTTGTACGGCCTGTTCGAGGCCCGCACCGCCATCCGCGAGCAGGGCTATGCGCTGGTGACCGAGGGCTACATGGACGTGGTGGCACTGGCGCAGCTGGGGTTTCCCAACGCCGTGGCCACGCTGGGCACGGCCTGCACCCCTGAACATGTGCAAAAGCTGCTGCGCTTTACCGATGCGGTGGTGTTCAGCTTCGATGGCGACGCCGCCGGCCGCCGCGCGGCCCGCAAGGCGCTGGATGGCGCCCTGCCCCACGCCAGCGACACGCGCAGCATCAAGTTCCTGTTCCTACCGCCCGAGCACGACCCCGACAGCTTCGTGCGCGCGCAAGGCACCGATGCCTTTGCCCGCTGCATCGGCGATGCGGTTCCCCTGAGCCGGTTCCTGGTCGAGGCGGCCAGTGAAGGCTGCGACCTGGGCACCGCCGAAGGCCGCGCCCACATGGCCAGCAATGCCCGGCCGCTGTGGAGCGCCCTGCCCGAAGGGGTGCTGCGCCGGCAGGTGCTGAGCGATCTGGCCCAGCTGGCCCAGCTCGACGCCCACGATCTGGCCGACCTGTGGGGCAAAAGCGCGGCCCAGGAGGCGGCACGCCAGCCCGCG
>NZ_ACQT01000143.1 GCF_000175235.1 Acidovorax delafieldii 2AN | reverse complement strand
TGTCAGCCGCCCTGCGACGAGGTGCCGTCCGTGGTGACCGGAGCCGGCGGCTGCGTATTGTTGCGGCGCAGTTCTTCTTCGGTGATCGTTTCGAACACACGCACCACCTTGCTCACGCCACTCACGCCACGCGCAATTTCCGTGGCACGCGCGGCTTCACGCGGGGTGACCAGGCCCATGAGATAGACCACGTTGCGCTCGGTCACCACCTTGTAGGCGCTGGCGAACACGTCCTTGGCGTCCACGAAGCTGGCGCGCACCTTGCCGGTGATGAGGGTGTCGTTCGAGCGCTGGCCCAGCGAGCTGTTGGGCATCACAGCCAGATCGTTCACCACCGAGCGCACGTTGTTCACGCCGGCCACGATCTGTTCGACGGTGGCACGGTCGTGTGCCGCAGGCACTTCGCCGGTGAGCAGGGCCTGGCGGTTGAAACTGGTCACGTTGACGTGCACCCGTTCACCCAGCACCTCGCGGATACGATTGGCAGCGCGCAATTCGATGCCTTCGTCTTCGACCTGGGTGCCCGTCGTGCGGCGATCAGAGGCCATCATCCCGCCCACCACGGCCCCTCCGACAAACAGGGGAGCGCATGCGGAAAGACCTGCGGCAAGCGCGGCGGCAGCCAGCAGGGTGCGGGCGGTACGGTTCAAGGTTGGCGTCATAGCGGTATTTCCTGTTCTCCAAGTAACTGGGCGTCCACGCCGTCGCACAGGCAGTGCAACACCAGGGCATGGACTTCGCGCACCCGCGCGGCGCGGTCGTGCGGCACGCTGATCAGTACATCGGTCTCGCGCACCAGCGGCGCCAGCTTGCCGCCCGTGCGCCCGGTGAGGATCACCACCGTCATGTCGCGCTCGTGCGCGGCCTCGATGGCGGCGATCACGTTGGCATCGTTGCCGGTGATGGACAGCGCCAGCAGCACGTCGCCCGCCTGACCGAGCGCGCGCACCTGGCGCGCGAACTGCTGGGCCACGTCGTGGCCGCCGCCCGCCGTGAGCAGGGTGCTGTCGGATGTCAGGGCCAGAGCGGCCAGCTCGGGCCGGTCGCGCTCGAAACCCGCCACGCAAAACGATGCGAATTGCAGCGCCTCGGCAGCCGAAGGGCCGTTGCCGCAGGCGAGCACCTTGCCGCCGCTGGTCACGCAGGCCAGCACGGCCTGCACGGCCGCAGCAATGGGGGCGCCCAGGGCTTGCGCGGCCTGGTATTTCAGGTCGGCGCTGTCGATGAAATGCTGTTGTATGCGTTGCTCAAGCATGAGGGGGCCAATGATACCCGCCGCCTGTTACAGCTTTTGTAGCAATCCGTAGAGGCCGCAGGCGCGCGCAAGGGTGGAAAGAGTGCGCCATTGGAGCGCGGACGGGCGCGAAGGTTCAATCCGCCGCCGTTGCGGCAGCGGCGCCTCGGGTGCTGGCCACCCCGCGTCGCACACCGTGCAGGCACCCGGCTGCAAGCCTTTCTGTCACTGGGCGTCGAATGCCGCCCGCAGCCATTGCACACCGCCGGGCTCGAGCAGAACCACGTCGAAACGGCACGGGGGCGGCGAGGGCATGCGCAGCAGATAGTGCCGCGCGGCCAGCACGATGCGCCCTTGCTTGACAGATCCGATGCTCGCGCAAGCCCCGCCAAAGGCTGCAGTGGCGCGACTGCGCACCTCGACGAACACCACGGTGCCGTCGCGCTCCCGCATTACCAGGTCGATCTCGCCACCACCACGCCCCGGCGTCCGATAATTGCGTTCGAGCAGCCGCAGGCCCACACCCTGCAAATGGGCGAGCGCCTGGTCCTCGGCCGCATTGCCCCGCTGCCGCGTGGTACCGCCGCCGGCGGCCGGCCCCTGCGGGTCGGCGCTGGCGGTCTTTTTTCCAAGGAAATTCATTGAGCGCATCTTTCGCATCTGCCCTGAACGCCGCCAGCGACGCAGCGGCTGCACAGCATTATCCGCAGGGCGCGCTGTATGTCGTGGCCACGCCCATCGGCAATCTGGCCGATATCACCCTGCGCGCACTGCACGTGCTGCAACTGGCTGACGCCATCGCCTGCGAAGACACGCGCCACACCCAGGCGCTGCTGCGCGCCTATGGCATCGACAAGGGCGGAACGCAGTTGCTGGCGGTACACCAGCACAACGAAGCCGAGGCCGCGCTGGGCGTGGTGCAGCGGCTGCAGCAGGGCCAGCGCGTTGCCTACGTCAGCGACGCGGGAACGCCGGGCGTCAGCGACCCCGGCGCCCGCTTGGTGGCTGCGGTGCAAGCCGCCGGGCTGCGCGCCCTGCCGCTGCCGGGGGCGAGCAGCATCACCACGGCCTTGAGTGTGGCAGGTGCCGTGGCGCACCACCCGGACAATGGCGGATTCCTCTTTGCCGGCTTTCTGCCCGCCAAGCAGGCAGAGCGGGCAAATGCCGTGCAGCGCCTGGCCGGCGAGCCCCGGTGCGTGGTATTGCTGGAAGCGCCGCACCGCATTGGCGAGCTGGCCCAGGCGTTGGCAACACTGGGCGCGCGCCCCGTCACCCTGGCGCGCGAACTCACCAAGCAGTTCGAGGAAATCACCACCCGCCCCGCCAACGAATTGAGCGCCTGGCTGGAGGGGTCACCGCAGCGCTCGCGCGGCGAATTCGTCGTGCTGCTGCACCCCTCCACACCCGCTGGGGACGACGGCGAGGGCTTGCGCGTGCTGCGCCTGCTGCTGCAGGAGCTCCCCCTCAAATCCGCCGTCCGCCTGGCTGCCGACATCACCGGCGCTTCCCGCAACAGCCTGTATGACACGGCCCTGGAATGGAAGCGCGCCGCCCCTCAGGCGGGGGAGTAGAATTTTCTGGTATTTTTTGCCTATTATGGCCTGTAGCGCTTGATGGCCATGCGTCTAAAGCTATATTTTCAATAGCATCTAAACCCTGCAAGGCACCCGCCCAAGCCGCCAGCCGACAACGCGTCAGGCGGCGCTTACCGCCAACCCCGCGGCCACACCGCCGAACAGATCGCCTTCGACCTGCGGGATGCCGGGAAATGCCACCCCGAGGGCGTCCCGCAGAGGCCGCAGCGCCGATGATCCACCCGTGAGGTAGATGGCCTGAAGCTGCCCTGGCGCCATTCCGGCGTTCTGGACACACTCGCCGGCACAGGCCACCACCTGCTGCAACAGGCCAGACAGGTGGCGGGCCAGCCCCTCGGCTGTGACCAGCGCCTCCAAGCCCGGCTCAATCCATTCAAGGGCCATCCGCGCGTCGGCAGCCTGGCTCGACGCGGCAATCTTGGCCTGCTCCACCGCGTCGGCCAGCCGGTGCCCCATGCGCTGGTTCAGCACCGCCATCAGGCGGTCGTGCAGCCGGGGTTGTGCGTAGTCGGACCGCAGGGCCTGCGCCTCACGCAGGGCGCGGGGGGCATACAGCCACTGGATCAAGTGCCAGGTGGCCAGTTCGAAGAACACCCGGCTGGGCACCTCGCGCCCCGAGGGGCCGGTGTGGCCCAGCCCCAGCAGCGGCATCACCTGCGCCAGGCTCAGCCGCCGGTCGAAATCGGTGCCGCCGACATGCACGCCCGTGGTGGCCAGAATGTCGCTGGTCCGGTCTGAACGCGCCCTTCTGCCGGGCCCCAGGCGCACCACGGTGAAGTCGGAGGTTCCCCCGCCAATGTCGACCACCAGCACGAGCGATTCGCGGTCAATACGCTGCTCATAGTCCAGCGCGGCAGCTATGGGCTCGAGTTGAAATGCCACATTCACGAAACCCGCATCGTGGGCCGCCTGGCGCAGGGCATCCTCTGCCTGCCGGTCGCGCATGGTGTCGCCATCCACAAAATGCACCGGCCGCCCCAGCATCACCTTGCCCGGCATTCCGCCCAGCGCATCGCGGGCCGTGGTGGCCAGCATGCGCAGGAACAGACCAATGATGTCCTGGTAGCTCACCAACTGGTTGTGTACCGCCGTCTTTTCCTGCAGCAGCGCACTGCCCAGCAGGCTCTTGAGCGAACGCATGAGACGCCCCTCGGTGCCCGCGAGGTACTGGCGCATGGCGTCGCGCCCGAAATGGGTGCCGTGATCCTCGGCATTGAAGAACAGCGCCGTCGGCAAAGTGTGGCTCGTGCCCTCCAGGCACAGCATGCGTGCAGGGGCGCCGCCCTGGCGCACGGCCATCGCCGAGTTGGAAGTGCCAAAGTCGATGCCCAGGGTCGTGTCGGTCAGGAATGCCATCAAAAAGCCAACGAGAAAAGGAAGACAGCTGCAGACGCCGCAAAGAGCGTGCAAACAGGGCTGCAGGCCGGTGCAGAAGCGCCGCGCAGCGGCAATAGCAAAGCGGAGGTGCGCGGCCGGGCCATCTCCAGGCACGGCGCCTCAATGGAAAAAGCCCCTGACTCTTTCGAATCAAGGGCTTTTTGGTTTGGTGGCCTGGGGCGGAATCGAACCACCGACACAAGGATTTTCAATCCTCTGCTCTACCGACTGAGCTACCGGGCCTGAGCCTCAAATTATAACCAGAAAATTGGGATTGACAACGCGGTGCGCGACATTAATTGCGTTTGCCACGCCCAAGGTCTACGCCCAGCTGGCGCAGCTTGCGGTACAGGTGGGTGCGCTCCAGACCGGTTTTCTCTGCCACGCGCGTCATCGAGCCGCCTTCGCGGGCCAGGTGGAATTCGAAATACGCTTTCTCGAAGCCATCGCGCGCCTCGCGCAGCGGGCGGTCCAGGTCGAAGCCCTGATGGGCATGGGGGCCTGCATCGCCCACCATGGCAGTGGTGATGATGGGCGCCGGGACAAAGCCGCCGTCGGCGGGGCCGGCTGCCGGCTGCTGCGCTGACACGGGTGCGGCCTGATGGGCTGCGTGGCGCGCCAGTCCCTGTTCCACGGCCTTGAGCAGCTTTTGCAGCGTGATGGGTTTTTCGAGAAACGAAAATGCGCCGATGCGGGTGGCTTCAACGGCGGTGTCGATGGTGGCATGGCCGCTCATCATGATGACGGGCATGGTCAGCACGCCGGCCGTGGCCCATTCCTTGAGCAGCGAAACGCCGTCGGTGTCGGGCATCCAGATGTCCAGCAGCACCAAGTCATACACCCCGGCCGCGCGCGCCGCGCGGGCCTGCGTCGCGTTCTCGGCAAGGTCCACGCTGTGTCCCTCGTCATTCAGGATTTCCGACAAGAGGTCACGAATGCCGAGTTCGTCATCAACCACCAGAATGTTTGCCATGTGTGTGAAGCGCTTTGGATGCTGCAGTGTGGTGTTGTTATGACGCCACCGATTGGTAAGTGGCGAATGATAACGATACTTGCGCCCCCCGCACCACGCCTTCGTCAAGCCGGTTCGACAGCTCGATGCGCGCTCCGTGCTCATCCGCAATTTTTTTCACCACTGCAAGGCCGAGGCCGGTGCCCCTGGGCTTGGTGGTGACATAGGGTTCGAAGGCCCGCTGAAGGATGTGGGCGGGAAAGCCCGGGCCGCTGTCCACCACCGTCAGGCGCACGCGCCGCGATGACTCACTCCACCGCGTGGTGATGCGCACCGGCGGCAAAGGAACGCCGCCTGCGCTCGCGGCTTGTTCGGTGGCGTCCTGTGCGTTCTGCAGCAGGTTGTGCACCACCTGGCGCAGTTGCTGGGCGTCCCCGGCAATGGGCGGACAACGCGCGTCCAGCTCGGATTCCACAGGGATGGTGGCGTTTTCGGCCCCATACAGATAGAGCACATCGGACACCAACGTATTCAGGTCCAGCGGTTGCAGTTCGGCAGCCGGCAGGCGGGCATAGTCGCGGAATTCGTTCACCAGCCGCTTCATGGCGTCCACCTGCTCGACGATGGTCTTGACCGACTTGGTAAGCACGGCCTGCTCAGGCGCCGGGAGTTTGCCAGTCAGCTTCATTTCAAGCCGTTCGGCAGACAGCTGGATGGGCGTGAGCGGGTTCTTGATTTCGTGGGCCAACCGCCGCGCGACCTCGCCCCAGGCCTGCGCGCGTTGGGCGGAAACAATTTCCGAAATGTCGTCAAAAACCAACAGACGCGACGCATCCGGCAACTCGGCCCCCCGCACCACCAGGCTCGTGGCGTGGTGTGCGGCCCCGCTGGGCGAGCCGTGCAGTTCAAAAGGTTGCTGCCAATGGTCCAGCCCGTGGTCGTGCCGGTCACCCAGGAACTCAGCGAACTGCTCTCGCACGGCCGCCGCGAACGTGGCCAGCCCCGGCACTTCGGCCAGCGGCTTGCCCGCATGGGCCGCCATGGGGGCACGCAGGATGCGCGTGGCCCCGGGGTTAAAAGAGACAATGCGGTCCTGCTGGTCGAGCACCATCACGCCGGCGGTGAGGTTGTCCAGGATGGTCTGGAGCTTGGCGCGTGCAGCGTCGAGCGCCCCCATGCTCTGCTCGACCGCTCCACGGGCATCGGCCAGTTGCTGGGTCATGGTGGCGAACGAACGGGTGAGCCCGCCCAGTTCGTCCTTGCCCTGCAGGGCAGCCTTGGGGCTGAGGTTGCCTGCAGCCACCTCGCGCACCCCCTCGGCCAGCACCAGCAGCGGCCGCACCAGCTGGTTGCCCAGCAGCACCGCCAGCAGCACCGCGCCGAAAACGGCCAGAAACAGCCCCAGCGTGAGGGTGCCGACATACATGCGGCGCAGGCCTTCGCGTGCCAGCGCGCGCTCCTGGTATTCACGATTGGCCTCTTGCACCGCCAGGGCGTTGCCCACCAACGCTGGCGGCAAAGGCATGGTGACCTGCAGGAAGCGGGGCTCGAGCAGAAGGCCCACACTGGGGCTGGCGACCAGCGCGAAGACCTTCACCCGTGCGTTCTGGGCGGCGGCGGGGTCGGTGATGTCGTCCAGCCCCTCGATCTGCGCCATGGTGCGCTGCTGGCGCACCATGCGCAGTTGCGCAATGCCGGGGCGCTCGGGGCTCAGGCTGAAGCGCGACTGCCCCGCGCTGGCCACGGCGTGGCCCGCCGCGTTCCACAGCACCACATCGCTGGCGCCCAGTTGGTCGCGGATGCGCTCCAGCACCAGCCCGGCGGCGGCATCGGGCACCTGGGCCAGCTGCGCGCTGGCATTGCGCGCCTTGGTGGCCATGTCTTCCGCCATGGAATCGAGAGATACCCGCGCCAGGTTGACGCCCGCCACCAGCGCGCCCTCGACCTTCACGTCAAACCAGCTCTCGATGGAGCGCGTCACGAACTGGTAGGACACCACATAGATCAGCAGGCCCGGCATCAGCCCCACCAAGGCGAAGATCGCGGCCAGTTTCACCAGAAGCCGGCTGCCAAAGCGCCCGCGCCGCAGGCGGATGGCCAGGCGCACCCCCACCCACGCCAGCACGCCCAGCAGCAGCACAGCCACCAGCACGTTCACGCCGAACAGCCAGGCGTAGTTGCGCTCGTACAGCGCCCGGTTGTTGGTGGCCAGGGTGAGCATGAACAGCAGCACCATGCCGATGGCCGACATGATGGCCGCCCCCACCCCCACGGTCCAGCGCACGGCCCGGGACTGCCGCACCAGGGCCTGCGCTGACGCGGATTCGCTGCCTTGTGGAGTCATCGCCCGGTCTCCGGCAAGAGCCGCTGCTGGCGTGAAAGCAACAGGCTCCAGCCTGAACTCCCCACCGCGCCGATCTGCAGCGGCCGAGGAAGCTGCGACATGTCGAGTCGGAACCTGAAATGGACGGTATGTGCAGCATCTGCGTCGATTTCAGAGGCATCGGCAATCTTCCAGCGCGATATCCTCTGCATGGCCATCAGCGCATCGTGCAATTCGTCAAAGTTCTGCCCCAGCACCACGCCCAGGCCGGTATTGGAAAACGCGGTGGAGGACGTGCTCAGCCGCCAGCGGCGGGTGAGGGGTTGGTAGCTGAGGCGCAAATGGCGGGTTGCCGTAGCGACCTGGCGATCGGACCAGTACCAGCGCTCGCGCGATACCTGCGCTTCAGCGACGAAAAACACCGGAATGCCCTTGTACAGCGCATCCTCGGCCAGTTCGGGCAGGTCGAACTGCAGCGCAGCGCTCAAATAGAGCCCATCATCCGAGCGTTCGAGACGCAGGTCTGCACTCTCGCCCGCGTGGGTTTGCGCCACCGCGATGCCCGGCCAGGCCACCAGGCACAGCAGCGCCAAGATCCAGACCCGCACCCATTCCCGCAGCAGGCAGCCCATGCCGCGCCTACTCCATCTTCTGCAACAGTGCGTAAAAAAAACCGTCGTGGTCACCCGGTGCATTGTCCCGGACGACTTCGCCATTGTTCGCAATGCCGGGAATTAAATGGCCGGGCGACGGCAGCAAACGGGCGTCGGTGTTGTGCGCAAGAAACGATTGCACCTGCGCATCGCCTTCCTCGCGGAATACGGAGCAGGTGCAATACAGCAGCCGCCCCCCGGGGCGCAACAACGGCCACAGGGCCTTGAGCAGGCGTGCCTGCTGCACGGCCAGTTGGGCAATGTCGGCCTCGCGGCGCAACCAGCGCACATCGGGATGGCGGCGCACGATGCCCGATGCAGTGCAGGGCGCATCCAGCAAGATCGCGTCGAACGGAATGCCCTCGCAATGGGGTTGCCACCATTCCTGTGGGCGCGCGGCGTCCGCCACCAGCACCTGGGCCCGAAGGCCCAGCCGGTCAAGCGTCTCGTGGATGCGTACACTGCGCGCGACGTCCACTTCCAGTGCTGTCACCTGCAAGGGGCTTGACGCTCCAGCGTACTCCAGCAGATGGGCGGTCTTGCCCCCGGGCGCGGCGCAGGCATCGAGAACACGCAGCGGCTGGGCCAAATCGAGTCCCCGCAGCAGCAGTGGCGCCGCCTGCTGGGCCGCCGCATCCTGCACCGAAACCAGGCCCTGTGCAAAGCCTGGCAGCTCTGCCACGGGGCGTGGGTGCTGCAGGGCCAACCCCCACTCGCCCACTGGCGTCGCTTCAATATTGATAGCTGCCAGCGCTTTCTGGTATTGCGCAACAGTGCTCTTTTGCCCATTAACCCGCAAAATCATGGGCGCACGGCCATTGTTGGCATGCAGGATTTGCTGCCAATGCTGGGGGTGGTCTTTTTGCAGCTTGGCAATCCACCACTGCGGATGGTTCCAGCGCGCCACCGGGTCGGTGTCGGTAGCGGCCACCAGGGTGTCGCGCTCGCGCAGGAAACGCCGCAGACAGGCATTGATGAACGGCGCCTGGGCCTTGGTGGCGACGTTGCGCTTGGCGGCCTCGACCGCCTGGTTGACCAGCGTGAACGGTTCGTAAGGCGCATCGTCGGCATGCCAGGCCAGCGCCAGTGCCGTGCACAGCAGGGCATCCGCCGGCGGCGGTGGCGTGCGCGAGACCAACTTGCGCCGCAGCGCCTGCGCGCGGCCGAGGGCCCGCAGGACATGAAAGAGCAGCGACTGCAC
>NZ_ACQT01000144.1 GCF_000175235.1 Acidovorax delafieldii 2AN | reverse complement strand
ACGTCGCTCTCGGTTCCGTTGCGCTGGCCGTCCGTGCACGTGGGGCCCGGGCAGGCGCCGTTGATGCAGTTGTCGCTGGTGCATGTCTGGCAGATGCCAGGGCGGTAAGCCACTGTGATCGGGCAGTGGGCTCCGCTGGACAAGGTGCCGCTGCAGCCGTTGGTTTGGGTGAAGCGGCCTTGCACGCGGATGTCCTGGATGCTGACCGGTTGGCCCGTCAGGTTGCCCATTTGCAGTGTTTGTTGAGCGCCGTCTGCGGTGAAGATCTGCGGTGGGGTGAGGTTGAGTGCGCCCGCTGCCTGCGCGTCTCCGTACCAATGGGTGGCCGCGAAGGTGGTGGCTATGAGTGCGGCCAGTGCCAGAGGGGCTGTGCTGCGAAGTCGCAGCAATCGCTTGCGGGTGGCCAGCACGATCAAAAGGGCTGCCGTCAGCAGCATGTACCAAGAAGTGGCGGGGACCGCTGTGGCCCCGGACATCAGTGCGGCAGAGACGCTGCCAAAGCTGGTGTTGACCGTCAAGACGCCTGTTTCAGCCAGGGCGTGCGACACGCCCCCCAGCACTGTGAACAGTGCAATCCAGAGTTGCCGTTGCATGGTGTTGTTGGTGTTTTGGTGATGGAGCGCGGCCCCCCGGACGCGCCAACCATGCTAGCAGGCGTGCTGTGCCGTGCAACCCATTTATGTCCGCCGCAGCGGGTGGTGCAGGAGCAAGGGCGGCCGTACTACGGCGTTCCGGCGGTCAGGCGCTCGCTCGCCCACAGCACCTGGTCCACCACTGCGCGCACGCGGTCACGGTGGCCGGGCTGCACCAGGGTGCCCGCTTCATCAAACGCGTTGGCAGCCGAGCCCAGCGCCCAAGCCTTGGGGGCCAGCCAGCATTCCAGGTTGATGAGCAGGGGCGCCAGGTGGCTTTGTGAGCGCAGGCCCCCCAGGGCGCCGGGCGAGGCGCTGAGCATTCCCACCACCTTGCCCCGGAACGGCTTGGTGCCGTCGTGCCAATCGGGATGGCCCTGTGCGGGGCTGGACGTCCAGTCGATGGTGTTCTTGAGCAGGGCGGTGTAGCTGCCGTTGTACTCGGGCGAGCAGATCACCCAGGCGGGGTGCCGCCACAGGATTTCCTTGAGTCGAATCACGTCGGCAGGGGTGCCTTGGGCTTCCAGGTCGGCGTTGTACAGGGGGATGTTGAAGTCGGAGAGTTCCAGCAGTGTGACCTGCGCACCGGCATCGCGCGCGATGGCGGCGGTGGCCTGGGCCAGCTTGCGGTTGAAGGATTGTTGGCGGGTGCTGCCGGCAAAGACGAGGAGTTGGTTCTGCATGTACATGGGGTGCCATTGAAGCACAGGGACATGGCAGGATTCCTGCACGGCACGGCAGCGTTCGCGAGGTGGTCCTGTTTCACGTGAAACAAACCCTGCGCAAGAAGGGCGGCTGCGGCAAGGCCCGCGTCTGTGCGCCAAAGATGGGAAAATTGCGGGTTTCCCCTCTGCATGCCGCACAAGGTCGGCCTGGGGGCCGATGGCTTTGGCGCATCGGATGTTGGTTGGTGTTGGGCCGATGGGCCCTGGAGTTGTCCCATGTTGTACCCCCAGGAATTTGATGTGATCGTTGTCGGTGGTGGCCATGCTGGCACCGAAGCCGCGCTGGCCGCCGCGCGCATGGGCAGCCGCACGCTGCTGCTCACGCACAACATCGAGACGCTGGGGCAGATGAGCTGCAACCCCAGCATCGGCGGCATCGGCAAGGGCCATCTGGTGAAAGAGGTGGACGCGCTGGGCGGTGCGATGGCGCTGGCCACGGACGAGGGCGGGATCCAGTTCCGCATCCTCAACAGCTCCAAGGGCCCCGCCGTGCGGGCCACGCGGGCGCAGGCGGATCGCATTTTGTACAAGGCCGCCATCCGCCGCATGCTGGAGAACCAGCCCAACCTGTGGCTGTTCCAGCAGGCGGTGGACGACCTGATGGTGGAAGGCGACCGGGTGGTGGGCGCCGTGACGCAGGTAGGTATCCGCTTCCGCAGCCGCACTGTGGTGCTGACGGCGGGCACCTTCCTGGACGGCAAGATCCATGTGGGGCTGAACAACTACGCCGCTGGCCGGGCGGGCGACCCGCCTGCGGTGTCGCTGTCGGCGCGCCTGAAGGAGCTGAAGCTGCCGCAAGGGCGCCTCAAGACCGGCACGCCGCCGCGCATCGACGGGCGCAGCATCGATTTCTCGAAGTGCGAAGAGCAGCCCGGCGACGGCATGCCGGGCGGCGTGAACGAGGGCACGGTGCCCGTGTTCAGCTTCATGGGCAGCGCAACCATGCACCCGAAGCAGATGCCTTGCTGGATCACCCATACCAACGAGCGCACGCACGAGATCATCCGCAGCGGTTTTGACCGCAGCCCCATGTTCACCGGCAAGATCGAGGGCGTGGGCCCGCGCTACTGCCCGAGCGTGGAAGACAAGATCAACCGCTTTGCCGACAAGGACAGCCACCAGATCTTCCTGGAGCCCGAAGGCCTGACCACGCACGAGTTCTACCCCAACGGCATCAGCACCAGCCTGCCGTTCGACATCCAGTACGACTTGGTGCGCAGCATGCCCGGGCTGGAGAACGCGCACATCCTGCGCCCCGGCTATGCCATCGAATACGACTACTTCGACCCGCGCTCGCTCAAGAGCAGCTTTGAGACGCGCCAGATCCAGGGCCTGTTCTTTGCCGGGCAGATCAATGGCACGACCGGCTACGAAGAGGCGGCTGCGCAGGGGCTGTTTGCTGGCATCAACGCCGCGTTGCAGTGCCGGGGCGATGCGCCCTGGCTGCCCGGCCGCGACGAAGCCTACCTGGGCGTGCTGGTGGACGACCTGATCACCAAGGGCGTGACCGAGCCCTACCGCATGTTCACCAGCCGGGCCGAGTTCCGCCTGCAGCTGCGCGAGGACAATGCCGACATGCGCCTGACGGAAGTGGGGCGGCAAATGGGCCTGGTGGACGACGCCCGCTGGAATGCGTTCAGCCGCAAGCGCGATGCGGTTTCACGTGAAACAGAGCGTCTCAAGGCCACTTGGGTGAATCCGCGCAACCTGCCGGCGGCAGAATCCGAACGCGTGCTGGGCAAGAGCATTGAGCATGAATACAACCTGTTCGAACTGCTGCGCCGCCCCGATGTGAGCTACGCCAACCTGATGTCGCTGGATGGCGGCAAGTACGCATCCAGCGGCGTTTCACGTGAAACCCTGGGTGACTTGACTGAGCCGGTGCTGGAACAGGTGGAGATTGCCGCCAAATACGCGGGCTACATCGACCGCCAGAAAGGCGAGGTGGAGCGTGCCGCGCACTTCGAGAAGCTGCGCCTGCCGCCCGATCTGGACTACATGCAGGTCACGGCACTGAGTATCGAAGCGCGCCAGGTGCTCAACCGCCATCGGCCCGAAACCCTGGGCCATGCCTCGCGCATCACGGGCATCACCCCGGCGTCCATCTCGCTGCTGATGGTGCATTTGAAGAAGGGCGGATTCAAAGAGTTTGCCGTAGCGCCGACTTCGCCCGCCAAGGCGGAGGGCCAGGCAGCATGAGTGCAGCGGTGAATACGGACACGCTGCACCAGCAATTGGAAGCAGGCGCCCAGGCTTTGTCGCTGGATCTGAATCAAGACCAGATCACCCGGTTGATGGAGTTTCTGGCCCTGCTGCAAAAGTGGAACAAGGTCTACAACCTGACGGCCGTGCGCAACCCGCAGGAGATGGTGACCCACCACCTGCTCGACAGCCTGGCTGCCGTGGTGCCGCTGCGCCGGCACGTGGCAACCTTGGGGCAGGGTGGCGCGCAGGCGGTGAGGCTGCTTGATGTGGGTTCCGGCGGCGGTCTGCCCGGTGTCGTGTTCGCCATCTGTTGCCCCGGCGTGGATGTGAGCTGTGTGGACACCGTGGGCAAGAAGGCCGCGTTCATCCAGCAGGCGGCCGTGGCGCTCAAGCTGCGCAACCTGCATGGTGTGCATGCGCGCGTGGAGACATTGACCACCCCCTTCGACATCATCAGTTGCCGCGCTTTTGCATCCCTGCCCGATTTTGTGGCGTGGTCGCGCAGCGCCCTCGCCGCACCCCATGGCGTGTGGCTGGCCATGAAGGGTAAACACCCTGAGGACGAAATCGCCGCGCTGCCTGCGGATGTGGCCGTGTTTCACGTGGAACAACTCGCTGTGCCCGGCCTCGACGCCGAACGTTGCATTGTGTGGATGAGGCCTGCCTGATCACCGGGATGCCCGTCGCATACCACCGCACCGTGCGTCTGTGAGCGGTCTGGGTTCTCGGGCGTTTGCTGCGTTGACCAAGCCGGCAACAGCTGCGGCTATTGCTGAGCTGGGTGTCTTGCCGTCCATCAGGTCCACGGCGTACCCTGGCGCTCGAGGAGTGAAGAACGCCTGGGCACAGACATTTCAGCGGCTGGGGCAGGGTGGTCGCGTAAACTCGTCTCATCCCCCGGGTGCCCCGTTCCATCGCACCCTCCCCCGCGCTTCAGGAGAAATCATGTTCGGCATCGCAGACTACGGCGCCTTTGTTGCCGCCATTGTGTTGTTCCTGGCCATCCCAGGCCCCGGCAACCTGGCGCTCATCACTTCCACCAGCAAGGGTGGCGTCCGTGGCGGCCTGGCGGCCACGATGGGCGTGATTGCCGGCGACCAGGTGCTGATGTGGGCTGCGGTGGCGGGGGTGGCCGCCTTGCTGTCCACCTACCCCACAGCGTTCAACGCCGTGCAGTGGCTGGGGGCGGGCTATCTGGCCTGGCTCGGCTTCAAGATGCTGACGGCCAAGCCGGGCGCCAAGCCGGTGCTGAACATCGAACCCCGCCATTACTTCAAGCAAGCGGGGCTGATCACGCTGCTCAATCCCAAGGCCATCGTGTTTTACATGGCGTTCTTCCCCCTGTTTGTGGACCCCGCACGCCACCAGGGCCTCGTCACCTTTGGTGTCATGGCCGCCACGATCGCTGCATTGACCTTGGCCTACGGCCTGATCGTGGTGCTGCTCACCCACCACCTGGCCGAGCGCATGCGCGCCAACCCCCGCATCGGCCGCGCGCTTGAAAAAGTGGCGGGCGTCTTTCTGATCGGCTTTGGCATCAAGCTGGCCATCTCCAAATGATCCACTACCTCACCACCATGCATACGTACGGACAGACCCGTGTGGCCGCCGGGCCGCTCCCAGGCAAAACGCGGCGCCTTTGGGGGGTAGAGAGCGACACGAAATGCACGACCGTGGGGGCAACATTCTGATGGCCAAAATATTCTGCGTTGCCAACCAGAAGGGTGGCGTTGGCAAGACCACCACCACCGTCAACCTCGCCGCGGGCCTGGCCAAGATTGGCCAGCGCGTGCTGATGGTGGACCTGGACCCGCAAGGCAATGCCACCATGGGCTCGGGCGTGGACAAGCGCAGCCTTGATCTCACGGTGTACGACGTGCTGCTCGAATCCGCCTCGATCAAGGAGGCGGCGGTGCTGGCCGATAAATGCGGCTACTGGGTGCTGGGCGCCAACCGCGAGCTGGCGGGTGCCGAGGTGGAGCTGGTGACGCTGGAGCACCGCGAAAAGCGCCTCAAGGCCGCGTTGGCCGAGGTGGATGCCGACTACGACTTCGTGCTCATCGACTGCCCGCCGTCGCTCTCGATGCTCACGCTCAACGGGCTGTGCAGCGCGCATGGCGTGATCGTGCCCATGCAGTGCGAGTACTTCGCGCTCGAGGGCCTCACCGATCTGGTCAACACCATCAAGCAGGTGCATGCCAACCTCAATGCCGACCTGCAGATCATCGGCCTGCTGCGCGTGATGTTCGACCCCCGCATCACGCTGCAACAGCAGGTCAGCGACCAGCTCAAGGGCCACTTTGGCGACAAGGTGTTCAACACGGTGATCCCCCGCAATGTGCGGCTGGCCGAGGCCCCCAGCTACGGCCTGCCCGGCGTGGTGTTCGACCCCGCAGCCAAGGGAAGCCATGCGTTCATCGAATTCGCACAGGAGATGGTCGAGCGCGTGCAGACCATGCCCTCTGCAACCACTTCCATGGCCAAAACGGCACCAGGTGCTTGATGCACAAGCGTTGTCAGCTATTGAATTAATAGTAATGAAGCCATCCAACGTCCTGCTCCTGCCCGGCTGGCAGAATTCCGACCCTGACCACTGGCAAAGCCGCTGGGAGGCCCTGCGCGGCTACCACCGCGTGGAACAGCACGATTGGATGCGCCCCCTGCGCGGCGACTGGTCCGCGCGGCTCGAAGAAACCGTGGCCGATGCCGATGGCCCCGTGGTGCTGGTGGCGCACAGCCTGGGCTGCATCCTCACCGCCTGGTGGGCGGCGCACACCCGCCATGCGGCCAAGGTGCGCGGCGCGCTGCTGGTGGCCCCGGGCGATGTGGAGCGGCCCGATCTGGCCGAGGTGATTCCCGGCTGGGCGCCCATTGCGCGCCAGTCCCTGCCGTTCCCCGCCGTGCTGGTGGGCAGCCGCAACGATCCTTATTGCAGCTATGAGCGCGTGCAGGGCCTGGGCGCTGACTGGGGCGCCCGATTTATCGACTATGGCGAGCGCGGGCACATCAATGCCGAATCGGGGCTGGGGGATTGGGTCGAGGGGCGGGGCTGGCTGATGCAGCTCGCTACGGGGGCATGAGCCGCTGGACCTTTTGGCGCAAACGGCCCCTGCGCCGTCTGTGGACGGGCTGCCCGGCACCGTATCCGCCCCACGCGCGCAGCGAAAAATCGACGGTGACTGGCTGGCGGAAGCCATTCCCACGGTACTGGCCTGGTTGCTGCCCAGTGGGGCGGTGGTGGTGAGCGCGTTCGGGCAGTTTCTGCTGGCCGCGCTGCTGCTCACCCTGGCGCTGGGAGTGTGGCTGCGCCTGTGGCGCGGCCGCCAGCGCCGCCAAAAGGCCGCACACAACTCTTAGAACTCAGAGGAATTTCTCGCATGGTCACCAAAAAACCCAAGGGCCTCGGCCGAGGCCTCGAAGCCCTGCTCGGCCCCAAGGTCGAAGACAAAGTGGAGCAGGCCCAGGCCGCCGAAGCGGGCCTGCCCAGCAGCCTGCCTTTGAGCGAGCTGGTGCCCGGCGTGTACCAGCCGCGCACGCGCATGGACGAAGGCGCGCTGTACGAGCTGGCCGAGTCGATCAAGGCCCAGGGCATCATGCAGCCCATCCTGGTGCGGCGCCTGACCGATGGCGAGCACGCGGGCAAATACGAAATCATCGCGGGCGAGCGGCGTTTTCGTGCCTCGCGCCTGGCGGGCCTGGCCGCAGTGCCGGTGCTGGTGCGCGATGTGCCCGACGAGTCCGCCGCCGCGATGGCGCTCATCGAGAACATCCAGCGCGAAGACCTGAACCCGCTGGAAGAGGCCCAGGGCCTGCAGCGCCTGATCCGCGAGTTCGGCCTGACGCACGAGTTGGCCGCGCAGGCCGTGGGCCGCTCGCGCAGTGCCGCCAGCAACCTGCTGCGTCTGCTCAACCTGGCCGAGCCCGTGCAGACCATGCTGATGGCGGGCGACATCGACATGGGCCATGCGCGTGCGCTGCTGTCGCTGGACCGCGCGGCGCAGATCACGGCCGGCAACCAGATCGCGGCCAAAAAGCTGTCGGTGCGCGAGGCCGAGGCGCTGGTCAAGAAGATCGGTGCCGAGTTCAACCTCGTCTCGCCCCGGCCCAAGAAAGAGAAGTCGCGCGACCTCAAGCGGGTGGAAGAAGAGCTGTCCGACCTGCTCATGGCCGAGGTCGAAGTGCGTGTGAAAAAGCGCGTGAAACGCAACGGCCGCGTGGAAGACATGGGCGAGCTGGCGATCCAGTTCGGCTCGCTCGAGGCCCTGAACGGGCTCATCGACCGGCTGCGCGCCGGCGCGTGAGCTGCGCGCGCCTGGCGGCCTGCCGGCCCGGTGCCGGCATTTCCGGTGGGTGTGTGAAATAGCGCACACAAGCCTGCGCCGGGGCGCCGCAGGCGCTTGTAACGGACTGCGATGCCCGCCTACACTGCGCAGCGTTCACTCACCCGGGTGAGCCCTCGGCGCTAAGGCGGGGCGGGCGGCAGCGCCCCTCCCACCGGTTCCGTTTTCTCCGGGTGCCCCTTCACTCAGGAGACAACCATGACGCCCCTGCGCTCCCTGCATCCTTCACGCCTGTTGCACCGTTCCACCGCGCTTGCCGCCGGTCTGTGCCTGCTCAGCCTCGCGGCGGGCGCCCAGAACGCCCAGAACGCCAAGCCGCCCAAGACCCAGCTGTGGATCGACCTGTCCACGGGCACCATGGCCGGCATGCCCGAGATGGAGCTGCCCGCTGGCGGCGGCTTGCTCGGGGGGCTGATGGGCGGTGGCCGTGCACCCGGCATGGGCGGCAATGCCACGGCCTATGGCGGCGCACGCGGCATGGGCGTGATGCCGCCGCGCATCGTGGACATCGCACTGCACAACAGCCTGCGCCCCGGCGTCGAAGCCCGCCAGGCCATCCCGCCCGGCATGCGCATGGGCGAGAGCCTGCCCCTGGTGCCGCCAAAGGCGCAGCCTACCCAGAGCGAGCCCGGTGACGTGCCCCAGGAATACCAGCAGCACCAGCCCAAGGGCCGCATCCTTGTGTATTGGGGCTGTGGCGCCAGCGTGCGCGCGGGGCAACCCCGTGTGGTCGATCTGGCGCGCGCCAAGCCATCGGACTATGCCGCAGCGTTTGCCGGCCGCGCAGTGCCCGACCGCGGCGCCCGCGTGGGGCCGGCCTATGCGCTGTACCCGAACGAGCGCAATCAGGTGAATTTGTCGAAGGACAGTTCATTGGTCGGCGAGCACCGTGTGCTGGGCGAGGGCGTGCCCGCGTCGATGCAGTTCACGCTGGGCCCCGCGCAAGACCTGATGCCCGCCATCGAGCTGCGCACCACCGGCAAGCCCCAGGACAGCATGGGCACGAGCTGGCAGCCCGTGCGCAACGCCCGGGCCTACTACCTGCATGCGATGTCGCAGAACGGAGACGACCTGGTGCTCTGGTCCAGCGCCGAGACGCCCGATACCGGCATGGGCCTTTTTGATTACCTGCCCAACGCCACGATCGAGCGCTGGACCAAGGACCGCGTGCTGCTGCCGGCCGAAGCCACGCAGTGCGCCATTCCCCAGGGCATCTTCGCCGCCAGCGGTGGCCAGCAGGGCACGCCCATGCTGCGCATGATGGCCTATGGCGGCGAAAGCCACATCGTGTACCCGCCACGTCCCGCCAATCCCAAGGCCCCGTGGGAGCCCGAATGGGCCGTGCGGGTGCGCACCAAGGCCCACACCATGGCCATGCTCGGCGAAGAGCAGGACGGGCGGGGCGGTGCCGGCATGGGCATGCGC
>NZ_ACQT01000145.1 GCF_000175235.1 Acidovorax delafieldii 2AN | reverse complement strand
CAGCGGCAGCACACTGGCCGATGGCAGCAGCACCGCCCGCGTCAGCACCAGCCATGCGCTGGGGCTCAATGCCAGTTGGGAAGTGGATTTGTGGGGCCGCATTGCCGGCACGGTGGACGCCGCGCGCGCCAGCGCCGAGGCCAGTGCCGCCGACCTGGCGGCGATGCGCCTGTCGGTACAGGCGGCCGTGGCGCAAACCTATTTCTCGCTGCGCGCGGCCGAGTCACAGGCACGGCTGCTGCGCGAAACCCTGCAAGCCTACGACCGCAGCTGGGCGCTCACCCGCAACCGCCAGAAGGCCGGCGTGGCCTCTGCCGCCGATGTGGCGCAGGCCGAGGCGCAATACAAATCCACGCAGGTGCAATTGCTCGAAGCCGAGACCAGCCGCACGCAGCTGGAGCACGCCCTGGCCGCCCTGGTCGGGCAGGCGCCTGCGGCGTTCAGCCTGCCCGTCACGGCCATGTTGCCCGCACCCCCGGTCGTGCCCGCACAGTTGCCGTCGCAGCTGTTGGAGCGCCGTCCCGACATTGCCGCCGCCGAGCGCCGCGTGGCCGCAGCCAATGCGCAGATCGGCGTGGCGCGTGCGGCCTTCTTTCCCGCACTCACGCTGTCGGGCACCGTGGGCTACCGAGGCACGGAACTGTCCCACCTGCTGAGCGCGCCCAACCTGTTCTGGTCGCTGGGCCCCGCGCTGGCGGTTTCGCTGTTCGATGGCGGAGCCCGCACGGCAGCCGTCGAATCGGCCCGCGCCGCCAATGAGCAGGCCGCCGCCACCTACCGCCAGACTGTGCTCACGGCGCTGCAGGAGGTGGAGGACAACCTCGCAGCGGCCGCCGCGCTGGCGCAGGAACAGCAGTGGCAGACCGAGGCCGTGGCGGCGGCCCAGCGCGCGCTGGACGTGGTGAACAACCAGTACCGCGCGGGCACGGTGGGCTATCTCAACGTGCTGACGGCACAGACCACCGTGTTGTCTTCCCAGCGCAGCCTGATCGACGTGCGCAACCGGCGGCTCGCCGCCGTGAACGCACTGCTCAAGAACGTGGCCGGAGGCTGGGACGCGGGCCCGATGTGAAGCGGTGCGGCCAGCGCTGGCGTGCGCTCCTTCAGGTCACGGGCGCAGGGTTGAACAGCACCAGCGCGTTCTGCAGCTTCCAGTGCTCGGCCCAGGTGCGGCGGCCGCTGGCGACATCGAGCAGCAGGTGCAGCAGTTCCCAGCCGGCCTCTTCGATGGTGATTTCGCCATCGGCGATGCGGCCTGCGTTCATATCCATCAGGTCGTGCCAGCGGCGTGCCAGGTCGGTGCGCGTGGCCACCTTGACCACCGGGCAGGCCGCCAGGCCATAGGGCGTGCCGCGCCCCGTGGTGAACACATGCAGGTTCATGCCCGCCGCCAGCTGCAGCGTGCCGCAGATGAAATCGCTGGCGGGCGTGGCCGCGAAGACCAGGCCCTTCTGGTTGGGCCGCAGCTTGTCGCCGGGCGCCAGCACGCTGGCAATGGCCGCCGTGCCGCTCTTGATGATCGAGCCCATGGCCTTTTCGGCGATGTTGGATAGCCCGCCGGCCTTGTTGCCCGGCGTGGTGTTGGCGATGCGGTCCACGCGGCCGCGGTCGAGGTAGGCGTCGTACCAGGCCAGCTCGCGCACGATGTCCTCCGCCACCTGCGGCGAGGCGGAGCGCGCGGTGAGCTGCTCGACAGCATCGCGCACCTCGGTGTTTTCGGAGAACATCACCGTGGCACCCGCGCGCACCAGCAGGTCTGCCATGTGGCCCACCGCCGGGTTGGCCGTGACGCCCGAGAACGCATCGCTGCCGCCGCATTGCACGCCCACCACCAGCGCGCTGGCCGGCACGGTCTGGCGCCTGCGGGCATTCAGGCGCTCCAGGTGGGGGCGGGCGCGGGCCACGATGTCGTCGATCATGGACATGAACCCCACATGCGAATCGTGCTGCAGGCAGACCACGTCGGGGCTGGCCTCGCGTTCGTCGCGCACGGGGATGGTGCCTGGCGGCAGCAGGCGCTCGGGCTGCAGTTTTTCGCAGCCCAGGCTCACCACCAGCACTTCGCCCCCGAAGTTGGGGTTCAGGCTGATGTGGCGCAGCGTGCGGATGGGGATCTCTGCGCCCGGCGCGTCAATGGCCACGCCGCAGCCATAGGTGTGCTCCAGCGCCACCACGCCGTCGACGTTGGGGTAGTGGGGCAACAGCTCGTCCCGGATGCGCTGGGTGGCCACGCCCACCACCCCGGCCACGCACTGCACCGTGGTGGTGATGGCCAGCAGGTTGCGCGTGCCTACCGAGCCGTCGGCATTCACATAGCCCTCGAAGGTGAGGCCTTCCAGGGGCTCCCATGCGGGGGCTGGCCGGGTGGCCATGGGCAGGCCCTGCAGCGCGCGTGCCGCAGGAATGTCGAGCAAGCGCTCATGCACCCAGCTGCCGGCCGGGATGGGTTGCCGGGCGTAGCCGACCGGCACGTTGTAGCGGATGACCGCCTCGCCCTGGGCCAGATCGCGCAGTGCCACCTTGTGGCCTTGGGGCACCTTGTCGCGCAGGACCAGGCCGCCGGGCAGGGCGGTGCCTGCCGGCAGGCCGCCGTCGTTGGCCACGATGGCCACGTTGTCCGCGGCGTGCATGCGGATGGTCAGTGGTGCAGAGGAATTGCTCACGGTGGAACCTTTGAAGTGCGCGGCCTCAGCAGGGCTGGCCCTGGCGGGCAACCAGCCAGGCGGGGGCGTCTTGCAATGACACGGGGCGCAGGAAACGGTCGAGCGCTGCCCAGCCGACGGACGTGGTGAAGGGCTCGGTGGAGGAGGGGTAGGGCCCGCCGTGCTGTTGTCCGGCCGTCACTGCCACGCCTGTGGGGAAGCCCGAGAACAGCACCCGCCCTGCCACCTGGGAGGCGGCGCGCACCAGTTCCGTCACTTCGGTGCTGGCCTCGTCCGCACCCCATATGGTGGTGGTGAGCGTTCCGCCCACCGCCTGGAGCACCGCGATGGCCTGCGCTGCTGCGGCCACGCGCACGACCAGTGCGGCAGGCCCGAACACTTCGTCGTGCAACTCCGGGGAAGCGATGAATGCATCGGCCGTGAGTTGGGCCAGGAAGGGGCGCGGAGGCTGGTCTGGGAGGGCTGCCTCGTCCAGCACGCTTTCCAGCTTCGGATGCGTGGCCCAGAGTGCGCGGCCGGCGTCGAAGCCGCTGCGGATCTGCGGCGTCAGCATGGCGTGGGTACTGGCAGCCTTGAGTGACGCTGCAAGCTGCGCCACGAATGCATCGCCCGCGGCGCCCTGGGGCACGATGATGACGCCAGGGCTGGTGCAGAACTGACCGCACCCCATGGTGATGGAGGCGGCCAGGCCCTGCGCGAGTTCGGTTCCTTTGGCCTGCAATGCCGCGGGCAGTGCAACCACGGGGTTGACCGAGCCCAGTTCGCCGTAGAACGGAATGGGGCGGGGGCGCGACTGTGCCGCCTTCTGCAAGGCCAGCCCACCGCGCACCGAGCCCGTGAAGGCCGCTGCGGCAATCAGGGGGTGCTGGACCAGGGCCACGCCCACCTCATTGCCAGGGCCGTCCGCCAGGCCGAATACGCCAGCGTGCAGGCCCTGCGCAGCCACCACCCGGTGGGCCAGCGCCGCCACCCGGTGGGACAGCGCCCGGTGGCCCCGGTGTGTTTTCACCACCACCGGGCAGCCCGCAGCCAGTGCTGCTGCGGTGTCGCCGCCCAGTACCGAGAAGGCAAAGGGGAAATTCGAGGCGCTGAACATGGCGACGGGCCCCAAGGGCACGCGCACACGCATCAGGTGGTGGTGCCCAGCCGGGGGCACACCAGCCACGGCCGGGTCATCAGTGAAGGCAAAGGCGGCCCCTTGCTCCACCTGGGCGGCGAAGCCGCGCAGCTGGAAGGCCGTGCGATCCAGCTCGCCATTGAGTCGCGCCGCGCCAAGGTGGGTTTCTTGGTCGGCCAAGGCCACGAGGGCCTCGCGCTCGGACTCCAGCGCATCGGCCAGGCCGCGCAATAGCGCGGCACGGATTGCGGCCGGGGAGGCGCCAAAGGTGGCAAACGCATGGCTGGCTGAGCCGACGAGGGCGTCCAGTTGGGTGGCGGTGGTTTCCGGGAGGTTCATGGAGTCGGGAGAGAAAGCGTGGGAATTCCGGGCGGATGACCCGTGTACGGTCTGCTGAGACGCCGCGCGCGTCTTTCGAGCGCGCGGCGTTTGAATGGCCGGGTGGTCAGTCTGCGGTGATCTTGCGGGCCACGATGAGCTTTTGCCAGCGTGCGTATTCCGCAGCCTGGAAAGCAGCGAACTGCTCAGGGGTGTTCAGCACCATCTCGAAGCCCAGCTCCAGCAGGCGTGCCTTGGTTTGCGGTTCGCTGAGGATCGAGGCAATGGCGCTGTTGAGCTTCGCCTTGACGTCCGCGGGCAGCCCCTTGGGGCCGGCGATGGCCTGCCATGAGTACACGTTGGCGTCCTTGATGCCGCTTTCTTCGAGTGTGGGCACATTGGGCAGCAAGGCCGATCTCTTGGCGCTGGTGATGGCCAGCGCCTTGAGCTTGCCCGCCTGGATCTGCGGCATGGCGGTGTTGATGTTCATAAACGATGCGTCCACCTGGTTGCCCAGCAGATCGGTCATGACCGGGCCGCCGCCCCGGTAAGGCACGTGGATGCCGCTGGTGCCCGTCTGCAGCCAGAACAGCTCGGCGGTCAGGTGGTCGCTGCTGCCGTTGCCCGAAGAGGCAAAGGTCATCTTGCCCGGGTTGGCCTTGGTGAAGGAAATCACCTCTCCCAGCGAGTTGTGCCGTGATGCTGAGGGCACCACCAGCACGTTGGGCGCCTGCACGGCAACGGTGATCGGATCCAGGTCCTTGAGTGCGTCGTACGGCACCTTGATGAGGTGCGGTGCAATCACGAAGGGGCCGAGCGACGACACCAGCAGGGTGTGGCCGTCGGCGGGGCTGCGGGCCACCTGGGCCGTGCCGATGGTGCCGGTGGCGCCAGGCTTGTTGTCCACGATCACCGTGCCGCCACCCAGTTTCTCGGGCAACTTGCTGGACAGCGTGCGGGCGATCAGGTCGGTGGAGCCGCCCGGCGGAAAGGGCACCACCAGCGTGATCGGCTTGGTCGGCCATGCGAGGGCGCTCGCGCTGGCGAGCGTGCCCAGTGCTACGGCGCAAAGTATCTTTTTGATCATCATGTGTCTCCTCGGGATGGAAAGTGGCGTCGGTATTACTGAGGGCCCAGCTTGGCGATGAGCGCCGCGAGTTCTTCGCACTCGGAGGGCGTCAGCTCCGACAGCGGCGCGCGCACCGGGCCGGCGTCGTGTCCGGCGATGCGGGCACCCGCCTTGATCATCGAGACGGCGTAGCCTTCCTTGCGGTTGCGGATCTTGAGCAGCGGGTGGAAGAACTCGCGCAGCAGGTGGTGCTGGGTGGCCATGTCATCGGTGCGCACCGCCTCGTAGAACTGCATGGCGGTCTTGGGGATGAAGTTGAAGACCGCCGACGAATACACCGGCGTTCCCAGGGCCTTGTAGGCGGCGGCATACACCTCTGCAGTGGGCAGCCCGCCCAGGTACGAGAAGCGGTCGCCCATCTTCATGAAGATGGCACTCATCAGTTCGATGTTGCCCACGCCATCCTTGAAACCGATCAGGTTGGGGCAGCGGTCGGCCAGGATGGCCAGGGATTCGGGGGTCAGTTTGCTGACGCTGCGGTTGTAGACGATCACGCCGAACTTCACGCTCTTGCAGACCTGTTCCACATGGTTGATCAAACCCTCCTGGCTGGCTTCGGTCAGGTAGTGGGGCAACAGCAGGATGCCGTGCGCGCCCTGGCGCTCGGCTTCCTGCGCACACTGGATCGCAAAACGGGTGGGGCCGCCCGCGCCCGCAATGATGGGCACCTTGCCCCGGCAAGTCTGAACGGCGGTTTGGATGACCTTGGCATATTCACTGCCCGTCAAAGAGAAGAATTCCCCCGTTCCGCCCGCCGCGAAGAGCGCGGTCGCTCCAAAGGGAGCCAGCCATTCCAGGCGCGCGGCATAGCCTTTGGCGTTGAAGTCGCCGTTGGCATCGAAGTCCGTCAGCGGAAAGGACAACAGGCCGCTGGACATGATTTGCTTGAGGTCTTGGGGATTCATCGGGAAGGTTCCTGTGGTGAAGCTCGGAAGAGAAGGCGTGGAAGTTGTCAAAGACCAACGGGGCGGCGCGCAGGACGGGCCGGCCGGAGCATGCGCTGTACGGCCCAGGCGCAAGCGCCGGTGAGGCCGGGCACTTCGCGGGTGTGCTTGTGGCACCACCTTTTTTCGTGCCTGCGTGTTACAGTCCATTCAGTCATTGATATACGTTATCAGTTGTCGTACAAGTTGAGCCGGATTATTGCGTGATCACGATCTCCATGAAGCTAGGGTATTCCCTATGAATGTTCCTCTCTTGCCCCGCCGCAAGCCGCGCAGTCTCGCCATCGAGGTGGTTGACAAACTCACGGAAGACATCCGTGGCGGGCGGCTGCCCGCTGGCAGCAAGCTCCCCACCGAGGCGTCCTTCATGGAAACCTTTGGCGTCAGCCGCACCGTGGTGCGCGAGGCCATCTCGCGCCTTCAGGCGGCGGGGCTGGTTGAAACCCGCCACGGTATCGGCACGTTCGTGCTGGCCCAGGACAGCGGGCCTTCCTTCCGCATCAGCCCGGACCAGTTGGGCACGCTGCGCGAAGTGATCGCGGTGCTCGAATTCCGCATCAGCGTCGAGACCGAGGCGGCTGCGCTGGCGGCCGTCCGCCGCAATGACGACAACCTGCGCGAGATGCGCGATGCGCTCGGTGCATTCACTGCAGCCATGGAAGAGGGGCGCGATGCCGCCAGCGCCGACCTGCAGTTCCACCAGGAAATTGCCCGCGCCACCCAGAACCACCACTTTCTGGATCTGATGAAATCGCTCGGGCTGGGTGTCATCCCGCGCACCCGCCTGGAGGCGCCGGCGATGGTGCAGCCTGAGCGGCTGGCCTATTTGCGCCGTGTCAACCAGGAACACGAAAACATCTACAACGCGATTGCGGCCCAGGATTTCGAGGCCGCACGGGCCGCGATGCGCACCCACCTGTCCAACAGCCGTGATCGGCACCGGCGCAGCGAAGCAGGAAGCGCCTGAACTGAGGCGTTGGTTGCAAGGGTTTTCCCTTGAGTGATGGAGAGTGGAATGATTGTACGATGACTGATAACTTATGTGCCTGTTGATCTGTGCCTCGTAGAACCATGTCCACACCCAACCCAACACCCATCGTCACCCGCATGCAGGTGGTCCCCGTCGCGGGCCGCGACAGCATGCTGCTCAACCTCAGCGGCGCCCACGGCCCCTTTTTCACGCGCAACCTCGTGATCCTGACGGATTCCAGCGGCCACACCGGTGTGGGTGAGGTGCCCGGAGGCGAAAAGATTCGGCAAACCCTGGAAGACGCCCGTGCACTGATCGAGGGGCAGGCCATTGGCGGCTACAACCGCCTGCTCAACGGCATGCGCCAGCGCTTCGCCGACCGCGACAGCGGTGGGCGCGGCCTCCAGACCTTCGATCTGCGGATCACCATCCACGCGGTGACGGCCGTCGAGAGCGCTTTGCTCGACCTGCTGGGGCAGCATCTGAATGTGCCCGTCGCGGCCCTTCTGGGCGAAGGGCAGCAGCGTGAACGCGTGCAGATGCTGGGTTACCTGTTCTACATCGGCGACCGGCGCAAAACCGACCTGGCCTACCGCAGCGAACCTGGCGCGGACGACGACTGGCTGCGCCTGCGCCATGAGGAGGCAATGACGCCCGAAGCCGTGGTGCGCCTGGCCGAGGCCGCCCAGGCCCGGTATGGTTTTCAGGATTTCAAGCTCAAGGGCGGCGTGCTGCGCGGCGAAGAGGAAATCCAGGCCGTCACGGCCCTGCACGAACGCTTTCCGCAAGCGCGCATCACCCTCGACCCCAACGGGGGCTGGCTGCTCAAGGACGCGGTGCGCCTGATGCGCGACATGCACAACGTGGTTGCCTATGCGGAAGACCCGTGCGGCGGCGAGGGGGTGTTCTCGGGCCGTGAAGTAATGGCCGAGTTCCGCCGCGCCACCGGTTTGCCCACCGCCACGAACATGATCGCGACCGACTGGCGCGAGATGGCCCACAGCATCCAGCTGCAGTCGGTGGATATTCCGCTGGCCGATCCGCATTTCTGGACCTTGCAGGGCTCGGTGCGGGTGGCGCAGCTCTGCCAGATGTATGGCCTGACCTGGGGCTCGCACTCCAACAACCATTTCGATGTTTCGCTGGCGATGTTCACCCACTGCGCGGCGGCCGCGCCGGGCAAGGTCACCGCCATCGATACCCACTGGATCTGGCAGGACGGCCAGTTCCTCACCAAGGAGCCGCTGCAGATTCGGGACGGCTATGTGGACGTGCCCGCCAAACCCGGTCTGGGCGTCGAGCTGGACATGGACGCTGTGCAAAAGGCCCACGAGCTGTATCTGCAGCATGGCCTGGGCGCACGCGACGATGCCGTGGCGATGCAGTGCCTGATCCCGGGCTGGACGTTCAACAACAAGATGCCCTGCATGGTGCGCTGAGCCGGGAGGAGGGGAGCCGTGTGGCGAGCCGCCGGGCCCGCTTCCACGGGGGGCCATACAGTCCGGGCGCATTCCCGGACCTGTCATGACCCGCATTGAGAAGGCTGAACGTGTTGGCACGGCCCGCCAGGAGCCGCCTCGTTCGTTGGCCCCCCCGAAGCGTGCCAACCCGGGCCTACTCACAGCACCAGAAAAGCCAGCGTCGCGACGGCGGTGGGTCCCAGCGCGCCCAGCAACAGTCCACCCGCACCGATGGTGTCGCCCGCGAAGCCGCGCTTGAGCAGTGCAACGCCCGCCGGGTTGGGCGCATTGGCGATCACCGTCAGGCCACCGCCGGCCACCGCGCCGGCCACCAGCATGTATTGGGCGGGGGCGGAAATGCCCTGGATCAGCGAACCCAGGTAGGTCAGCGCCGCGTTGTCGGTAATGGCCGTCAGGCCCAGCGCGCCGGCGAACAGCGCCAGCGGCTGCAGGCCTGCGACGATGGGCTGCAGCCACCACTGCTGCATGCCGCCCAGCACCACCAGGCCGGCGAGGAAGAAGCCGACGAGCAACGCCTCCTTGAGGATCAGCGGACTCTGGTGGTGGGCGTAGGCCTGCGTGAAGCCGAGGAACAGCAGGAACAGGCCCAGGAATACCACCGGGTGGTGCGCGAACAGCACCACACCGGCCAGCAGCACGATGTGCACGGCGGCCACGGTGGCGGGCACGGGCCGCGCGGGCT
>NZ_ACQT01000146.1 GCF_000175235.1 Acidovorax delafieldii 2AN | reverse complement strand
CTGGCTGGTGAAGGCGGCCACGTCGGCGCGGGCAGCGTCCACCGTGGTCTGGGTTTGCGCCAGCGTCAGGCCCGACGCGGCCCCTAGAGCATGGCTGCGCTGCGTCAGTTCGTACGATTTCTGGCGGCTGCGCAGGGTGTCTTGCGCCAGCTGCAGGCGCCGGCCATCCGCATCCAGCGTGAGCCAGGCGTTGGCCACCTCGGCCACCAGGCTCAGCTGCACGCTGCGGCGGCTTTCGGTGGTGCGCAGAAACTCCTGCAGCGCGGCCTCGTTGAGATTCTTCACGCGGCCGAACAGGTCGATCTCGTAGCTGCTGAATCCAAGCTGTGCGCTGTACTGGCTGCTGGTGGGCGAGCGGCCGCTGGCGGTCAGGTCTTGCGCGGTGCGGGTGCGTGTGCCGGCGCCGGTGGCACCGACGGCCGGATACAGGTTGGACTGCTCCACCCCGTATTGGGCGCGGGCCTTTTCGATGGCCAGCACCGCCACGCGCAGGTCGCGGTTGTTCTGCAGCGCAAGCGCCACCAGCTCGCGCAGCCGGGGCTCTTGCAGAAAATCCTGCCAATCCATGGGTCCGGCATCGGGCAGCGCGTTGCCTGCCGTGGGGCTTTCGCTGCCCGGCAGCGTGGCGGGCACGGCCAGCGCCGGACGGGCATAGTCGGGTGCCAGGTGGGTGCAGCCGGCCAGCGCCACCCCCAGCGCGGTGGCGAGCACTGCGCGGTGCGCGTGCCTCAAGGCATGGCATCGGATCACCGGCGTGTCGCGGCCTTCGAATGCCGCATGCAGCAGCGCACCGGGTTCGGTCATGGAAGGGGGGGCGGCTCATGCAATGCTCCCGGTTTCGCTCGCGGGGCGCTTTGCCGCGCGGTCGGCAAAGTAGCCTCGGATCAGCACAAAGAACACCGGTACGAAAAAGATGCCCAGCACGGTGGCCGACACCATGCCACCCAGCACCGCCGTGCCGATGGCCTGGCGGCCGCCGGCCCCCGCGCCGCTGCCCAGCGCCAGGGGCAGCACGCCGAAGCCAAAGGCCAGCGAGGTCATCAAGATGGGTCGCAGCCGCAGGCGCACTGCTTCCAGCGTGGCGTCCAGCACGTTGCGTCCGCGCTCCTGCAATTGGGTGGCGAACTCGACGATCAGGATGGCGTTCTTGGACGACAGCCCCACGGTGGTGAGCAGGCCCACCTGGAAGTACACGTCGTTCGAGAGCCCCCGAAACCCGATGCCCAGCAGCGCGCCCACGATGCCCAGCGGCACCACCAGGATCACCGAGAACGGCACCGACCAGCTTTCATACAGCGCGGCCAGGCACAGGAACACGAACAGAATCGACACCGCATACAGCAGCGGTGCCTGCGAACCCGAGAGCCGTTCCTGGAACGAGGCGCCCGTCCACTCATAGCCAATGCCCACGGGCATCTCCTTCATGATGTCGTCGATCGCCGCCATGGCGGCGCCCGAGCTGACCCCGGCGGCCGCATTGCCCACGAACTCGTAGCTGGGGCTGCCGTTGTAGCGTTGCAGCTGCGGTGAACCGTAGGTCCAGCGGGTGCTCGAGAACGCCGAGAACGGCACCATCTGCCCCTGGTTGTTGCGCACCGTCCAGGGCGCCACGTCCTGCGGCAGCATGCGGAAGGGCGCATCGCCCTGCATGTAGACCCGCTTCACGCGCCCCTTGTTGAGGAAGTCGTTGATGTAGGTGCCGCCCAATGCGCTCGAGAGGGTGTTGTTCACATCCACCGTGGCCAGGCCCAGGGCGCCGGCCTTGCTGTCGTCGATGTCCACGCCCAGCTGCGAGGTGTCGTCAAGGTTGGTGCTGCGCATGTTGGTGAGTTCGGGGCGCGCGGCGGCCAGGTCGAGCACCTTGTCGCGTGCGGCCACCAGGGCATCGTGGCCCAGGCCGTTGAGGTCCTTGAGCTGAAAATTGAAGCCTGCGTTCGCCCCCAGCCCGCGCACGGCGGGCGGCAGCAGCACGAAGATGCGCGCGTCACGGATGGCGGCCAGGTCCTTGGTGGCCTTGCGGGCAATGGCATCCGCGCTCTGGTCGGGGCGCTTGCGCTGGCTCCAGTTGGTCAGCCGCACGAAGCCGCGCGCCGAGCTTTGGTCGCCGCTGGAGCCGGTGATCGAGTTGAAGCTGATCACGTCGGGCTGGGCCGCAAAATATTTCTGCACCTGCGCCATCACGGCCTGCAGCCGCGCGTTCGACGAGCCCGGCGGCAGCGTGATCTGCACCGACACCGCACCCTGGTCCTCGTTGGGCAGGAACGACGTGGGCAGGCGCAGGAACAGCACCGCCATGCCGCCGCAGATCAGCAGGTAGACCAGCATCATGCGTTTGCCCCGGCGCACCACGCCTCCCACGCCGCGCTGGTAGCCATCGGCCGTGCGGTCGAAGCGGTGGTTGAAGCCCACGAAGAAGCGGTCGATCCAGCCGGCAATGCCCTTGCGGGGCGCACCAAACGGGCTGTGCTGGCCCTTGGCAATGGGCTTGAGCAGCGTGGCGCACAGAGCGGGCGTGAGCGTCAGGGCCACCAGCACCGACAGCACCATGGCCGAGACGATGGTGATGGAAAACTGCCGGTAGATCACGCCCGTGGAGCCGCCGAAGAACGCCATCGGGATGAACACCGCCGACAGCGTGAGCGCGATGCCCACCAGGGCCGGCGTGATCTCGGCCATCGACTTGCGCGTGGCCTCCTTCGGGGGAAGGCCTTCCTCGCTCATCACGCGCTCGACGTTTTCCACCACCACGATGGCGTCGTCCACCAGCAGGCCGATGGCCAGCACCAGGCCGAACATGGTGAGCGTGTTGATCGAGAACCCCGCCGCCGACAGCACGCCGAAAGTGCCCAGCAACACCACGGGCACCGCAATCGCCGGGATCAGCGTGGCGCGGAAGTTCTGCAAGAAGAGGTACATCACCAGCACCACCAGCACCATGGCCTCGAGCAGGGCCTTGACCACTTCTTCGATCGAGGCGCTCACGAACGGCGTGGTGTCGTAGCTGGTGAAAGGCTTGAGCTGGTAGGGGAAGAACGGCTGCAGCTCGGCGATCTTGGCGTTGACGGCATCGGCCACGGCCATGGCGTTGGCGCTGTCGGCCAGCACCACGCCCATGCCGGCGCCGGGCTGGCCGTTGAGGCGCGACGTGATGGTGAGGTTTTCCGCGCCCAGTTCGATGCGCGCCACGTCCTTCAGGCGCACAGCGGCGCCGTCGGCCGCCGACTTGAGGACGATCTGCTCGAACTCTTCCTTCGACTGCAGCTTGCTGCGCGCCGTGATGGTGGCGTTGAGCTGCTGCTCGCCCACGGCGGGCAGGGCGCCCAACTGGCCCGCCGAGACCTGCGCGTTCTGCGCGTTGATGGCGTTGCCGATGTCCGAGGGCATGAGGGCGTATTTCTCGAGCTTGGCCGGGTCGAGCCACACGCGCATGGCGTAGCCGGTACCCAGCGTGAGAACGTCGCCCACGCCGTCGATGCGGCTGATCACGTCCACCAGGTTGCTGGAGATGTAGTCACCAATGTCCACCTGCGTCACGCTGGGGTCGGGCGAGGTGAATGTGATGATCATCAGGTAGTCGCTGCCGCCCTTGGTGACGGTGACACCCCGGCTCTGCACGGCCGGCGGCAGGCGCGACATGGCCTGCTGCAGCTTGTTCTGCACCTGCACCTGGGCCACGTCGATGTTGGTGCCGGCGTTGAAGGTGAGCGTGGTGCGCGAGCTGCCCGATGCGTCGCTCGTTGAGCCCATGTAGATCAGGTTGTCGAGGCCCTTGAGCTGCTGCTCGATCACCTGCGTGACCGACTCTTCGACTGTCTTGGCGGATGCGCCGGTGTACACGGCGCTGATCGACACGCGGGGCGGCGCGATGTTG
This sequence comes from Acidovorax delafieldii 2AN, assembly GCF_000175235.1. Classification (GTDB taxonomy): domain Bacteria; phylum Pseudomonadota; class Gammaproteobacteria; order Burkholderiales; family Burkholderiaceae_C; genus Acidovorax; species Acidovorax delafieldii_B. Next base: position 5,367 of record NZ_ACQT01000146.1, on the reverse strand, counting down.
GGGTATTGCTCCAGCGGCAATGTCTTGATGGACATGGCACCGGCCAGCATGATGATGATGGCGATGACCCACGCGAAGATGGGCCGGTTGATGAAGAACTGTGCCATGGCGGACCGCCCCTCAGCGTGCGGCGGAGGCGGCCGATGCTGCCGATGCGGGGGCCGTGGACGCCATGGGCTTGGGCGCCACCTCGGTCGCCTTCACGGCGTCGCCGGGCTTGATGCGCTGGAAACCGTCCACCACCACGCGGTCGCCGGCCGCCAGCCCGCTGCTCACCTGCCAGCGGTTGCCCACCGCCGTGTCGACGGCGATCTTGCGCCGCTCGATCTTGCTTTCCGCGTTGACCAGCAGAACGCTGGCATTGCCCGCCGTGTCGCGGTTCACGCCCTGCTGGGGCACCAGCAGCGCCTGTTCGTTGATGCCGGTCTCCAGCACCGCGCGCACATACATGCCGGGCATGAGCAGGCCGTCGGGGTTGGGCACCACGGCGCGCAGTGTCACGGCGCCGGTGCCGGGGTTCACGCTCACGCCCGCAAACTGCAGCTTGCCGGGGTGGGGGTAGCGCGTGCCGTCTTCCAGCAGCAGGGTGATGGGCGCTTCGCCCCGGCCGCCTTTCTGGATGCGCCCGCCCGCCACGTCACTCTTGAGGCGCAGCACCTCGGTGCTGGACTGGGTGACATCCACGTACAGCGGATCGAGCTGCGAGATGGTGGTGAGCACCGTGGCCTGGTTGGCGGTGACGAGTGCGCCAGGGGTGACGGTGGAGGTGGCGGTGCGGCCCGCAATGGGCGCCTTGATGCGGGTGTAGCCCAGGTTGATGCGGGCGTTGTCGACCGCTGCGCTGGCAACGGCCAGATCGGAGCGGGCCTGCACCAGGGCCGCCTGGCTGTCGTCGTACACCTGCCGGCTCACCGCGTCGATCTTCACCAGCTCGGCATTGCGCCTGGCATTGACCTCGGCCGTGCCCACGCTGGCCTGCGCCTTGGCCAGCGACGCCTGCGCGCTCGCCAGCGCCACCTCGTAGCCTGCGGCATCGATCTGGTACAGCGGCTGGCCGGCCTTGACCTGTGCCCCTTCGGTGAACAGGCGCTGCTGCACGATGCCGCCGACCTGGGGGCGAATCTCGGCAATCAGGTAGGCGCTGGTGCGGCCGGGCAATTCGGTGGTGACGGTCTGGCGCTCGGGCTTGAGGGTGACCACGCCCACTTCCGCCGGGCCCTTGGGTGCGGCAGGTGGTGCCTTGTCGGAGCACGCCCCCACCAGCAACGCCAGCCCCACCAGCGCGGCCGAGGCCAGGCGGCGGGGCGGCGGGGGGGCGGCAGGGGGGAGGAACGGGGGAACGGCGTGGTGGCGGGCGGGGTGTCGGGGGGCAGAAGTGTCATGGGTGCGCGCAGGCCTTGGTTGTAAAACATTCTGACGCAAAAAGTAGGAGGAACATTGAAGACTTTGGCGCTCGGGGGAATGGCGCGCACGCAGCGCCTGCGGTGCTTTAATGCCATCGCGGCGAAGCCCGGCGCGGTGGGCGCGCCACGGGCCCATGCCGTCGCCACCCCTGATCTCCCAACGTGCCTCCAACGCTGCATCGTTTCCAACCCGGCATCACTGCCAAGCTGTTTCTGGCCGTGCTGGCCACGGCCGTCTTCGTGGTCGTGGCGATGGCGCTGGCGGCCCAGTGGAGCTTCAGCCGCGGGTTTCTGGGCTACATCAACGAGCTGGCCGGCGAACGGCTGGAAGCCGCGCGTCCACGCATCGTCCAGGCCTACCTGGCCCACGGCGCCAGCTGGGACTTCGTGCGCAATGACCGGCCCGGCTGGTTCCGGCTGTTCCGCCCGGCGGTGGGGACCGACGAGTTGCAGCCCAGCCTTGCCAACCCCGACGTGCGGCAACCCTCCGACCTCACCGGTGCGCTGTTGCGCGCCACCTTGCTCGATGCCGACATGCGGTTCGTCGTCGGCCATCCCGATGTGCGCCCGCAGTCGCCGCGCTGGCCTTTGAAGGTGCATGGGACCACCGTGGGCTGGGTGGCCATCGCGCCGTTCGAAACGGTGAGCGCCGCAGGCGATGTGCGGTTCGAGCGCAGCCAGTTCCGCGCTAGCTGGACCATGGGCGCGGTGTCGGTGCTGCTGGCGGCGCTGATTGCCCTGTGGACCGCGCGCGCCCTGCTGCGCCCGGTGCGGCAGGTGGCCGAGGCCACGCACCGGCTGGCGGCCGGCGACTACGCCACGCGCGTGAACATCGCCTCGAACGACGAGGTGGGGCAACTGGCGCGCGACTTCAATCGCCTGGCGGTGGCGCTCGAGCGCAACGAGCAGATGCGCCGCGATTTCATGGCCGACATCTCGCACGAGCTGCGCACCCCGCTGGGCGTGCTCAACGGCGAGCTGGAAGCGCTGGAGGACGGCGTGCGCCCCCTGACCCGGCAATCGCTGCAATCGCTGCAGTCGGAAGTGGCCACGCTCAACAAGCTGGTGAGCGATCTGTACGACCTGTCGCTGGCCGACGCCGGCGCCATGACCTACCGCACCGAGCCCCCTGGACCTGGCCGAGGTGCTGCAGGCCAGCGTGGCCTCGTTCCGCCCGCGCCTGGCCGAAGCCGGCATTGCGCTGGAACTGCGGCTGGATGCCCGCGCCCTCGTGGTGGCGGCCGATGCGCGCCGGCTGGCGCAGCTTTTTGGCAACCTGCTTGAAAACGCCGTGCGCTACACCGACGCTGGCGGCACGCTGCGCGTGCATGCGCGCTGCGAGGGCGAAACGGCCGTGGTGGAGTTCTGCGACTCGGCGCCCGGCGTTTCGCTGGAACACCTGCCGCGCCTTTTCGACCGCTTCTACCGCGTGGAAGCCTCGCGCAACCGCGCCAGTGGAGGGGCGGGCCTGGGCCTGGCCATCAGCCGCCGCATCGTGGAGGCGCACCACGGCGAAATCAGCGCGCAAGCCAGTGCGCTGGGTGGGCTGTGCCTGGTCATGCGGTTTCCGCGGCTGATCGCCAGCCCGGCGCAGCGGAAGGATGGCGCATGAGCGAGCCCGTTTCCGGTGCCGGCATCAGTGGAGTCAACGGCGCCCTGCCACCGCCCGCCCACATCCTGGTGGTGGAAGACGAGCCCAAGATGGCGGCGCTGCTCATCGACTACCTGCATGCTGCCGGCTACCGGGCCGACCGGCTGGCGGATGGCCGCGAAGTCGCTGCCTTCGTGCGGGGCAGGCAGCCGGATCTGGTTTTGCTGGACATCATGCTGCCTGGCCGTGATGGCTTCGAGGTGTGCCGCGAATTGCGTGGTTTCAGCGATGTGCCCATCATCATGCTCACGGCCCGCGCCGACGAGGCCGACCGGCTTGCCGGGCTCGATCTTGGCGCCGACGACTACATCTGCAAAACCCCCTTCAGCCCCCGCGAGATCGTGGCCCGCGTCAAGGCGATCTTGCGGCGCAGCCGGCGCGCGGATGCCAGCACGGCGCCTGAGGGAAAAGGGGCGGCCGCGCTGCACATCGACGCGGCGGCTTACCGCGCCACCTTCCGGGGCGTGGCGCTGGATCTGACGCCGGTGGAATTCCGGCTGCTGCGGTCGCTTGCGGCCGTGCCGGGCCAAGTGCTGTCGCGCGAGGTGCTGCTCAACAAGCTGCACGACGACCACCGCGCCGTCACCGACCGCGCCGTGGATGCCCACATCAAGAACCTGCGCCGCAAGCTCGAGCAGGTGGCGCCGGGCTGCGAGCCGATCCGGGCCGTTTACGGCGTGGGCTTTCGGCTGGAGCTTTAGCGGCCTGGCCGGTGGGGCATGCCTGCACGGATGCCCCGCTTTGCATCAAAGTTGTTGCTTCCGCTTATGGATAAAGCGCCAGCAGCTATTGAATTAATAGTGACTTGCGCCCGTGCCGGAATCAGACCGGTTTGTTCGAAGCAGTGGCTTCGTCCTCGTTGCGAAACCGCTGGAACAGCGTGGCCACGAGCGGGCCCGAGATGTTGTGCCACACGCTGAAAATGGCGCTAGGAACGGCCGCCAGGGGCGAAAAGTGCGCGGTCGCCAGCGCCACGCCGAGGCCCGAGTTCTGCATGCCCACCTCGATCGACAAGGCCTTGCGCTTGGACACCGCCATGCCGGTGAGCTTGCCCAGCCAGTAGCCCAGCAGCAGGCCCAGGCCGTTGTGCAGCACCACCACGGCAAAGATCATGAGGCCGCTGGTGGCGATGCGGGCCTGGTTGCCGGCCACCACCGCTGCCACGATGGCCACGATGGCGGCCACCGACACCAGCGGCAGCACCGAGACGGCCGCCTTCACCTTCTCGCGCAGCAGCGATTGCGCCAGCACGCCAAAGGCGATCGGCAGCACCACCACCTGCACGATGGACCAGAACATGGCCGAGGCGCTCACCTCCAGCCACTGGCTGGCCAGCAGGTAGATGAGTGCGGGCGTCACCACCGGGGCCAGCAGCGTGGTGACCGAGGTGATGGCCACCGACAGGGCCACGTCGCCGCGTGCCAGGAAGGTCATCACGTTCGACGCCGTGCCCCCGGGGCAGCAGCCCACCAGGATCACGCCCACCGCCACTTCGGGCGGCAGGTCCAGCACCTTCGACAGCACCCAGGCCAGGCCCGGCATGATGATGAACTGGCCCAGCACGCCGATGGCCACGTCCATCGGACGCCGGGCGACTTCCTTGAAATCGTCCTTCGAGAGCGTCAGGCCCATGCCAAACATGATGATGCCCAGCAGGGGCACGATGAAGGGGCCGATCCCCTTGAACAGGGTCGGCGCATAAAACGCCAGCACGGCGAACAGAAGAACCCAGAGGGCAAACGTTTTGCCAACGAACTGGCTGAGGCGGGCAATGGCCTGCATGGGGCATATCCTTGAAACGGGCACCCGCTGCGGCAACGCGGTGCCAGAGCACCACGCCGCGCACCGGCGTGCGGTGAGAAAAACGGGGAAGGCAGGGCGGTGCCTGCAAGGGCCGCGCGGTACGCGGCGGTATGACATGGCGGCGCCCGGTGAGCGGCATGCCTGGCAGCCACCGGGTAGGCAGCCGTCAATTTAAGGGTTAACCCTAATTGTAGGAAGAGGTAAAAGCCGTGTCCGCAGCTTGGTTGCTGTTGCGGCAAACGCCCTTCGCATTGGTACGCAAGGGCCATCGAATGGCATTAAGGGCTCCGGCGGGATTACCATGCCAGCGGGGCCACTGCCCCGGCTTTTTTCCTGAAAGGACGCCCATGAATGCCTCTGTCTCTCTTTCCGATGAACTGATGGCCCAACTGCAGGGCGCGCCGCTGCAGCACATGGCCAGCCAACTCGGCGCCACACCCGCGCAGACCGAAGAGGCCGTGGGTGCGGCGCTGCCGCTGCTGCTGGGCGCCCTGGGGCGTAACGCGGCGG
>NZ_ACQT01000147.1 GCF_000175235.1 Acidovorax delafieldii 2AN | reverse complement strand
ACGCGGTAGAACGCGTCTTCGACCGGCGCGGCCACGGCCGTTGGTAGAGCGGCGGGTGTGAAGCTGGCGGCCGCTGTGCCGCAGACCGGGCAGTTCATGCCGCCCATGGCGTGGGTCGGCGGGGTATCGGGGTTTTCTCGCGAATGCGAACTGCCCTGCGTGGAGCAGATGTCGCTCCACAGGGCCTGCTGCTGCAGCATCTGCCCCAGATGTGCTGTGCTCACCTGCGCGAGCCAGAACTGGGCGAACAACGCCAGCAGGGCCAGCGCCATGGCGGGCAGCCGGTTGCCGCGAGAAGAGCGCAGGGGGCGGGGTGTCACGCCGCGCATTCTCGCGGCGTTGGCGGGTGGCGTCCTTGTTCTGCATCAAGAGCACCCGGATGGCGAGGCTGCCGCGGTGATGGGCCCATGCCAGCCCTGGCTGCGCGCTTCGGGTATTCTCGGGGCCCGGCTTCGCGCGCCCCGCTGCCACCTGCCACGCCCTGTTTTCTGTGCCCCCCGCTGCCATCGATCTCACCCGCATCCGTGCCGTAACGCTCGACCTGGATGACACGCTGTGGCCGATCTGGCCCACCATCACGCGCGCCGAGGCGTCCCTGCTGCAGTGGCTGGTCGCACACGCGCCGTCCACGGCGGCGCTGTATTCGAACACCGAGGCGCTGCGCGCCATTCGCAACCAGATGGTGGCCCTGCGGCCCGATCTGAAGCACGACCTGAGCGCCCTGCGGCGCGAATCGATCCGCCTCGCCCTCACCCAGGCGGGCGACGACGCGGCGCTGGCCGAACCCGCTTTTGAGGTCTTCTTTGCCGAGCGCCAGCGCGTGGAATTGTTTGTCGACGCCCATTCGACGCTCGCGTTTCTCTCGCAGCGCTACCCCGTGGTGGCTGTCTCGAACGGCAATGCCGATGTGCACCGCGTGGGCATCGGCCACTATTTCAAAGCCAGCATCAGCGCGCGGGAGTTCGGCGTGGCCAAGCCCGACCCGCGCATCTTCCATGCTGCGGCGAGCGCCGTGGGGGTGCAACCCCATGAGGTGCTGCATGTGGGTGACGACGCAACACTGGATGCGCAGGCGGCCATCAATGCAGGCATGCAGGCGGTGTGGCTGAACAGCACGGGTCAGGACTGGCCGCACGCACAGCCACCCCATGCCACGGTCGCCACCCTGACCGAGCTGTGCCGCATGCTGGAGGGGCTTGCGGCGCCTGCAAGCCAGCCCGCTTCTCCACGCCCCCATGCGCTGTAATCGACCGGCATTCTGCGGGCACCGCCCTCCCGCGCCGGTGCGCGGCATGGCGGAGGATTTCCGCAGCGGCACCGGTGCCGCCGGCATTGCCTTCGGAATGCCTTTGCGCGCCACACGCCGTCGCGCCGCCTACCGGCGTCGCTGCGTTGGCGGTGGCTGGGGCCCGCACTGGAGCGCGCTACATGCCCCGCGCTGACAAAACACCATGAACAGACGCTCGTCACCCCACAGAGACATCCTATGCCTTTGACCCCGCCCCCCCCACTGCCCGTTGTCCGAACCATCGGGCTGATGCAACCGCTTGCCTGGCTCGCGCTGGGCTGGCGGGACATGGCACGTGCGGGTTGGATCAGCTTCGCGCACGGGCTGGCGATGACGCTGCTGGGCGCCGCCATCATGGCCGTGGCCTACAACCGTTTCTGGCTGTTGGCCGGTGCGCTGTCGGGCTTTCTGGTGGTGGCGCCGGTGCTGGCCACCAGCCTGTATGCGCTGAGCCGGGCGCTGGAGCGGCACGAGCCGGCCAACATGACCGTGGTGCTGAAAACGTGGCTCAGCTGGCAGAGCAGCCACGCCGACAAACGGGGCAATGACTATTGGTGCATGGTGCAGTTCGGAGCCCTGCTGGCACTGGCTGCGACAGGCTGGGTCGTGACCTCGGCGGCACTGATCACCCTGTTGGCCCCGGTGCCCATCGAGACGCCGCGGGACTTTTTGCTGCATGTGGTGCTGGCCCCTGGCGGCGGACTGTTTGCGCTGTGGCTGGCCCTGGGTAGCCTCATGGCCGCACCCATCTTTTTGTCCAGTGTGGTGGCCATGCCTTTGTTGCTGGACCGGCGCGCCAGCCTGCGCCAGGCGATCCTGACGAGCTGGCAGGCGGTGTTGGCCAACCCGGTGCCCATGGCACTGTGGGCCGCGTTGATTCTGGGGTTCACCCTGCTGGGCCTGGGTTCGCTGCTGCTGGGGTTGATAGCAGTCATGCCCATGTTGGGCCATGCCAGCTGGCACGCCTACCGCGACCTGGTGGATGCGTCCAGCCTGCCGCTGCGTGAAGGCGAAAGCGCTGCGCCGATGCAAGGGGTGCGTCCATGATCTTTGGTTTCACCGAAGCGCAGATTTCGAGCTTCTTTCTCACCTACGGGGTGGGAGCGTTCATCCTCTACATGCTGTTCATCATCGGACAATTGGCCTGGGAGTCCAAGGCCGGCCGGTTCGGGACCTTCGTGCTGTTTCTGGGGCTGGGCGTAGGCTTCCTGGGGTTTCTGGCCAAGGTGGTCATCCAGTGGTGGATCGAGAAATAGGGCCAGCAGCCAGCAGGAACTGGTCCAAGGGACAGGCCACGTGCATGCCGGCATGGCTTGCATGTGGGCGGCGTGGGGGCGCGCAGCCCTCCTGGCGGAGCGGGCCGCGGGGCAACGCAGGCTTGCCTTGATGGCGCGGCAGGCGGTGCGCCCGGCGCGCGCTGCCTGCCGGAGGGCTTCGTCAGTCGGGCTTGACCTTGGCGCGCAGCAGCACTTTCTTCCAGCGCGCCTGTTCAGCCGCGATGAACTGGGCAAATTGCGCGGGGGTGCCGCCGATGGCTTCGGCTGCGTCGCCGCCCAGGCGCTCCAGCGAGGCCGGGGTCCTGACGGCTTTCATGGTTTCGGTGGACAGCTTGTCGAGATGGGCCGGCGCCAGATTGGCGGGCGCCAGCATGCCGTACCACTGGGTCATCTCGAAGCCGGGAAACCCCTGCTCGGCCACGGTGGCCACATCGGGCAGCTGGGGCAGGCGCTGGGCAGAGCCAGTGGCAATGCAGCGCACCTTGCCTGATTTGATGAAGGGCAGCATGGCGGCCGCGCCCACGGCGGATGCGTCCAGGCGACCGGAGAGCAGGTCGGTCATCATGGGGCCGGTGCCACGGTAGGGCACGTGCAGCATGAACAGGTCGGCCGTCATCTTGAGGTATTCAAACGCCAGGTGGCCGGCGCTGCCGTTGCCGGCCGAACCATAGCTGAACCGCCCCGGGTTCTTGCGCACATAAGCGATGAACTCCTTGAGGTTCTTTGCCGGTACGTCGGGGTGCACCACGTACAGGCTGGGCACTTTGGCCAGCAGGCTCACGGGCTTGAAGTCCTTGTTGGCGTCATAGGGCAGCTTGTCGAAGATGAAAGGGTTCACCGCCAGCGTGCCGATGTGGCCGAGGATCAGCGTGTGGTGGTCTTCCGCACGCGCGACTTCCGCCATGGCAATGTTGCCGGCCGCGCCCGGCTTGTTGTCCACGAACACGCTCTGCCCTAGCGTCTTGCTCAGTTCGGCCGCAGTGGAGCGCGCCACGATTTCCGAACTGCCACCCGGCGCAAAGGGCACCACGAAGCGCACTGCTTTGGTGGGCCAGGTGGCCTGGGCCCAGGATGTAGCGGGCAGCAGGCCGCCAAGGGCGGCTGCGCTGCCGGCGCCCAGCAACTGTCGGCGAGTGGGGGCAAAAGGGGGAAGTTGGTGCATGAAAAAAGTCTCCTTGGATGGGCTCCCGCATTGTGCGGCGAGATCGCCCGCCTCGTGCCTTCCAATCGCGGGTTTGGGGCCGCGCATGGCCATCTTCTCGGTCGGCGGGGCCGGGGTACCAACGGACGAGCCACTCAGGCTGCAGGTAGCGGCACTGGTTCGTCCGACCGTGCCAGCACGACCTTGTTGCGGCCGGTGTTCTTGGCCTCGTACAAGGCGATGTCGGCGTGCGCTAGCACGGCCAGCGCGTCACCGGTGATCGGAGCGACGCCCAGGCTCATAGTGACCTGGAGCGTGGCGCCATCGCCCACATGGATCTTGCTTTGTTCGAGTGCGCGGCGCAGCCGCTCGGCCACGCCGAGGGCTTCCTCGGCGGTGGTGTCGGGCAGCAGCACGGCGAACTCTTCGCCGCCCAGGCGGCCCGCCAGGTCGGTGGCACGCAGAAGATCCCCCCGCAGCAGACGCGCAAGGTGCACCAGCACCTCGTCGCCTGCCGCGTGCCCCCAGGTGTCGTTGACCCGCTTGAAATGGTCGAGGTCCAGCATGATGAGCATGCCGCCACGCCCGCCCATCGAGGGGCGCATGCGCTCTTCCTCGAGCCGGGCCATGAAGGCGCGGCGGTTGGCCAGCCCGGTGAGGGCGTCGGTGGTGGCCAGGCGCTCGAGGGTCTGCTCGTGGCGTCGCCGTTCGGTCACGTCCTTGGCGATCCACAGGCGGCCCTGGTGTTCGCCTTGGGGCTTGCGGATGGGAATGTACTGAATGCGCACCGTGCGTGCGTCGTTCAGCACGATTTCATATTCCGCCGCCACCGCATCGTTGTGGCTGGGGTTTCTGGACGGCTGCAGGGGGCGTGCCTCTGGTGGCATGAGGGATTCGAGCGCCTCGCGGCTGCAGCCAATCACGTCGGCGGCGCGCGAGGGCAGTCGAAAAACGTCGCACATGGCCTGGTTGACCACCACGGCCGACCCCGCCGCGTCCTGCACCAGCACCCCCCCCGGGAAGTGCTGGATGATCTCCAGCAGGTGGGCCCGTGCCGACGAAAGCGCCTCTTCGGCCTGCCGGCGCTCGGTGGTGTCCATGAGCGTCCAGATGAGGTTGCCCGCCGGCTGATCGGGGTCGAGCAGCGTGCCGCGCAGCGAGAACCAGCGCAAGGCCCCCGAGGCCACCCGCAGCTGGTATTCGCGGTACACCGAACCGCTGCGGCGCACCTCCTCGTCGGAGCGGACGAATTCTTCGTAGGCGGGTGTGTCGCGATGGATCCATTGCATGCTGCGGCCCTTGAGCGGCAGCCCGTCCTGCGAGAAGATCTCCTCGGCGCGCTGGTTGGCCAGTTCGATGGTGTAGCTGGGCGACGACACGAACAGTGCCGCCGCGGCATTGTCGAGCAGGGCATGCTGCAGCTGGCTGTCGGCGCGGCGCTGGCCGATGTCGGTCTGGGTGCCGATGATCAACGTGCCTGAGCCCAGGCTATCGTTAGCGGCGGTGGGTGCCACGTGGCCCCGGATTTCCACCCAGCGCCATTGGCCGTCCGCCGCGCGCAGGCGTACTTCCACATCGAAAAGTTCGCTCAGGGCCACCTGCCTTTGCAGTGCTGTGAACAGCGCCCTGCGCTGATCCGGGTGCACGAGTCGCTGCCAGGCGCGGAATGACAGGATGTGCGGCTGCCCCTCGTAGCCCAGCATCTCGAGACAGCGCGTGTCGAGCGAGATCATTCCCGTGGCGGTGTTCCACTCCCACAAACCGTCCTGCACCGCCGCCACGGTCAGGCGCAGCCGCTCTTCGCTGCGTCGCAGGGCTTCCGTGAATGCATGCTGTTCAGTGACGTCATGGAGGTAGCCATGCCACAGCGTCCCGCCATCGGCCTCGCGCTCGGGATTGGCTGAGCCTGCGAACCAGCGCACATCGCCGTTGGGCAGTATCTGGCGCCACTCGCAGTGCCATGCTGCCAGTGTGCGCGCCGACTCGGCAATGCTTGCCCTGACGCGATCGCGGTCGTCTGGATGGATGCGCACAAATGCGTGCTCGGCATTGAGCGCCGCGGCATCGGGCGCGATGCCCAGGGTGACTGTGATGCTGGAACTGGCATACGGGAAGTGACTGCTGCCGTCTGGATCGAGGCGGTATTGGTACACCGTGCCGGGGACCTGGGCCACGAGCTTGGCGAGGCGCTGCTGCAGTTCGGCGCGGGCTGCCTCGGCGGCATAGCGTTCGGTGGCATCGGCATAGGTGCCGGTGATGCGCTGCGGATGGCCGGGCGCGGCGCGCTGGATGATGCGACCGCAAACGTGAATCCAGCGCCACGTGCCGTCCTGGTGGCGCAGGCGCGATTCGGCGTCAAAGGTCTCGGTCTCGCCGCGCACGTGGGCGTCGAGGGCGGCACGCCAGGCGGCCCAATCGTCCGGATGCGTGCGTTCGTGCAGATTGGCCAGGCTGGGCGGTCCCTGTGAGGCCGGGGTGCCCAGCAGGTCGTGCCAGCGCTCGTCCACCTGGAAGTGCGCTTCGTCCGTGGTCCACTCCCAGGTGCCGAGTTTTCCGCCTTCCAGCGCGAGTTGGTAACGCTGTCGATGCCGTTCCAGCCGCATCTGAGACTGGCGCTGGCGCACGAACAGCAGGGCAATCCACAGGGCCGCCGCCATGGTCATCACCGTGCCCGCGGCATTCCTGATGCGGCTTTCGCGAATGCTGCGTTCGGTGGCTGCCAGCACGCGCGCGCGCTCGAGGCCCACGCTCACGATCAATGGATAGCCATGCAGGCGCTGCCACGCATAAAGACGTTCCGTGCCGTCGATGGGCGCTTTGGCCTGGTAGTGGCCGCGCACCTGTTCGGGGTGGACGAGAAAGTCGCGCTCGGGCGGGACGGAGAGATGGAGCACAGCCTCCTGCTGGTGCGAGCGAGCGAGGTAAGAGCCATCGGACCGCACCAGCAGCGCCACGTCCTTGCCTTCGGTGAACACTTCGCGGAAATGGGAGGAGAGGTAGTCGGGGGCAATCGACAGCACCACCACGCCCTTGAACTGCTCCCCATGGAGCACCGGGTACGTGAATTGCACCGACCATTGGCCCGACACCCGCCCCAGCACCGGGCGGCTGATGTACAGGCGGGGCTCGGCGCGCAGGACATGCGCCCGGAAGTGCTCGCGGTCAGCAATCGAGACCAGCGCCGCCTGGGGCGGCAGTGCGCGGTCAAGGCTGGAGTAGACGATCTCGCCTGCCGCGTTGGCGATGGCAATCTGGGCAATGCTGCCCTTGGGAAAACTGGAGAGAGCCGTACCCACGGCCAGCGGGAAATACTGCTTCGGCTCGGCCTCGTAGGTCATCGCAAGGCTGCGCGCCAGGTATTCCAGCCCGCCGACCAGGGTTTCAACCTGCGTTGCCATGGTGGCGGACATCTGGGTGGCCCGCAGTTGCGCCTGGTTTTCGGCAAAAGCCCTTTGATCACGCTGCTGGGCCAGAAGCTGGCCCCAGTAGATACCGCCACAAACGAGGACCAACGCCAAAGCTGCCGCTATGCGCCACAACCCGGTCGCGCGGGAAGCCGGTTGGGGATGCAGAACGGTGTCGGGGAACGTGGAGAGGCGGTCAAATGGCTGCATCTGCAGCTATTTTATTGCAGAAGATGCATATGGTTACATTAAATGGGAAATAGGACCACGCAAGGAGGGGGCCATTTTTCCCAGGCCGGGCGTGGCTGGGGCGCCTGGTTGCGCGGCCGGTGCGGGTGATTTGCGGTGCCCTGGGGGAATGGTGCCCAGCGTGACCCAGTGGAGTGGCCATGGCATCGGAAAGTAGTCTGGCCACTGAACATCGAGCTCCGAGCTCCGAGCTCCGAGCTCCGAGCTCCGAGCCCCGAGCCCCGAGCCCCGAGCCCCGAGCCCCGAGCCCCGAGCCCCGACAGCCGCTCCCTGACGGCCGCCCACAGACATTTTGGCCTGGGGTGGCCGTGGGCCGGTGGTGGGCGGCAGCCTGGCGGGTTAGGGCGAATTCAAAGCGCAGCGAGGGTGCGGCGCTTCAGGCCAAGGCCATGGATGCTGCGCAGGGGAGCAAGGCGGCAGCCGCCACGGGCCAGTTCGCACTGTTTTGCCGGATGCGTTGCCGCCCCAAAGGGTCAAAGGAGTCAAAAGCATCAAGCGCAAGGCGCCAAACGAACGGGAGTGGCGGCTCCAGCGGGGCTTGGCAGCGCCGCGAACGGCCCTTGGGGATCGCCCCTGAAGAAAGGACTGCGCAAGCCGAGCCCCCCGTTGTTCCTGGCCATGGCACGGCCTCGGAGTCGTCAGGGGCTGGATGGACGCAGTTCGCGTGGCCTTTGCTGTGAAAAAAATAGCGCAAGCAGGTTCTTAGCCCGCCGTGCCAGGTGGCGCTGCTGCGCGCACGAGCTGTTCAGCGACCGCCGTGCCGCTCAGCACTGCGCCCTCGAGCGTGGCGGGGTAGGGGCCCTCGACATAGTCGCCGCAGGCCCAGAGGCCTTCGCACAACGCCAGCGGGGGGCGCTGCAGGCCGGGGATGCAGGCGAAGGTGGCCCGTTTTTCAACCACGGTCTGCACGATGCGCAGGCCCTGCAACCCGGCCTGTTCGCGCGCCTGCTCCAGGACGCCCTGTTCCAGCGTGGCCCGGTCGCCCTCACTGGCACTGACAACGAAAGCCAGCAAGCCGGCGGGGCCGCCGAGTTGGCCGCGGTCGAACACGAACTGTGCCGGGCGGCCTTCGCAGGGCCGCAGCGCCAGCATGGGTTGCGCGAGCACGGCCGCCTGTGGCGTGGGGTGCATCTGGGCATAGACGGTGGCGATGGCCGTGAAGCGCAACGCCTCGGCCGTGGCCGCCCAGCCCTGCAATGCGGTGGCCGCAGGTCCTGGCAGCGCGGCAAACGCCGAGCGAACCAGGCGGGCCGCCTCGGTGCTGGTGGATGCCAGCACCACCGCATCGAAGGGCGCGCCGTTCACCCGCCAGCCGTTGGGCGCCCGCTCGATGCCGAGCACCCGCTGGCCGGTGCGCACCTCGCCACCATGCGCCTGAAGCCACCGCGTGGCCGATTCGGGAAACAGAGTGCCCAGGTCGGCGCGGGGCAGCAGCAGGTTGGATCCGCCCCGGCCGCTGAACAGGCTGTCTTTCAGCACCCGCAGGAAGACCTGGCCGCTGGCCTGCGCCGCCGGGGTGTTGAGGGCGGAAACGCAGAGCGGGTCGATAAATTCCTGCAGCAGCTTGGCTGGCAGCGCCGCGCACAGTTGTGCCACCGAGGCGCTGGGCGCGCAGCGGAATCCCCGCAACCGCCATGCCACGGCGGTACGCAACAGCGCCACCTTATCGCCCGTGCTCCAGCCCCGTGCCCGCGCGATGCCCAACAGCGCGTCCCAGGGCGGCGGCAGGTCGGGCAGGCGCAGGCCTGTGCCGTCCGGGAAGGTGAGGGCCAGCGGCACGCGCAGCAGGGCCCGGTCCACATCCACTCCCACCGTGCGCATGAGGCGCAGGCTCTCGGCATAGGCGCCGATCAGGAT
>NZ_ACQT01000148.1 GCF_000175235.1 Acidovorax delafieldii 2AN | reverse complement strand
CGTCCGCCGGCAGGTTCAGCGCCAGCCCCTGTGGTGACAGGCCAAAGTCGCCCCGCGGGTTGTGCGCCGGGTTGGGCACGAGCCACAGGTGCGCCAGCGCATCGCTGGCGGCAAAGCGCTGCACGGCGGCGGCGTCGAAGGTGAAGTCCGGCGCGAACACGTCGCCGGCGACCAGCCAGAAAACCGGGCCCAGCTGCGGCAGGGCACGCGCAATGCCGCCGGCCGTCTCCAGCGCCTCCCCGAAATCCACCCCTTCCATGGAGTATGAAATTGATAGCTGCTCGCGCTTGTCTGGCAAGCGCGTCAGGCCATTTTGATGCGAAAAATGCGCCACGATCTGCTCGCCCAGCCAGGCGGTGTTGATCACCACGCGCGAAACACCGGCGCTGGCCAAGGCCTGCAAATGCCATTGCAGCAGAGGCCGGCCCTGCACTTGCAGCAGCGGCTTCGGCGTGGTGTCGGTGAGGGGCCGCATGCGCTCGCCACGGCCGGCGGCCAGCACCAGTGCGGGAACCTGCGCCACGGCCGACGCCGTCATTGCACGGCCTCCGTGGCGAACCCCACGGCACCGCGCTGCAGGGCGTTGCGTTGCACCTCGGCGGGTTCGAAAAGGGCCAGCAAGGCTTCCATCAAGGCGCGTGCCTTGCCCGAATGATCGGCGCCGAAGTTGCACACATAGACATCGAGGGTGACGGCACCTTGCTCGGGCCATGTGTGCACGCACAGGTGCGATTCCGCTAGCAAAACAGTAGCAGTCACCCCGCCAGGACCCTGCGCAGTGGCCGGAAATTCATGGAACAGCTGCCCCACGGGGTGCAGCCCGGCAGCGCGCACCGCGTCGGTACAGGCCCGACCCAATGCCGCGGCGTCCAGCAGCCAGGTGGGCGCGCAGCGGCAACCCCGAAGATCAGCGGTGAGATGCAGTCCTTGCATGGCCCGCACTGTAGTGCATTGCCGCCAGGGGCCATTGGGTGATGACGGACGATTCAGGCGCCTGAAAGCCACCCCGGTAAAATGCCGGGTTTCCCCTGAACCTCCCCCTCCGGAGCCGCCCACCCCATGGCCAACACCCAGCAATCCCACCAGATGGCCAACGCAATCCGCGCGTTGGCCATGGACGCAGTTCAACAAGCCAATTCCGGCCATCCCGGCGCCCCCATGGGCATGGCCGACATGGCCGTTGCGCTGTGGGGCCGCCACCTCAAGCACAACCCGGCCAACCCCCACTGGTTTGACCGCGACCGTTTCGTGCTCTCCAACGGCCACGGTTCCATGCTGCTGTACGCGCTGCTGCACCTCACCGGCTACGACCTGCCGATCAGCGAACTCAAGAACTTCCGCCAGCTGCACAGCAAGACCGCCGGCCACCCCGAAGTGGGCGTGACGCCCGGCGTGGAAACCACCACCGGCCCCCTGGGCCAGGGCATCACCAATGCCGTGGGCTTTGCGCTGGCAGAAAAGCTGCTGGCCAGCGAATTCAACCGCGAAGGCCACGCCGTGGTCGACCACCACACCTACACCTTCCTGGGCGACGGCTGCCTGATGGAAGGCATCAGCCACGAAGCCGTGTCGCTGGCCGGCGCCTGGAAACTCAACAAGCTGATCGCGCTGTACGACGACAACGGCATCAGCATCGACGGCCAGGTGGCCCCCTGGTTTGCCGACAACACCCCCCTGCGCTTCGTCGCCTGCGGCTGGAACGTGATTGGCCCCATCGACGGCCACGACGCCGACAAGGTGGCCGAGGCCATCGCCGAAGCCAAGAAGCAGACCGAGCGCCCCACCCTCATCGTGTGCAAGACGCACATCGGCAAGGGCAGCCCCAACCGCGCCAACACCGCCAAGGCCCACGGCGAGCCCCTGGGCGCCGACGAAATCAAGCTCACCCGCGAAGCCCTGGGCTGGACGAGCGAACCCTTCGTCGTACCCGAAGATGTGTACGCCAGCTGGAACGCCAAGGCCAACGGCCAGAGCGCGGAAGCCGCCTGGAACGAGCGTTTCGCCGCCTACAGCGCCGCCTTCCCCGAGCTGGCCGCGGAATTCACGCGCCGCATGAACGGCGACCTGCCCGCCAACTTTGCGCAAGTGGCCGTGGACACCGTGGTGGCCGCCCACACCAAGGGCGAGACCGTGGCCAGCCGCAAGGCCAGCCAATTGGCGCTGGAAGCCTTCACCGCCGCCCTGCCCGAACTGCTGGGCGGCAGCGCCGACCTGACGGGCTCGAACCTCACCAACACCAAGAGCACGCCCAACCTGCGCTTCGACCTGCAGGGCAACGTGGTGCAGACCGAACTGGAAGGCGGCAAGAAAATCGGTGGCCGCCACATCAACTACGGCGTGCGCGAATTCGGCATGGCCGCAGTGATGAACGGCATCGCCCTGCATGGCGGCTTCATCCCTTATGGCGGCACCTTCCTCACCTTCAGCGACTACAGCCGCAATGCCATCCGCATGGCTGCGCTGATGAAGCAGCGCGTGATCCATGTGTTCACGCACGACTCCATCGGCCTGGGCGAAGACGGCCCCACGCACCAGTCCATCGAGCATGTGGCCAGCCTGCGCCTGATCCCCAACCTCGATGTCTGGCGCCCCGCCGACACGGCCGAAACCGCCGTGGCCTGGAGCGTGGCCCTGTCCAACCGCAACAAGCCCACGGTGCTCGCCCTGTCGCGCCAAAACCTGCCCTACGCACCCAAGCGCGACCTGGGCGACATCTCGCGCGGCGCCTATGTGCTGAGCGAACCCGCCGACGTGGGCCTCAAGAAGAAGGCCGTGGCGGTGATCATCGCCACCGGATCGGAAGTGCAGCTGGCCCTCAAGGCCCAGCGCCTGCTGGCCGACAAGAAGATCCCCGTGCGTGTGGTCTCCATGCCCAGCACCACCACCTTCGACCGCGAAGACACCAAGTACAAGAAGGCCGTGCTGCCCGCCGGCCTGCCGCGTGTGGCCGTGGAAATGGGCGTGACCGACGGCTGGTGGAAGTACGGCTGCGCGGCCGTGGTCGGCATCGACACCTACGGTGAATCGGCCCCGGCCCCCGTGCTGTTCAAGCACTTCGGTTTCACCGAGGAAAACGTGGCGGCCACCGTGCAGGCGGTGCTCAAGCGCAAGTGATCCGGCCAGGGGCCCTGCAGCGATGTGGGGCCCCTTTGATTTTTGGGACTTTTGAACATCAACTTTGGAGAGACTATGACGATCAAGATTGGTATCAACGGCTTCGGCCGCATCGGCCGCATGGTGTTCCGCGCTGCCGTGCAGAACTTCAGCGACATTGAAGTCGTTGGCATCAACGACCTGCTGGAACCCGACTATCTGGCCTACATGCTCAAGTACGACTCGGTGCACGGCCGCTTCAAGGGCTCAGTGTCGGTGGAAGGCAATACGCTGATCGTCAACGGCAAGAAGATCCGTCTCACGCAGGAACGCGACCCGGCCGCGCTGAAGTGGAACGAGGTCGGTGCCGATATCGTGATCGAAGCCACGGGCCTGTTCCTGACCAAGGAAACGGCACAGAAGCACATCGACGCAGGCGCCAAGAAGGTCATCATGTCGGCCCCTTCGAAGGACGACACGCCAATGTTCGTGCACGGCGTGAACTGCAAGACCTACGCTGGCCAGGCCATCATTTCCAACGCCTCCTGCACCACCAACTGCCTGGCCCCCGTGGCCAAGGTGCTGAATGACAAGTGGGGCATCAAGCGCGGCCTGATGACCACCGTGCACGCCGCCACCGCCACGCAAAAGACCGTGGACGGCCCGAGCAACAAGGACTGGCGCGGCGGCCGCGGCATTCTGGAAAACATCATCCCCTCGAGCACCGGTGCCGCCAAGGCCGTGGGCGTGGTGATTCCTGAACTGAACAAGAAGCTCACCGGCATGTCGTTCCGCGTGCCCACCTCCGACGTTTCGGTGGTGGACCTGACGGTCGAGCTGGAAAAGCCCGCCACCTATGCCGAGATCTGCGCCGAAATGAAGGCCCAGTCCGAAGGCGCCCTCAAGGGCATCCTGGGCTACACGGAAGACAAGGTAGTGGCCACCGACTTCCGCGGCGAAAGCTGCACCAGCGTCTTCGATGCCGAAGCCGGCATCGCCCTGGACACCACGTTCCTGAAGGTGGTGGCCTGGTACGACAACGAGTGGGGCTATTCCAACAAGTGCCTGGAAATGGCCCGCGTGGTGGCAGCCAAGTAAGTCCTGCGAGCCCACAAAAAACGCGCCCTCGGGCGCGTTTTTTTATGCCGGACCCGCAGGGACCACGGCTTGGGCGATTAATACATCCCCCAGCTTATTCCTGGGCATCGCGGATGGTGTCGCGCCCGTTGCGGTCCTTGGCACGTCCGAGGTCGGCATCCAGCGCGCGCACCAGTTTCTCAACCGCGTTGGTGAACGCCATGGCCATCTTGTCGGCGTCGGCCGTCACGGTCACCGGCTGGCGGCTGGCCACGCGGGCCTCGATGCGGCAGCGCTTGTCTTCCGCGCCCGACTTGCCCGCATCCACATCCGACAGAAACACCTCCAGCCGCGTGAGATGGTCGCGGAACCGCGCCAGTCGGCTGGCCGCCTCTTCCTGGATCCATTGGGCCAAAGACTCTCCACCCTGGATGTGGTCATCGGTGTGTACTTGTACTTGCATGAGGCACTCCTTATGAAAACAAAGCGGGGCTGGCTCGCAAGCCATGGCCACCGGGATGGTTCCATCATGCACGCAACCTTGGCGTCGGGCTTGATTTCGGTCAATAACACTTCGCACGGCCAGGGCCGTCTGGCCCACGCAAGCCCATGCAAACCCATGCGGCGCGTTCGGTGCGATGCGCCCGCGCGCCCCTCTTCACAATTTGTCCAGCGCCACCGCAGGCGACCAGGGCGCACCGGGTGGCAACGAGCGGGCAACCGCCACCCGCTCGCGCAGATGCACTGCAGCGGGGTCGTGAGGACGCAGCGCCAGCAGGGCCTGCAACAACTGGTCCGCCTGCGCCCATTGCCGCGCATGGAACGCGTCCAGCACGGCCGCTCCCAGCGCGCAAACCTGTATATCGTCGCAGGGGGTGTAGACGCGTACGGGTTCGGACTTTCCCTTGACGATCACGTCGTCCAATGGGCGCAGCGCCACATCGGCAGGCAGTTGCGCCGCCGTGGCACCCGACAGCAGGATCTGCGTGCCGAAGGCCTTGTTGGCACCCTCCAGCCGAGCCGCCAGATTGACCGCATCGCCAATCGCCGTGTACGAAAACCGCTGGTCCGACCCCACATTGCCCACCACCACGCGCCCCGTGTGCAGGCCAATGCGCATGTGGATGGGGGGCAGGCCCCGCTTGCCGAGATCGGCCACCAGCCCGTGCATGGCCTGCTGCATTTCTACCGCCGCACGCACGGCGTTTTCGGCGTGCCGGGGGTCATCCAGCGGAGCGCCCCAGAAGGCCATCACGGCATCGCCGATGAATTTGTCGACCGTGCCCCCCCTGCGGTGGATGATGGGTGTCATGGCACTGAAATAGCCCGTGAGCACCTCCACGGTCTGCTCGGCGCTGAGCTGCTCGGACAAGGTGGTGAAGCCCGCCAGGTCGGTGAACATCACCGTGACTTCGCGCGCTTCGCCGCCCAGGCGCAGCAATTCCGGGTGCGCGATAAGACGCGACACCACGGCGGCGGGCACGTACTGCGACAACATGGCGCGCGTCTGGCGCGCCCGTCGGCGCACGGCGGCATGCCCTACCACCACCGTGGTGCCGTAGAGCACCAGGGCTGAGACCATGGGCAGCAGGGGTGGCAGCCACACGCGGGCATGGGCGAACAGCACCCATGCCACCACGCCCTGGACCAGGACGGCAGCTCCGGCAATGGCGGCCAGGCTGCCCGGATGCAGGCGCTGCCCGCCCCACACCAGCAGCGGCAACAGCGGCAGCACCAGAGCTGCCGTCCAGCCCCCATGCGCGGCACGCAGCCCGTCGCCTGCGAGCAGGTTGTCGAGCAGGGTGGCCTGCAGCTCGACGCCCGGGAACAATCGGTCGCCCCCCAATGCTCCGAATGGCGAATTGAACAGGTCGGCCTGCGCATGCTGGAGTTCGGGCACCGTGCGCGCGGAGCGCCCCACGAGCACGATCTTGTCCCGGAAGAACCCCGGCGGCAGCAGACCCGGCTCCAGCGCCTGATAGTACGAGCGGGTGTCGAAAGTGCCGCGCGGTCCGCGGTAGGCCAAGAATTCCGGCGCCGCAGCCGGCGGTGGCAGGCCGCCGCGCACCCGGGAAGCAAGCCGCGCGGCGAAGCTGTCCGGATGAAGGCTGGCGCGGCGCACCACGAAATCGTCGTCGGGCTGCACACCCACGTCACCCGCCTGCGCGCCCGCTTCCAGAAACCGCGGCAGCGGCGGCACATCGGTCCACAACGTTGCGTTGCCGCTCTCGACCTTTTCGCGGGCGGCGGCCAGCACCACCGGTGCGGCCTCGGCAATCGCCTGCTGCAGCGCGGCGTCTTCTTCTTCGGTGGAAGGATCGGCAAACACCACGTCAAAGCCCACTGCGGCCGCCCCATCGGCATGCAGGCGCCTCAGCAGGCGCGCATGCAGGCTGCGCGGAAACGGCCAGGGCTGGTTCAGCTCCTGGAACGTGGGCTCATCGATCGCCAGGATGACCAGCGGCAAGCCGCTGCGCCGGGGCGCCGCCAGCGCCGTGAAGACGTCGAAGGTCTTGAATTCGAGCGCGTGCCACGGGCTGGTGAATGTGGCCCCCCACAGCAGCAGCAGGGCCAGCAGGCCCGCGGCCAGCGCGAGCCCCTGCTGCTGACGGCCTGCCCTAGAAGCGGTATCGCGCATCCAGGACATAACGGGCCTTCTGGCGCGCCGACTTGTTGCCCAGCAGGTTCAGCGCAGCCACGCCCACCACCCAGCGCTTGTCCTGGGTTTCCCAGAAGCCCATGAGGTCCAGGCTCCAGCCAGCAGGCATGGGCGTCAGGTTTTCCTTGTCCTCGAAGCGCTTCGACCGGTACACCGCCCGCCCGCTGACGTAAATGCACTGCGTGCTTGCCCACGTGGCGCCGGCCACCAGGGTGTGGCGCGGGATGTAGGGGATCATCCGACCCTCCGCCATCGTGCCGTCTTGCGCGCTGCCCGTGGCGTACTGGCTGCTGCTGTGCTGGGCCAGGTATTTGCCATAGGCCGACCAGTGCCGGCTGACCATGTGGTTCACACCCGCGGTCAGCGTGCGCAGCGTACCTTCCTCGTAGCTGGGCGTCCCTTCGAGCACCTCTGTGGCCGACAGGTTGAGCAGCTGGGCATTGCGCATTTCTTCGAGGAACGGCAGGCTGGGGGTGCGCAGGTCCACGCCCAGCGTGCCCGGGTTGCGCACGCGCAGGTAGTCGGCCCGCACGCTCACGAAGGTGCGCTCACCCAGCTCCATGCCCAGTTGCGCCACGCTGCGCTTGTGGCGCCCGCCCGCTTCCACCAGTCGGTCTTCCACGGGTATGCCGGCCGTTTCGACACTGGTGAGGGTGGACACGCTCAGCGGCCGCATCCAGTCCTGGTAGGCCAGGCGCACGGTGGTTCCCACAGCGGGTTGCCACACCCATCCAATGCGCGGCGTCACCGCGCGCTCGGTGTCGTGCCGCTGCGCCAGCTCGTTCACCACCGCCTCGGCGTTGGCCAGGATCACGGCACTTTCGCCGTCCACGCGGTGGCGTATCTGCTGGATGCCCAGGGCCGCATCGATCCGCAGCCCGGCATCCAACTGCTTCTGCCCGGCCAGCGTGAGGCCGGTATAGCGCCGGTCGATGGCGTTGGTGCCGCCGAACGCCAGCAGATCGGACACCGTCTGGCCACTGCCCAGCACACCGCCGACCGAGCCCAGGGCAACGGTTTCGCTGGACTGCTTTTCCACCACGTGCTCCAGCGCCACGCTCCAGCGCGTGCCGGGCTCCGGATCGAAGCTGTGGCGCAGCTGCACATCGGAGAACGCCTTGCGCGGCGTGGATTGCAGCCCCAGCACGCCCACCAGGGGGTCGGACACGAACAACGCCGGATAGTTGGTGGTATTCGTGGCCTCCACGCTGCGCCCGAACTTGAGCCACGTTTGCTCGGCCGGGCTCCAGCGGTAGGACAGCCCCAGCGCCCCCTGGCTCACGGTGTTGTCCAGATGCGTGCGAAAACGGTTGTCGGCGTCGAGCTTCATGTCGAACCGGTTGGCATAGGCAAACAGGTTGAGCCGTTCGGAGGGCTGCAACCCGAACCCCAGCGTGAGCACATCGGCTCGGACCTCGCCCGTGCCGGTGCCATCGAAAAATGCCGGAAAGCCCGACACCCCCACGTCCAGCGGAAACCGCTGGGCCGAAGCCGTCTGCGCCTTTACGAACCACGACACGGGAACGTGGCTGTTGTCCATGCCATTGAGCGTGACCGAGGGCGAAGCTAGGCGGTAAAAAGCCTTGTCGAACGTGACCTCCACCGCCCCGTGGCTGCCGGGCTGCTGGAGCAGCGAGGCATGGCGCTGACTGGCACCAAAGGCCATCGGGTCGGTCAGAAAGCCCTGGAACAGAGCCGAGTTCTTGTTGAACTCCCCCTGATAGCGGTCTGCCAGAAACAGATGGCTGCCACCCCAGTAAGGCGAAAAGCTCTGCTGGGCCAGCTCCAGCGCCCAGTCCTCCATGCCAAAGAAGGCCAGCGAAGCCCCCAGGTTGGCACTGCCCTTCTGGTCATTGGCGATCTGGTTCAGCGACTTGAGATGGGGCATGCGCTGTACAGCCGCACGGGCGGCCGCCACGGCTTCGGCGGGCTGGAACAGGTCTGCGTGGATCTGCGCCAGCAGCATGTAGGGCACAGGGTCCTTGTCGTCGAGGGCGCTGGCCTGCTGCAACGTGCTGATGGCGTCCTGGTGGCGCCCGAGCTGGTAGTAGGCCACGCCCGTCCAGGTGCGCGCCCGCGCATAGCGCGGCTCCATCACCCCGGCACGCAGGAAATCGTCCAGAGCCGCCGCAGGCTGCCCCTGCTTGAGGCGCAGCAGCCCCCGCCCGGTGAGGGCCACGTAGTCTGCCGGGGTGTCCTGCAGCGCGGCCGCGAAGGCCGCCTGGGCTTCGGGAAAGCGGTTCGAAAAGGTCTCGAGCGTGCCCCGCTCGCCCTGCAGGCCCAGAGCGTGGGGCGCGAGTTCAAGGGCGCGCTGCAGGCTCGCCCGTGCCAGTGCCGGGTCTTCGCGTTCGGT